>JAGUUY010000216.1 GCA_020063185.1 Bacillota bacterium
AGTCTTTCGTAAACCCCCGGTTTTTGCAGCAGGTCGAGCGCGGCGATACCGGCCGCCATCGCCAGCGGGTTTCCGGAAAGCGTGCCGGCCTGGTAAACCGGTCCCCGCGGCGCCACCAATTCCATGATGTTCTTCTTCCCGCCGTACGCGCCGACAGGCAGCCCGCCGCCGATGATTTTTCCCAGGCAGGTGAGGTCCGGATAAACACCGAAAAACTGCTGCGCGCCGCCGTACCCAACCCGGAAACCGGTTATCACCTCGTCAAAGATCAGCAGTGTTTGGAACTCGGAACAGAGCGCCCGCAGTCCCTCAAGAAAATCCGCCGCGGGAGGGACCAACCCCATGTTGCCGGCAACCGGCTCGACGATCACCGCCGCGATTTTTTCCCCTTCGAGCCTGAAAACTTCACGTACGGTTTCCAGGTCGTTATAGGGCGCGATGATGGTGTCGCGGGCCACGGCCTCAGGAACACCCGGGCTGGTCGGGACGCCCAGCGTAAGCGCCCCCGAACCTGCTTTGATCAGGAAGGCGTCCCCGTGGCCGTGGTAACAGCCCTCGAATTTAACGATCTTTGAACGTTCGGTATAAGCCCGCGCAAGGCGGACCGCGCTCATCGTCGCTTCGGTGCCCGAGTTCACCAGCCTGACCATTTCCACCGACGGGAGCGCCCGCACAATCCGCTCGGCCAGTTCCACTTCCAATTCCGTCGGCGCGCCGTAACTCGTACCGTGCTCCGCCGCCCGTGCGACGGCGTCCACCACCGCGGGGTGGGCGTGCCCGAGAATCAGCGGCCCCCAGGAACAAACGTAGTCGATGAAACTGTTACCGTCGGCGTCGTAAAGTCTTGCGCCGTTTCCCCTGGTGATAA
The DNA here is from genome assembly GCA_020063185.1 of Bacillota bacterium. Taxonomy (GTDB): domain Bacteria; phylum Bacillota; class Desulfotomaculia; order Desulfotomaculales; family Ammonificaceae; genus SURF-55. The sequence goes on from JAGUUY010000216.1 coordinate 869, forward strand.
ACAGCGGGTCGCCTCCCACCGACTTGAAAGCCCGTACCGGGCTGTTCACACCTCCCGGGAGGTATTCCTGCGCTCTCGCGAACAAAGCTTGCGAGCGGTCCGTCCTCATCCTATTCCCTCTCTTCGGAAAAATACTGCGGATTGGAGCGTTTCAGTTCTTGCTTGCTGAACAGTACCTTGTATTCCCCAACGCCCACCGCCCGGCTGAGCCGCTCCGCAATGGCGAGGCATTCCTCGCGGCGGGGCCGGTGGACCATTGTGTAAAGGTTGTAAGGCCAGTCCGGCAAGGTTTCGCGTTCGTAACAATGGGTGACCTCCGGGAAGGAAGCAAGCGTACGGCCGATCTCTGCCAGACGCTCCGCCGGTACTTGCCACATGACCATGGCATTGGCCGTGAAGCCCACATGCTGCTGCCTGAGGGCCACGCTCAGCCTGCGGATCACGCCCCGGTCGATAAACTCTTTTACCCGTGCGATTACCTCTTCCTCCGTCATGCCCAGGCGTTGCCCGATCACGGCAAAGGGCCTGGAATCGATGGGGAAATTATCCCCGAGTTCCATAATCAGGCGCTGCTCGAGTTCGGTCACCTTTCACCCTCCAGGTCAAAGTTTACACGGATTTTAAAGATTCGAGTCGCGGAAAGGTTGAGCATGTTTGTAATACCGGTTTGCTCCTGAATTCTTTTGAGGATTTTATCAATCCGGGCTGTCGAGGGCGCAAGGATGGTAAACCAGATGTTATATTCGTGCTCCCGGACATAGTTGTGGGTAATTTCCGGGAATGCGTTGATCACACCTGCAACCTCGGGAATACGTTCGGCGGGTACCTGCATCGCGCAGAGTGTGCCGGTGTATCCGATCTTGCGCGAGTCGATGATCGCGCCGAGGCGCCGGATTATGCCCTTTTCCTTCAACCGCCGGAGGTCCGCGATCACCTTTTCTTCGGTGACCCCCAGCCGTTCCGCTATCTCCTGAAAAGGCCGCAACACCGGCGCAAAACCCTGCTGCATCGCGCTCAGCAACTGCCGGTCCGCTTCGGTCAGTTCTTTCTCCAACCCGGTCACTGGGTCTTCCTCCCCGCCGCCCCGTAGAGACACCATGGCTCATCGCCCATGTAATCGCCGTAGTAGTACATCGCCCTGGCCCGGCAGCCGCCGCATACTTCCTCGTAATCACAGCGGCCGCATTTGCCGTTGTACTTGCGGGTGCGCAGGTGTTTGAACACCTGCGATTCGCGCCATATTTCGGAAAAAGGTGTTTCTCTGACGTTCCCCGCGGGCATGTCTAGATAAGCACAGGCCTGGACCACCCCCACGGGGTTTATCAGACAGTAGGAGAGGCCCGCCAGGCAGCCCCGTGTGTAACGCATGTCGATTTTCATTTGCTTGGCGATACGGAGGAAATGCGGGGCGCAGGTAGGCTTGATCTCAATCGGTACGTGCTTCTGTTTTTCCAAAAGCTTACGCAGCAGCCGCTCGTACTGGTCCGCTTTAATGGAAGCGTCCGCAATTTCCACCGCGCGGCCGGTAGGAACCAGGAAGAAAACGTGGTGGCCCCGCGCGCCGATTCGTACCGCAAAGTCCGTGAGGTCCAGGATTTCGTTATAATTGAAGTCCATGACCGTGGTGTGCACCTGAAAAGGGAGTCCCGTATCCAGACAGGCCCGCATGCCGTCAAAGGCCGCGTCCCACGAACCGGGCACGCCGCGCAGGTCGTCGTGGATCTTTTTGTCCATGCTGTCGACACTAACGCCGGCAGCCATAATGCCGGCCTGTTTCAGTTCCTTGGCCACAGCGGGCGTTATCAGGGTCCCGTTTGTCCCCAGAACGCAACGCAGCCCTTTTTCGCGGGCGTAAGCAGCCAGTTCGAAAAGGTCGGGCCTCATGATCGGTTCGCCGCCGGAAAAAATCATGATTTTGAAACCGGCCCGGGCGATCTCGTCAATAAGCACCCGCCCCTCTTCGGTGGTAAGTTCTTCTGTTTTTTTCGCTCCCGCGTCCCGGTAACAGTGGGCGCATTTCAGGTTGCATTCGTTGGTTGCATTCCAAGAAACTATCACAGTACCGCTTCCCCTCTGTTGTATTACAATTTAAAGTGTAACGGTGGCCGGTGTCGTCCAACCTTTTATACTCATCGCGCCCGTGGGCGGCGTTGGTATTCTTTTTTATTCTTGGCTTAACCACCCGGCGGCGTCTTTGGCGAAATAAGTGAGGATGATGTCCGCGCCCGCCCGCCGGATCGAGGTGAGCATTTCGAGCACCACCGCCCGTTCGTCCACCCACCCCCGCGCGGCCGCCGCCTTGACCAGCGAGTACTCGCCGCTGACGTTGTAGGCGGCCACCGGGCGGCCGAACCTTTCTTTAACGCGGTAAATCACGTCGAGGTAGGCCAGCGCCGGCTTGACCATGACAATGTCGGCGCCTTCATCGAGGTCCAGCGATACTTCCGTGAGGGCCTCGGCGGCGTTATGCGGGTCCATCTGGTAGCTGCGCCGGTCGCCGAACTGCGGTTTTGAATCGGCCGCCTCCCGGAAAGGCCCGTAAAAAGCGGAGGCGTACTTCGCGCTGTAAGCCATTACGGCGACATCCTGGTACCCAGCGCGGTCAAGGGCGCTCCTGATCGCGCCCACCCGCCCGTCCATCATATCGGAGGGCGCCACGATGTCGGCGCCTGCCCGGGCGTGAGAAACCGCCGTACGGGCAAGGATTTCCACGGACGCGTCGTTTATTATGCGGCCGTTCTCGACCACGCCGCAGTGTCCGTGGTCGGTATATCCGCAAAGACAAACATCGGTGGCGACCAAAAGCCCGGCGAAACGGTCCTTGATCTGTCTTACGGCCTTTTGCACCACGCCGTCTTCGGCCCAGGCCCCGGCGGCGAGGGTATCCTTCGCGGCGGGCACTCCGAAAATGATCACGCCTGTAATCCCGGCCGCTACGACCGTTTCTATTTCACCAAGGAGGGTATCGACCGAAAAACGCTGTACACCCGGCATCGCCTCAACAGGGATTACCACCCCTTTTCCTTCCGTGACAAACACCGGGTAGATTAAGTCACTGACATCCAAGTGCGTTTCCCGGACAAGACGCCGCATTTCTTCGCTCACCCGGAGCCGGCGCAACCGCGTTGCCGGAAATGCCACTGGCAAACCTCCTTTTAGCCGTCCGACGTCCGACGTTCGACGTTCGACGTTCGACGTTCAATTTTTCATCCTTCATCATTTATTGAAATGCTCGACCAGGGACTCCACCAATCCGCCGATCGTGTACTGTTTGGCCTGGACATCCACCCGCAGCCCGGCCTCGCGGGCGGTATCGCTGGTAACCGGTCCGATGGAGGCCACCGCTGTTTTTGTAAAAAGCCCGGGCACATCGGGACCTACCGCGGCCACAAAGTTCTTGACGGTGGATGAACTGGTAAAGGTGACCGCGTCAATCCCGCCGCCGGCAAGCATTTCCCGCATGAATACCGCGCCACGGCGTTCC
>JAGUUY010000087.1 GCA_020063185.1 Bacillota bacterium
CGAGCCGTCCACCCGTACTTGCAGCGGGTCTCGGATCATGAACCTGCCGGAAGCGTCTGCTATCCCGAACGGATGCCTGAGCCCGTACTCCGGAAACCTTTCCCGAGCGATTCCACCCAGCCGTTCCGAGTAGACCGCGAACGCCTGCCGCTCGTCCAGTTCGTAAACGACCTTACCGCGCGCTTTGGTGATAATTAACGGTGAACCCACGGGACTCCAGCCATGACCGACGCCGACGCAAAACGAACAGCCGGAAATCAAAGCCGCAGCGACGGAACCACTGGCAACACCGGTTTCGGTAAACTGGTACGTTTGTCTGAACTGGAAGTTATCTCCCGTACCCCCGCCGACATATTGAAAATCCGGTCCCATAACGTCATATAGTCCTCTCAGCATCTCGGCAATGTTACTTACCAGACCGTCGGGAAAAATAACTACAGTTCCGGATGGTTTCGTTCTGCCGGCCAACAGTTTTTCACCCAGTTGCCTGCCGGTCTCGCACGGCCGTTGCGGAGAGAACTCCATCCGGGCTGAAACGGCGGAAACCTCCTCCCCGGATAGAGCCAGTACCCCGATTCCTTCTTCCAGTACACCTTCGGAGGTTATGATCCCCGCCCCGCAGGCCCCAATCAACCGTGAGCCGCCTATCTGGGAGAGCACACCTTCCAAAACCTCATCCTGTTTATAACCCTCTGTAGTGAAAAGAAAGGTTATAACAGGCCGCCCGATTTTCCGCAGCGCCTGTCGCGCCGCCTCTTCGCCCGCTTCCCTGGAGGACCGACAACGGCTATAGCCCTCACCGGCTTCCATAACATGTCCCCCTTCATGTTGCGCACCTACTTCTCACTGGTTTATTCTTCATGTAACGGCGGGAACTTTAATGTCTCTTCCAGAGAAATGGGCCGCAGGCAGGTTTTTTTAATACAGTGTCTCTTGAGGGAATACGCTTGAACGGGGAAGGAGCGCACAGTGCTTTTACGCGTGTGATCATATTATGTACGTGGGCTAATCCTTCAGTACCGCGGAAGCAATACTATCAGCGTTAGCAAGATTGGAGGGGGCGTTACGAGGGAAATGTCGATCTAGATGTTAAAACTGCTTATAAAACCCGGCGTACTCGGCGGTCACTTTGCCGCCGAAGGATTCTACTACTTTGCGTGAGGCAACATTCTTATCGTTTACGGTATGGCAGTAACAGTTTATGTAATTGCGCTTTTTCATCGCCTGGAAGACGGTTGCCAGGAGGGCCGAACCGACGCCCTTTCCGGTGTTGATAGAGTCTCCTACTTTTTGAGAGGACGGCGTTCAGTAAACCTCGACACAGCGGCCCGGCGGCACTACCGGTTCTCCGGCAACCAGCCTGCATACAACACGGGCTACGTCTTCCGGTTTGACCGCCGGTTCTCTTTCCAGGTATAAGGAACGGTACATCCTGGTGTCGGTGCTCCCGGGGCAGACAGCGTAGACCCTTACTCCGGACCCTTTTAGTTCTTTGGCCAAGGACTCGGTGAAGCCTACCACCCCGAACTTGGAAGCGCAGTAGACGGCGAGTTCGGGAAAGCCGGTTTTTCCGGCGCCCGATGCGATGTTGACGATCACGCCCTTTCCGTTCGCGAGCATGCGCGGCAGAACCAGGGCGGTGCAAGCGAAAACGCCCTTAAGGTTGACGTCGACGATTTCGTCCCACGCCGCCGGACTCATGTGAAGGAACGGCGTCCGCAGGGCCACTCCGGCGTTGTTGACCAGGACGTCGATTCGGCCTAATAACTTGTCGGTTTCCCCGATTACGGACGCCATGGCATCGAAATCCCGTACGTCGGCGTGGAAGACCAGCGCCTTGGCCCCGGACGCCTCCAGAACTTCCTTTGCTTCGGACAGCTTCTGTTCCGTCCTGGCACTAACGGCCAGGCGCGTAATCCCGCGGTGCGCCAACGCCAGGGCGATAGCAAGGCCGATGCCCCTCGCGCCTCCGGTCACGAGTGCCGTTTGCATTTTTTCACCTCCGGCCGGCTGTTCATAGTTTACAGAGCGCTGCAGCCAGGTGCTTACCATGGCGCAGGCAAGTCATGCGAACTTAGTTCAAATTTTAATTATTCCCTTCAGCCCAGGCAACCGGTACGTCACAACGGCCCATTACAGATCACTGGGCGTTTTGTCATTGACGAGGGCGGTGCAGGTGAAATATAATTTATCTTAGTGATATAAGAATATTATAAGGGTAAGATAATTGTGCCTGAGCATAGGCTGCGGATATAAACGGGAAAGGGGGTGTGGCGATGCTCTGGCCCAGCCTCATACTGGTCCTCGGAGGACTGGTTGCGTTGTTGGTATCAACACATTTCAGACTCGGAACCATTTCCAGCATAGCGTCGGTCATTGTGATGGGACTTGGCGGGCTCGTGTACCTTGCGAGTTGGGCAACGTCCCTGGATAAATGACCTTTTTGCGTGGTCAATAGTTCAAAGAATTTAGCGGTTATAACACAGAGAAAACTTTAAATAAAGGAAAAGAGCATATGGGAAGTAGTAACTTGTCATCTGAGCCGCTGTCGCGGGAGGCGCTGACAGCACGCCTGTTGGACTTGCAGCGTGAACTAAGTACGCTGACCATCTTTTTCCACACGCTTATTGGGAAAAAGCTGGGGCTCAATACCACTGACCACAAGGCGCTGGACATTATTTACAGAAAAGGCGGGGTAACCGCGGGAGAGCTGGCCAAGGAAACGGGCCTGACCACCGGTGCGGTAACCGGAATCGTTGACCGCCTTTGGAAAGCAGGTTTTGTTGAGCGTTGCAAAGAGCCGAATGACCGTCGCAAAGTAATCGTGCGCGCTCTTCCCGAGGGGGAAGAGAGAATTGGACCGCTGTTCACTCCTCTTTCCGAGGCCATAAGTGAAACCCTCTCCGAGTACAGCGAAGAGGAATTGGCTGTGATCGCCGGCTTCGCGGCCCGCAGCATTGAGGTTATGAAGCGGGTAATCAGTAACTTCTGGAGTTGAGGTGATAGGCCGCCAATGTCCACCCGCTGCATGATTCTTTCTATCTAAATATCGCCAAATGTTATTCGTTGGTATCGCAATCAGTCTTGCGCTTCTGATTTTTTCTTGTTGTCTCTTGCTTTAAGCCGTGGGGGAAAAGGCGGGTATCGGCCGTTAATTCCCAGGTTTCGGCATCCGCCGGGGCTTCCACAAAAGCCACTCAAATGAACCCTTAGGCGATAAAACATCTTCTGTCGTTTTTCACACTCCGCAAAAGGAGTACCCGGTTACGGGTTGGTTAAACTCTTGTTGACGCGGGTACTCCTCGGCGCCGTGGGCGGACTATTCTGTGGAAATCGAGCCCGTATTCAAGGCGGCCCCGCAAGAGGGGCAATGCCGCCAGAGGGTTTCCGTCCTGGTACCGCAAGCCGGGCAGGTTTCTTTGAGCCTCAAGCCGCATAACGGGCAAACCGCGAATTCGGGACTGAGCGCGCCGCTGCAAGATGGACATTCAACGGGGGCCGGCCGGCTGATGAGATATACCACTAGGCCCAGTACATTGGTGAGCAGCACCAGCAGTCCCCACGGCAGCGCGGGCAGCGGGCGGCGTTGGGCATCCCTGAATACCCAGACCGCCAGCAACAGCCAATAGGTTATAAACATTATTCCGGCTGCATCGGCCGCCCCGCGTGTAGCCCCGGCCCAACCTGCCAGTGGTGCGGCGGGAATCTGGTGGGCCCATGCTATCCGGTACTGGGTTGGGGTTTCATGCGGCGCGTGTATAAAGATGATTTTTGACTTAGTGAAAAGCTTGAAAGCACGTGAGTTTCCGCCTTCCAGGTAGGGCTGCACCATTTCTTGGTTTAACCACTGCTGCAAAGTAACTGGTGTGTTTGTCATACGGTAATAATATACGTCCGGTAATGTGTCGAACCTCGATTCCCAAGGCCTGGTCGGCCTCTCCAACTCCCTGCCCGCCAGATGAACGGGGTAGGCGGTGACAATCCTTTCGCTATCCCGTTCCAGAGCAATCAATGCCAGGTAGATCAAGCTTTCGTTATCCGAAGCGGCCTGGTCGAGAGCTTCCTGCAACTGTTCCGGAACCAGGTGCTTGCGCAGGTTTGTTTCCACACCCGCGACCAGGCGGTCGACCGGGGCTGAGAGTTTTTGTACGGTAACGTACTCGCGGTAACTGGTAAAGAGCTGGGTACAGAAAAACACAAGACAGAGAAGGGCGGCCGCTACGGTCAGACGACTTAAAAACCATGGTTGCGGCACCTGGGCAAAAAAGCTGTCTCCCCGGCCACGGCGTTGGGCTATAAAACACAGACCGACGGCCACGGCAACCAGGATCAGCGGCGCCGCAGTGAAACAGATCCAGAAAAA
>JAGUUY010000144.1 GCA_020063185.1 Bacillota bacterium
GCTGGGTTTGCGCGAACCGGGCGGTAAAACTCTGCTTCGCGTTGCTGTACGCATGTTCCAGCGCCTGTTCGTAATAACGGAATAAATGTTCCAGTTCACTCGCTACCCCTCTCAGGGCATTCTTATCCTTTTTTATGAGCAGCAGGCCTTCAAGCGCCCGCTCGTTGCTCTCCACCGCGGACTCAGTCTGCGGCAACTGGATGTTCCTGAGAAAAGTTTCTTCCATCCCTTGCTTCACGTACGCCTGTGCTTCCCGATGGTAACTTTCAAGTTCCGCAATCAGGTCAAAGTCTTTCTCTTTGCGTAAAAATTTCGCCGCCGCGGCATGACCCTTCGGGACGTGCTCCAAACTTGCCATATTGATACCGGCGACATCGAGCTTATCGACTTTTTCCATGGCCTTTTCAAACGCGGTTTTAATCTTACCCAATTCAATCGTCCTCCAAACTGTATTCTTGCCAGTTATTATGGAAATAAACTCCTTTTTCCTTAAAGAAAACGGTCAACTCCCGATAACTCAGCGTGTTAATCATCTGGCGCGCGGTGAGCCACCCTCGCCGCGCGACACCTGTACCCAGGGCTAAAAAATCCATCTGGTTTATTAGGTGGGCATCGCTGCCGATGCCGAACTTTACACCTTTATCTGACGCTTTCCGGCACTCAACGTCGCTCAGATCGAGTCGTTTGTACCACGCGTTGATCTCCAGGACGGTCCGTGTCTCGGCCGCAACTTGATAAACCGCTTCCAAATCGACCGCGTAACCCTCACGTTCGCCGATAAGCCTGCCGGTGGGGTGGGCGATTACGTGCACGTAAGGGTTTCGCATGGCCCTCACCAGGCGGTGCGTCTGGACTTCACGACCCTGGCGGAACCCGGTGTGGATCGCGGCGACGACCACATCCAGACCTGCCAGTATCTCGTCCGGATAATCGAGGCTCCCGTCCAGACCGATCTCGACCTCAGACCCGCAAAGAAGTTTAACGTCTTCACTGCCGGCGTTGAACGCTACTATTTCGTGCTTCTTTTTCGCCAGTGCCGCCGCATCCAGACCGCCGGCCACTTTCAGGGACTGCGAGTGGTCGCAGACCGCCGCCCACTGGAGCCCCATCTGTCTCGCCTTGGCGGCAATCTCCGAAAGTGAGGCCGCACCGTCACTGTATTCCGAATGAACGTGGAGGTCTCCTTTAATTTCCCCGAATTCAACGATCCTGGGGAGGCTTCCCTCGAGGCCCGCTTCAACCTCACCCCGGTCCTCCCGCATTTCCGGCGGTATGAAGGGCAGGCCCAGAGCGGCGAATACCCCTTCCTCGGTCTCCCCGGCAATACGTGTCTTATCGCTGAACACGCCGTACTCATTTACCTTCAAGCCCAACCGGACACCGAGTTCTCTGACGCGTATGTTGTGCTCCTTGGAACCGGTGAAGTAGCAAAGAGCGGCGCCGTAGCTGTATTCCGGCACCACCCGAAGGTCGATTTGCAGACCGTCTTTTGTCCGTACACTTGCCCGTGTTTCGCCCCTGGCAATAATTTCGGCCACCGGCGGCAACCGGATAAAAAATTCAATAACCTTTTCGGGGTCGTCGGATGAGGCAAGGATGTCGATATCCCGGACGGTCTCTTTAAGGCGCCGGATGCTTCCGGCCAGACTCACCCGGCTTACCGGGGCTCCTTCTTTAAGCGCATCGACCACCAACTGCCCAAACGGGAGTACCGTGCCCAATGGGCGCCGTTCCCCGGCGCAACGTAACAGAGCGATGCCGCGCATGATGTTTTCTTCGGTTTTGGCCTTGATACCCGGGAGATTCTTGAGCCGTCCTTCCTTCGCCAACCTTTCGAGCTCAGCGATGCCTCCTATGCCCAGTTCCCCGTACAGGACCCTGGCGGTCTTCGGGCCCAACCCCGGGATCCTCAGTATTTCCAGGAGTCCCGGAGGTACTTTTTCCTTTAATTCTTCGTACTTCCGAAGAGTTCCTGTAGCCAGTATTTCCTCTATTTTACCGGCAAGTTCACGCCCGACACCGGGTATTTTCGTGAGCTCGCGACGCGCGGCCATGACGGTGATGTCGGCCGCCGTATGCTCAATACTGCGGGCTGCACGCTGGTAAGCGCGGATGCGGTACACATCTTCGCCGAGTATTTCCATCATTTGGGCCATATCGCGGAAGATAGCACAAACTTCGCTTTTTTTCACGAAACCACCTTTTATACTATACCAAAAAAATCCGCCCCATCACAAAACCTGACCCGGACAAGGATGAAAATAGTTCACCACAGAGGCAGATCATCAAGTCCGAAGTCCTACGTCCTA
>JAGUUY010000228.1 GCA_020063185.1 Bacillota bacterium
GACCAGGTGGCCGCCGGTCTTGATGGTCTCCTCTTTCGCTTCCTCCGCCTGCCGGCCCGCAGCCGCCATGATTGTCTCGTGGTAATCAACCGAGAGTACGTCCAACACGATCTCGGCGGCGGTCGGGCGGGAGGCCCGCAAGAATGATTCGGTGCACCCGGCGCAGTCCTGGAACTCCAGCCAGATAACCGGGGGACGGCGCACCGCCGCGATCGCCTCAGCGATTTTACCGATCTGGTCCACCGGCAGGGCGAGCGCTGTACCGATAACGGCGCAGAACTTCATGAACTCCCGGCGGGAGATTCCTCTGCGCTCCAGGGCCGCGACAATCCCGTCAATGTCGGCGACGTCGGCGTCTGAAGCAACCTTCCGCCTTTTTGACATAATCATTCCTCCCTTTTTTAGCTAGAAGGTTTATAAAGGTGTAACAACGCGTGAGAAGAAACAACGCTTGACTGAAGTCCGAGGACTCCGTTCCTAGCCGGTTGAGGTTCACCCCTTTCTCTTGACATTTGGGTCACGCGATAATGGCATCTTTTAAGGGAATTGGAAGCAGCTTACGGAAAGATGGCTCTTTCCTGCTCCGCATGACGCCGCGGCCAAGTCCGAACCCTTCTGCATATTAGCGACAATCCCTTATACAACTAACTGGCGATTTGGTGAATATCCGCAAATTATCTCAATTTCTAATTTCAGCAGAATACATCAAATTCCTGCAAATATCGCAAGTAATTGCGTTCTTTTTGGCGTCCAAATGTCGTAAATTAATACATATTAAGACAGAAGAATCTTCGCTAAAGAAATAGCGAATTAAGAATTGGTAATGCCGTTCGCTACGCGGCAGGTGGTTAAAAAACGGCGGAAATGATTTTAATCAACATCCGGAGGTCTTTGCCAGGTGGGAGAGAGGTACCGGATGTCCACAATCTCAAGCTGTCCTCTCTCATTTACGAAGTAATCGATACTTACATCGTCGCCCTCGAAAAATTCTTCGTCCTGGCCTGCCGGATACAAGAATGTTGTCGGTTCACCGTTAATTTCTACTTCGATAAAGTTGTTGTCGATCCGTCCGACGTAAACACCGGTAGTGGTTATGGTCTGACGGGCCGGTGGTTGAGGTTGCGGGGCCGGCTCCGGAGCCGGCCGCTGCGGTGTTGGGGCCGGGGCCGGGGTTGGAGTTGGTTCCGGGCTCGGAGACGGCTCGTGTTCAAGAGTATCCTTGGGGCGGGTTTGCTCCGCAGGCGCTTTCCGGGCCGGTTCCGGGGCCTCGCCTCTGGTAAAGTATAAAGCCGTTCCGCCCACTATCAGGGCCGCGGCGCCCAAAGACGCCAAGACCCAGGCGGGAACCTTTTTTTTATCCATATTGCCCCTCTTTAATATGCTTTGTGTTTTCTGGTAATAAAGGTAGGATATCCATCGAACCCTGAATCTATCAAAAACGCAGAAACGTTGGCGCGACCGGACATACTAACGTTATATCGGGTGACACCGGGGTGGCAAATGGGAAAAAGTTTACGCCAAGACTTTATTATGGTGACCCTCATTGCAGGGACCGTGGCAACCGTCGTACGAACGGTCGTAAGCGCCGTACCTTTTTATATTGGCATGACCAAAAACATAGCTCCGATCATTCTGGCGGAAATTATGCTCCAAATGGAGGAACTCCCTTTAAAACTAAGTTACCTTCTACTCGGCGGATTCGGGCATATTCTTTTCGGCGGCATACTCGCTGTCGGTCTCGGCCTTATTTATTTGAAGTGGGGCACTGATTTCTATCTCATTAAGGGCGCCGTGTACGGGCTCTCATCCTGGCTCGTTTTTAGAGTAGTTCTATGCCCTTTACTATGTCCCCAGGAGCCGGTGAATCTGGCAACCGCTGTCGTCTCGCTTACAAGTCATCTTATCTACGGGTTGCTTACGGGTTACATCATCGTCAAATACGGCGATTTCCTGGAAGGCCCGACCGGGAAGCCCGGTAATTAGTCCCGCCGTCCGTCTCGCCGGAGCGTAAACGCACCAGGCACTTTCGCAAAGAACATCAGCGCGGAAGATTCTGATTACCCGCGGGAAGCCTTGTTTCCCGCCGCCCGGTCAAAGGCCGGCGTCCGGTTCGTCGAACCGCTTGCGAATGCGCTGCCTGGCCCACTCCCACGTATACTCGTACAAGTGCAGTCCTTTGGAGCAGGCTGTGATCATGCCGTCCTCGACTCCCAATTCCGAAGCCATGTATTCCTTCACCAGTTGGAGCCCGGCTAAATTGGTGGGCAGCCCGCCCCACAGGTCCCAGCTCCGAAAGTACACATAGAAATGAAGCTTGCCGTCCATGATGCGCGTATCGACCAACCGCAGGCAGGGCGGGTCTTCGAGATCGATGTCCTCGGGCCTGGCTACCTCGATGCAGGCCTGGTTTGTCCCGAAACCGTCCCGGCGGTAAATTTCCAGCACTTTTTCCACCCCCGGGACGATCCTCTCACCGTAGGTGTATTGCTCGTTTTCCGCACGTTCCGTACTCATAAGATAACGGGCGAAATACTCTTCAGCGTATCCGATATCGCTCGGCGCGGGAACAGAAATGTCGGGCGGGATGTCGGGTACCAGGGGACGTTTTTTGGGGGTTTCAACCCGAAGGACCGTGAAGTCGAACTCAAGCCTACGGGTACCGGCGAAACTTCCCCGTTCCACGGTATAGACCCTGCCGTGATCGAAAATCTGATAAAGCAGTTGGAACCACGCGTCCGGAAGGTCAAAGGCCTTTATCACAACCGGAACCGGTTCCGGTGTTCGGCGATCGACTGAACGAGTCAAGAAAACCCTCCCTCTCTTTTATTCTTAAACTACCGCTTTATTTGCCGGCTTTACCGCCTGCCTTTTCTTGGCCTTGCGGGCGGCGTCTTCACACTGGCGGGTGCAGTGCCTCTGAGACCCGACCGAGCTCAGGAAAAAACCGTTGCAGCGCTCGCACCTGCCGCACCAGAAGTTGCTTTCTATGTCCTTGGCCAACAGGTAGTAAACCACGCTTATCAAACTGTCGAAGCCGGTGTGTTCCGACCATCGCCCTTCTTCTCCGGGAGCCAGCACCCATCGCATGTACTGGATTTTGCGGTTTACCGACTCGCACAGGCGTTTCCGCGCTTCGGAAAGGAGTGTTTCGTTATCGGCGGCTTCCGCAAGCTCCTTCATACCGCCGGCGGAAAACCAACCCCGCAGCGGCCAGCCGGAGCCCAAAGCCGCCTTGTGTATGCGGTGCGCCAGTTCCCCGACTTTCTGGAACTCCTCCACTTCTTTCTTAAAAACAATCAGCGGCTCGGAGGCGAACGCTTTCTGCCTGCGGTCATTGTCCAGGAAATCTTCCAGGCTGATGAGATAAAGGTCGGCTACCTGCTGGGCGTTTATTAACAAAAACCCCCCCGGTTTGTGCGCAAAGTGGAGGGGGGTCTTGCCTTCAAGCGTCACCGCCGCTATTTCCCCGTAGTAGTGCTGGAGCAACCCGAGAAGCCCGAAGTGATTGACGAAATTCAGTATCTCCTCGTTTTTTGACGTATCCAGATTTAACAACCACTGCACGATGTAAGTCTTTTCGGCTTTCCGGGCTCCTCGCTTCCGGCCGAGTTCGGCGAAATCGTAAAATATGTGCCCGGACTCCGGTACAGGGCGGATGTATTCCACGTCCGGCCAGTCGTTTCTGCTTACCTTTTCAATCACATATTTACCGCAACGGAACCACCGGGACCATCTTAGTTCCTGCACCGGTATCCCTGCTTTCCCATTACGCCTGCTCCAATAAGTCCGCTACTTATGGTGTACTCCTGCGGACTCTTATGATTTCCGGGGGTTGTTTGCGGTATAATACCGCCCTTCTGCTTCATACGTCCTGCGGATATTATATATATCCAGCGGACATCTCAGATAACTCTACCATTGATAATACAATAATTCCAATAAAAAGCAAGCGGGAAATTAGAATTTCTAATAAGAATTAATCCGGGATCAGAATACGGAAGACAGAATTCAGAAGTCTTAAGTCACGACTCACGAGTAGCGAGTCAAAAGCCTTGATAGCTATCAGCTTTCAGCCGTCAGCCATCAGCCTTGGACTCCGAATTCTGACTTGTTTTTTACTTTGAACTGACCCGAAAGGTCAATCCATTTTAACTAACTTCGAACTTCGAACGGACCTCCGCATTCATGCAGTATTAGCTGAACTGTGAACTGACCCGAAATTCATACCGTATTAGCTTGAACTTCGAACCTCGAACGGACCCCAGAGGTCCATCTACTAAGCTTAACGTTGAACGTTGAACCTCAATTCCCGGGCTGGACGGCAGGACTTCCGGTAGGGGTAGTGCGCGGGCCCCTCACAAGGGAGGTGATCATACCGAGCACAGCGAAGGCGGCCCCTACCAACATGGTATCGTGCAGCGCGCCGGTAAACGCGAGTCCCGCCAAACGTTCCTGATCTACGCCCGCAGCGGTCACGGCGGCGGCGGCCGCCGGCAGGCGTTGGTTAAATACCGCTCCGGCAAGCGCCACACCGATTACCATCCCGGTATTGCGCGCGGTTGAAAGGATGCCGCCGGCGACACCGAGGTGTGTACGAGGGACACTACCCATCAGGGCGCTGCTGTTCGGCGACTGGAAGACACCGTTACCAAAGCCGAGGAGCACGAGGGGCCATACGATCTCCGTCCAGTGGCTCTGCGGCGTCAGGCGGCTTAACAAGACGAGCGATAGGGCCGAAACGGCCATCCCGAAGGAACTTAAGCCCCGGGAGCCGATGCGGTCAGAGAGGGCGCCGCTGACAGGACCGACTACAAGGATGACCAGGGGGAAACTCGACAGGAGCAGTCCGGCCCGGGCGGCGTCCAGCATAAGCACATCCTTGAAATAGAAGGGGAGCAGAAAGACGACCATGTACTGCACCACAAAGTTAAGCAGTGCGCTGGTTGCCGCCGCCGAAAACAGGCGGTTTTGAAAGAAGCGCAGATCCATCATCGGGGACTTGCAGGTAAGTTCGCGCCAGATAAAAAGCGAAAAGGTAACTACTGCTGTAACCGTCAGACCCAGAACCGCCCCCGAAGCCCAACCCCACTCTTGCCCATGGCTCAAAGCAAGTAATAGAGAACCAAGAGCTAAAAACACCGCCACCGCGCCGGGCAGGTCAAAACGCTGCGCCTTGCGCGCCGTTGGTTCCAGCACTAAGTGCGCCCAAAGAGTTATGAGCAAACCCAGGGGCACGCTGCAAAAGAAAAGAAAACGCCAGTCGGCGTACTTCAGGAGGAGGCCGCCGATGGTGGGTCCGAAGCCCAATGCAGCGGCCACAAAGATGCCCAGCAGTCCCAAAGCCTTCCCGCGCTCCGTGGGTGGAAAAGCCGCCGTGATCAACCCAGGTCCTATGGCCATGGTCATACCGGCGCCGATCCCCTGAACCACCCGGAAAGCGATAAGCAGATAAATAGAATCGGCCAGGCCGCACAGGACCGTTCCCACCGTGAAAATCACGGCTCCCAGGATGTAAACCTTACGGAACCCGAACATGTCGCCGAGCCGGCCGAAGGCAAGCAGGAGCGTGGATATGACGAGGAGGAAAGACATCAGCACCCATTCCACCAGCGCCATACTGCTCTGAAAGTAAGCCCCGATGAACGGCACCGCGATGTTCATCATGCTCGCGTTCATGGCCATGATGAAGATGCCTACCCCGACCACGCCCAGGGCTTGCCATTTGTTGGTGTGCGCGCTCAAAAACTTCACCTCTTAAACTATTCGCCGCTGACCGTACGCATCCTTTATGTGATATCAACAGGATAGGCGCGCGAAAAAAAGACGGGCTGCCGTATATAGAATTCCGGGCAGCCCTTAAACTCACCTTTATACAATCAAACTCAAAATATCAACTAAAATACCGTGAACACTACCCCGGCTGGTTCTAAAGCAACAGGTTTTATTTAAAACTGAGGATGTGCTTTAAGGTGCTCTCATAACCGCCGTTGTCGTAGTAAGCGAGCGAAACGATGCTATATGAAGGTTCCCCGTCAAGTTTCAAAAAAACTTTTATGGAAGGCAGTACCTTGAGAGCGCCAGTGTCGGTGATGTTCAAACCGTACGGCAAATCCTGCGCCAGTAAAGAAGGATTTTCCGGTTCGCATCCCCCCGGGAAGGCTTCGATTCGGTACTCTGCGATAAATCTGTGGCCGCTGACGGGAACGGTTTTTCCGGGAATTACTTCAGTTGACGGTTCCACGTTATAAAAGTGTAACACCAGTTCCCGCGCGGCGGGGTCGTAATCAATGGTCGTCAGCGGCCTCTTGTGGCCCCCCGCCAGAACCTGGCCTTTTTGGGGCTTGAACCCGAAGACCAGTTCGGTGTGACGAGTTTCAACCTGAAAAAGCTCTTGCCGCCACGCACCGGCGGTTCCAAACGCAACCCCCTGCCCGACAGGAACAAACAGCGCTTGCCTTTGGGCCGCGTCCCCGCTTTCAGGATCGTAAACCAACCGGTACGGAAACGCGTAGTCGCCGCAGTCGCCGTCTCCTTTGGCTGTAAAGATGATCTTACCTTCCTCAACACCTTCGAATCCAGCGTTTTCCGTAAAGCCGATAATACACTTTGCGTCTTTCTCGGAACGGTCGTATAAGAAAAAGGCGTTGTCCAAACCCTGAGCTTGCTCCAGAAGCAAAAACCTGTCGCCGATGGCCCACGCCTGGTATAGCTCACCGTCAGGGAACGGCAGGTTGAGGTCATAAACAGCGGACGTTTCAATCTTTCGAACCTGGTCGCCGTTTGGCCCGTCCGGCGCGGACACCGTTGCGCATCCCAGCCCGGCCGTGATAAGAACAAGAACCATCAACGCTAAAAAACGTTTGCCCACGCCGATCCCCCTAATTAAGCCGGCAACTTTATATTATTTTCCATCTTATTAAACATCTTAAAGGCTGGTTTTGTAACAGTTTTTTAAAATATTTTTTGAAAGTTTGAGGGAATAGAGGGAAGGAGTCGGTTGAGACCTGTGGTTTAACTATGGCCGGTCTCCTTTTTTCAGAATTAACTGCGCGGTGCGGGCCTGTGATTCATTCGCGCTGCTGGACATGGTTTGAAACAGTTGGCGCAGCGCGGGGTCAAGCGTTTCAGTCGCCATTATGGAGTAGGCGATGACCGCCATCCTGGCGTCTTTCTCGTAGTCCTGCAGCATGTCCATATCGGTGAACTTCACGCGTAAATCACTCCCGCGTCATTTTTTCATAATAATCCTGCATCGCGCGCGCCCCTTTGGTCAACTTTTGCGCCTCGGCGTTGAAAAAGTTGGCTACTTCCTGGTCCACGGCGTTACCGGCGTAGTAATGGCACTTGCGGGCCGAGACCTGTGTCTCGGTGATTACCTTCGACAGGTTTGAACCCTCGTGGATCCTCTGAACGGTAGCCGGATCGAACTCCCTCAATTTGACCCTGCCCGCCTGCATTATCTGAAACAGCTTTTGCAGCATAATAATCACCCGTAAAAATGGGCTCTTGCACTTAGTATGCTTCTCATCTTTTGCGCTATACAGCCTTAGTGGCGCCGGCGCCAGTCACGCCGTCCCCCGGAGGGATATTCGTGCGCAAGCTACTCCAGCAACCGGAAAGTAGACATGATCTTATTAAAAAGCCTTCTTTCTTCTTCCGGCCGGATAATTCCCGGCAATCTCAGGTACTCTTCATGACCGGCGACAATAGGCTGGAATTCCGGAATGAACGAGCGTTCAACAACCAGCGTATCCGTTTCGGTCAAAGCAAAGTAATACTCGTACACCCCGCAGCCTTCAGCTCCCATGGTTATAAGGTACCCACGCAGTGAGTCTATCCTCACTTCGTCAATAAAGCCTGGTACCGTCTTCAGTCTGTCGTCAAAAAGATACTCCTGGACAAATTGAGGGTCTTGCCTTGAGGTGACGGTCTCCCTGAAACCCGTGCCGATAACCTCCATCTGAACGTGGAAATCCGTCAGGGTTTCGAGTATGGCAGGCTGATCACCCCTTAGGTTGCAAGGATCCGGGTGTCTGTGCGGGATGGAGTGACTCAGCGTCACTCTTGGACCCTCCTGAGAGAGCATAAGCAGGTTGTCGGGGTAATCGATTCTGAACCTTGCCGTCGCGTCCTCAAACGTGGTCCACCGGGTATCATACTGGTCACCGGTCGGCTTCGGCGCCGGCCGTCGCTCCGATTCCCCCGGTGGAAAAACTGTGCTTGCCGCCCACAGCGACACACCCAGCGCGACAAGGATCACAGCCCCTTGCCAAACTTTACTTACCCTGCTCATGACCGCCCTCCTAAGATAAATACCTAATTGAAGTCCTGCACCTTATTATAAGTAAAGACCCGCCGAAAAACATGGCTCTCCGTAAAAACTAAGCGTTGGGGACCGTTTTGATACGCGTGAAGCCCGTTTTCCTCTCCAACGGCCTCCCTACTCGATCCGTGGTGAGAACAGTGGTCTCCAGCGGTTCAACTGTGGTGCAAACATGGAATCCTTGTTAGTAATCCGTTGCAAAACCTAAAGTATAATAAAAATAAAAAAGAAAGGCCCTAAAGCCATGCGTATGGTCACGATCGCCTTCGGGCCCCACCGGGTGGAAATGCTCCACCTGATGCAAGAACAGATCAGGCGTCACCAGGTGGTCATTCTCGAAGAGCCCGAGCACCAAGACTTTCAGCGGATGCTGAAACGGGAAGTCGGCATCCGCGGTTATCTCGCTGCCGGCGCCTTTGGTTTCCCCCGCTTCATGTTGCGCGCCTGCCGTCTGTACCAACAATTTTATACCGCCCAGGGGACAACTTTTTACCAAGCCGACCCTTATTTGACTATCGCCAAGGGATTCATGGAAGGGAAACAACCGCGAAACGACCTCGAAAACGCGGTCTGGAACAGTGAACATCACTGCACAAATTCCCTGTTGAAGTACTACCAGGCTGTGGCGCAAGGCGGCTTCGCGGACATGGTCCGTACGACCGTGAACTTCGCCCGGGCCGACGCTAACCGCATTCGTTTTCGGGAAAAGCTGCGGAGCAGGGCTATTGCCAAGATATTATCAGACAGCCAGGGGGACGTTTACGTGGAGGCCGGCTACATCCACCTGGCACTCTACTCCCTGCTCCGCAAAGAACTCCCACCCCCGGCGAAAACCCGCGCTCTCTTTCTTCTCCGCGGACCGATAAGCGACTTAAGCAACCTTCCTTGGCGTCAATATTTGTCCCCGGGTGACATACTTACACTCCGGGAGGTTTTTGCCAAGCGCGACGGCGCCAGCAACCTCCTCGCAGCCCAAAGCCTGATTTACGTAAGCCTTATCTCTAAAGAAGAAAAGCTTCCCACCCGCTCCACCCCTTATCCCCACTTAATGGAAGAGCTGTATCTCTGCCGGTGGGTCCGGCGACTCGGTTACAACGATTGTGAAGGTCTGTACCAGACATTCAGGTCACGGGCCTCCGCCCGGTGAAGAATAAATGCATAATTTCTCCGGTTGCTGTGATCCGGAACCGTTGTCTTTATTGAGTGCGTTTCCGCCCTCGACAGGACGTGTAAACAACTCGGCGAAGAATGCCCCGTCGACCAGCCCCTGGCAGTAGGCGTGGCCGGCTTTAAAAGCTTCGCACCGCATCCGGACGCGGATGTACTGCTCGGTTTTTACCTTTACCGCCGGTCCGAGTATTCCCGCAAGTTCATTCTCCAACCGTTCACGCTCAAGGTCCAGGGCGACAAAGTAAGGGTCGGCCTCCAATCTGGGGAAACATGCGCTGTTAAGGCGTTCTATGATCAATTTACTCGTTAAAAGAACAAATGCATGGCGTTCACCAATGTTATCCCCGTCTGGCCGCTCGCGCCACTCGTACCGCTCCATCGACGTACGTACCTCCCCCGCCCTGTTGTTAGTCCTGCGGCGGCAACCTTCGACCCATACCGCGGGTTGCTCTTCCTCTCACGGAGGTCGATCCCTTGCCGTTAAACGTGTGGTCCCCGCGGAACTGATCAACCGCCGGCCGCTCACGGTCGTTTTCCCGCACGCTGCGGCCGCCGCTCTCCTTTCCGGCAGGATGTGCCGGCACTCCGGTAAGATCGGCACCACATTTATGGCAGTTCCCCCTGATTGTCGCACTATAATTCTCGACTTGGCAACGGGGGCAGATCTGCATATTCAGTGTACTTCACCTTCCTTCCAAAGCGTTTCGACTTTAACCTCGTCCTGCAGGCACTAGGCTGCTTGGATTTCCGCTGACGCCGCCCTTTGCTTCGCATGGAATGAAATCGCTCTCTATAGAAAATACGTCCTCAAATTTCATCCCTGGAAAAGCAAGCAAAAACTTCGCGATAAACTCGACCCCCGGATTGCTCCGCCCGGTCCTGACCCGCCAGAGCATCGTCTTGTCTACGCCTATCCTTAGGGCCATTTGCGAATTATTTAAGCTTGAGCGCGCTTGAATACTATTGAGCACTTTGATTTTTACACGAATAGAGGCCATGTCTTCGAGCCGCCTTCTTGTCGCACCCGTGCAACGATATTCTATCACGGTTGTCGCACTAATGCAATAACTTTGGGAAAATTTTCTTGCAAGAGTGATATGTTGCACGGATGCAATATCAGGCTTATAATGGTAAAGGTGAGGTCATGGATCGGAAGGCATTCGGTAAGTGGATACAGGAGAAACGAGTGGGAGCCGGCTTTACCAGTCAGGGGGCGTTATCCAGGGTTTCCGGCGTCGACCACTCCACCATCGCCCGTTGGGAACGGGGGGACTTTAAACCCAGGCCTGAAAACCTGCAAAAAGTTGCTCCCTTTCTCGGCGTGCCTTACGAAACTCTGATGGCCGCCGCCGGCTATATTTCCGGCCTGCCTGCACCGGCAACGTCACACTATGCGAATGGCCGAAAGGCAGCGCAAAAACCGAACAGTTTTTTTAAGGACCAGGTTTCGCCGCCATACCACCGGATTTGGGCCGCCCGCCTTCCCTTATTGGCCGCTATCGGTATGGATACCGCGTTTACCGATCCTGCCCCGGATTTTTACGTTGACGCCCCCACCGATATCCATGCCGATTTTGCCGTACGCACAGCGGACGACGGTATGTCCTGGGCCGGGATCAGGGAAGGCGACATTGCCCTGTGCAGGGATGCGGCGGCGGTGCGGGTACGATCCGGCCAAATAGTCGCCGCGTCTTTGGCCGAAGCGGGTTGGAACGCCGCCGTCAGGTTTTACGTTGAGGAACAAGGAAGGAAGTTACTGCGATCCGCTAACCCGGCATACAAGGATATCGTCCTGGACGGTAAGGAGTACCGGATTGCCGGCCTGGTGGTAAGTTTTATTAAAGAGCCGCCCGACCTAGACGAATACCGAAGATTTCTCAGCGCTGTAACCGGAACGGCCGATGGGTGGGCTTCACTGCTGACGGAGGCGGCCGGTGTCGGCCTGGCCCCCGATGATTTGAAAGAGTACGTGGACGCGGTAAGGAAAGCAAGTCATAAGACAAAGGCTTGACCCCATATCTTACTTTTGTTTCGGTTTAAATAAACGCCACATAGTCTTTTGATTTCGCACGCCAGGAAAAATTCCCTCACTAGCTGACCGAACCTCTTCGATCGAAAAGAATGCCTTGGGATTGAATTCCTTGATGAGCGTAACTACATGGTGGAGCTCTTTCCGTTTGATCATTGTATAGACGATTTTTACCTCACCGGTGGCACCCTCGGCATCGATGACCGTAACGCCGTAACCTGCGGCCTTGAGGCGTGCCATGAGCTCAACGGCGCCTTTTACCGTAAATATGCGCACCGCCAGGGTCCCCATCGCCAGTTTACCTTCGATGATGATTCCCACGAAGTTGCCCATAGCGAATCCGCCGGCGTAGGCGACGTAGTAGCCGACGTTGGTCAGGTTTTGAATAATCTGACTGATCGCCGCCAACCAGATCAAAACCTCGAAAAAGCCTAACAACGCGGCCAGATACTGATACCCTCTCGCGACAAAAATAATGCGAACGGTTCCGATGGAAACGTCCAGCACGCGGGCGGTAAAGATGAGCAGCGGTAAAATCACCCACCTGAAGAGGTCGGTACTAAAGAAGTCCAACGCCAAACCCCCATATCGGCGCCCTAACGGATAGGACGCCCCCGAAAGAATCTTTAACAAAGAATATCCTTGCACGGTTTTTAGATGGTGTCAAGGGAGAGGCTGCACACAGCTCTACCTTTCCACTGAATTTAAAACACCCTATCGCGAGGGATCTTTTTTGAACGAAACCGAAAAACTAAGCCCTTTACCGCAAAGGGCTATAGGTGTGTTTCACCGGTACTTTTTTACTAAAACAGCTTTTTTGCTTTGTCAAAGCTTCCTAAGTGTTTGGACCGATAACTGAAACTCCAAGCAAACCACCCGGGCCAAGTTCGACCAGTCTAGTCAAAGCTCCCTAAGTATTTGGACCGATAACCGAAACCGGGTTGAAATTGGGTCCAATTACGGTAGCCTCTTTTAAATCCGCGTTCCAGTCCACCTGGCAACCAAGGCTTTCAGCAATAAAGCGCAGCGGCATCATGGTCCTTCCTGGAGGCAAAGTCAAAGGGGTCACGGCCGGGTTTTTGGGGTCGATCAGCACGTTTTGCCCGTTAACCCGCGCCGTGTTCCGGCCCTCCCAGAGTTCCACGCGCTTCGGTCCAAGTACCACCGTGGCCATACGCTGTACCGGGTCCCAGGAGACGTCCGCCCCGAGCGATTCGGCGACATACCGGATGGGCAGAAGCGTCCGGTTGTTCATGATTACGGGAGCTACATCCATGGCGCGCATCTGGTTCCATACGTGGTAACCGGTACTCCCTATGCGAAGACGGACGGGCATCGAAGTCGGCGTAGACGTCAGTTTAACCTTCTCTTCATTGGAATAGGAAGAGTAGCCCGTCGCGTTGTAAGCCCTCACCCGGTAGTAGTAAGTCGTACCCGTTGTTAGCCCGCTGTCCGCAAAATGCGTACTATTGACCGGGGCCGTCCCTATCTCGATAAATGACCCACCCTCAGTCATGCGCTCTACCTTGAAGCCTTCTTCGTTCGTTGAGTTGTCCGACCACCGGAGCGAAACAGAGGTGGAAGACGTACCCAAGGCAGAAAGGTCCTGCGGCGCCGCCGGCAAGGTTAAACCAGATAAAACTACCTTTGCTTCATTCGAATAAGGGGAGTCTCCCGTGGCGTTGTAGGCCCTTACCCGATAGCAGTAAACGGCGCCGCTTGTCAACCCGCTGTCCGCAAAATGCGCGCTGTTGGCCGGGGCCGTCCCTATCTCGATAAATGACCCACCCTCAGTCATGCGCTCTACCTTGAAGCCTTCTTCGTTCGTTGAGTTGTCCGACCACTGCAGCGAAACGGATGTCGGAGACGTGCACAGTCCCAAAAGGTTTTTCGGCGCCGCCGGCAAGGACGAACCGGTTAAAACCACCTTTTCTTCGTTTGAATAAGGGGAGTCTCCCGCGGCGTTATAAGCTTTCACCCGATAGTAGTAAACGGCGCCGGCGGTCAGTCCGGTATCGGCGAAATGTGTTGCATCGGGCGCAGTCGAGCCTATCTTGACGTAAGAGCTGCCCTCTGATTCGCGCTCTATCACAAAGCCATTTTCGTCGGTGGAGTTGTCAGACCACCGGAGCGAAACCGATGTACCGGAAGTGGCGACGGCGAGAAGGTTGGTTGGGGGCTTCGGCAGCGAAGCGGCAGGGGTATCCTCCACCGTCACGCTTGCCTCACCGCTGAAATCAGAGGCTGCGGTGTTGGTGTAGGCCTGAACCTTATAGTAGTAGGTCCCTGGGAGTAAACCGGTACAGGAAAGCCCCGACACCAGATAAACGCAGGAACCGCGGTCCCGGTAACTGGTAGAATCGGCCCCTACGGACGCAATCTCCGTGTAGCTCCCGCCGCT
The DNA here is from genome assembly GCA_020063185.1 of Bacillota bacterium. Classification (GTDB taxonomy): domain Bacteria; phylum Bacillota; class Desulfotomaculia; order Desulfotomaculales; family Ammonificaceae; genus SURF-55. Next base: position 13,924 of record JAGUUY010000228.1, read on the forward strand.
GGTATACCGCCATATTTTAAAGCCGTCTTCGGTGGTGGAATTATCTAACCAGTACAGATCGACTTCTGTGGCGGACACCGCAGCCTTTAAGTCTGAAGGCGGTGGAAGCAATGCAATTGACTTGTTTGGATCCAAGGTCACTAACGCGGCTGCCCGCAAAGGAAACCCAAAAGCCGTAAAAACAACGGTGGTTAGGAGAAGCATAACGGAAGTAAGAAATTTCTTACTCACAAGCATCACGCCTTTCAGAATAAGTTGAGGGCGGCAGACTCAGTAACGCTCGGTAATAAAACGGTTCCTTTCAAGTGTAACCATAAATCTGACCTCATTGATATCATCGCCCACGCCGCTCCCGTACTTTAACGAGCGACTTCTCATACCACTAAAAAAATCCCGGGGAAATACCCGGGAACCCTTACGACTTTGTATTACAGCAGGTCCACGCCATGGTCCCACAAAGACCGTTAATCCATGAACCACGCTGAATTATTGGGCTTTGCCGATTCGATACCCTGACACCCGCCGCGGCACAGTCAGTAGGTTCGCTAACATGCAGAAGTTAAGTTTTCAGTAAACTGTGACATGGCTACCTTTTTAGTATTGATAAAGAAAACGGGATCATGTCCTCTTTAGCGCCAAGTTCTTCCACTTTGTGCATGTACTTAAAGACGTATAGGAGAAGGATGTGCGAAAAAATCGCAAACATAAATGTCTCGGTATTAGACCAGTTATTCCAGAAAAGAACTTCCGCCCTGTGGGCGATAATGCTGATGGATGTCGGCCAAAGCAAAAAGGCGATGATAATCCAAAGCTGATGCCTCGGGTACCGCAGAAGCAAATACCCGTAGAGCACCGTCACCCCAAACCAACTTACCGTAAAAAAGAACGGTATTCCCCACAGGGTCAGAACATCCGGTTTAAACCGCCATATTCCCAACACTGGAACGGCGATTATCTGCACCAGCCAGGTATAAACAAACCCTCCCAGGAAACCAAAC
>JAGUUY010000157.1 GCA_020063185.1 Bacillota bacterium
CGCCGTCCAGGCTGAACAGTATGGGCTCAAGGTGCAATCTTATCAGGAAGCCAAGCTCGCTTTGAATATGGGCGAGCTGCTTGGGGCGGCTGACTGCGCGCCGGCCGAGAAGCTGCGAGCTAAGCTGTGTGGAAAACTCGACTTTTAAAATGGTTTCCATCTGACCATGCTTCATCCCTTCCGCAAGTTCAACACTATGCAGTAGTGAAAAGCCGCGGTTAATGGCGTTTTTGAAACCCACAGCTTGCAGGTCTAGGTAGTACGCCATATTTTTCAGGTTCCAGACTTTATTTGTGAGCTGGACCAGGTCGCGCCCACCGAAATTAGTGCGGCCAAGTAGCCGGGCCAGCTCGCGGATCGAGACCAGGCAGAAACAAACAACGGCTTTTGAATCGGAATAGGTGTGATAGGGGCAGCCCTGCTGCGCCCAAATATTTTCTATGGCCGCTAGAATGCGGCCGTGCTCGACCGTGGGGATCCCCAATTCTTCGCCCTTGGGTTTGGCGCGGCCGCGGATCATGGGGATGACGGTAACTTCCCCGTCCGCGGTACGGAACTTGGCCTGGACGGTATCGGACTTGGCTTTATTGGTGGACAGCGTAAAGAAATTTGAGCTCATAAAAGTAGCCCAAGGAATTGTCTCTTTGCTGTAAGGCGTAGCCATCTCTTTTTTTTCAGCCTCCCCGCCCATGGGCAAGGGGACCAGGTTGGAGAATAGCGCTGCCTGGCTGTCTTCAAAATAGGTCTTCAACTTTTCAGGGATAGCCGGGACCGGATGGTTGCCTTTTGCGACCTCCTGGGCTTTGAGCCTGCTTTTTAAAAGGGTGGTCAGATACTTCCGCGGGTCGCGGATGGTCTTATTGTGCATCTGGCACTTTAACTCGCCGAACTCTTCAGCGACTATGTTCTCCCCTAAAATCCGGACCGCTTTTTCCCAAAAAGCCCGGCTTTTAGTGTCGCCAGTCAGCCGGATAATTTCTTCGATTATGTAGCTTTCCATAGTTTTCCCACCCTGAATCCGAGAAATCGTTCGCAACGATTCTAATCGTTTAATTCTAGAAGATTCTAAACGTTACTCTAAGGCCCTGTTTTTCATTGAGGGCCATTTATCCCGAAGCCCATAGCTTTGCCCTGATTTTTATCCCGAAGCCCATAGCTTTTATCCCGAAGCCCACGGCTTTTGCTGATTTTTATCCCGAAGCCCATACCACTGTCACCCATATTTCATGGATTGTTGATAACTTTTCTCTGCTATCCACACTGCCGGCGCCTATTTAACCACCGCTTCCCGGCCCCTGGGAGGCCGCAGAAGGCGGGGAAGCTCGGCAAGCAGCCCTACTCCCCCAAAAGCCGGATTTAAGCGAAAGAAGGCTTAATCCTTGTACTTCTTGAACCCCTCTATTAACTGCCGGAAAGAGGTTGGCTTGTATTTATTAAAACTTTCCTGGTCCACAAAAACAAAGTCGTATTCCACGTCCTTTTGAATCCGGTTGATGTCTTCGCACCACTGCCGCAGCCGCGCCATTTTCAGCGGGACATCCAGATCCTCCAACCCTTTGGTTTCCACGATAACCATCCGTTTGGCGGAAAGCTTAACCATGAAATCCGGGTAGTAGTTGGAAATATCGCCATCGGCTTTTACATAGTCCAGTTTAAAATGGACAGCCATGTAATTCTTGGCGTAGGAGATTATGTCATCACAACCTTCCAGGAAGGCGGCGAATTGAAGCTCCAGCGGGCTGTCACCGATAATGCGGTTGAAGATGCTTTTCTTTGGAACAAGATAGCCCTGTTCTTTGGCTACAAAGGGCCGGGTCTGGCGCAATTTAATGGTGTCCCGGATCTCCGCGTCGCCTTTATTCCGGACGGTCAGATCATTGATTGCTTTTTTAAAGGTTTCAAACAGCGTCTTAGTGGCGACCAGTTCCGATAAATTGCGCAAGGTGTTAGGGTCTTCCAGGACTACCGGGTGCGCGAATAATTCTTCCTGTATGAATGCCTTGAGCTTGGCGTACAGGACATCGTAGCCGCTTACCAGGCGCAGCTCTTTCATAATGCTTTGTGTGAAATAACCGATCACACTGCGGTAATCGGCAATGCCGGCCGTGTCGAGAATTGTTGTGTGGGTAATCTCGCCGGTGGTGATGTCTTTAAAAATAATTTCCCGCTGTTCCTCTTTGCTGAATTCCATGTAGGCTAGTTTCTGGTGACCCATGGCGGCGATGTTCAGATCACCCAGGCTTTTGTATTCCCGGTAGACGCGGGGCGTAAGCACGGGGATTTCAATATCCAACGACGGGATATCTTTCTTGGTGTTTTCTTTATCAACTTCAATGACCAGGGGAGCCTTCGGCGCCGTACCTTTACCCATTGCTTTGCGATCCAGGATCACACCTTCGGCCTGGATGGATTCAACGAACTCCATAAAAGCATTGGTGCCGACCACGCTGACAAGTTCTTCCACGTCGCCGGAGTACATTTTGCGCAGTCCGCGGCCAAGCGTCTGCTCGGGGAGGATATTGCTCTGGGCGGCGTAAGCGCGCAGGCCAACAATGGTAGTGACGTTGCGGACGTCCCAGCCTTCTTTGAGCATCATCACGGAAACAATAGCCTTGTAAGGGCTGGCCATGCTGTCTATTTCGTTAGCCTGTTTGCGGATTTTATCCAATTCTTCTTTATCCTTGCCCGAGGCGGATTCGGAAATATCGCCGTTGTTCTTGGTGTGGATAACGAGCACCGCGCCCTTCAAATCCGGGTAGTGTCCCTCTAAATACTCGGCGACATCGTCACAATTGCGGGTGTCGTCGGTCATCACGAACAAGATGGCCTTCTTGCCCATCTTCTCGTGTTCTGCGTATGCCTTGCGCCACTCAATAACGCCCAGGTCGATATAGTCGGTATATTTCTCGGTGTATTTTGCGCTCTGGCGCTCTTGCAATTTCGCGCGGCTGGGGGCGTCGGGCAGGACCGGGTGTTTAACGACGTTCTGCGAGATGGCTTCCACCAGCGGGTAATCGGCGACGGTCTGCACAAAAATAGAGCCATTGTCATGCTTTGGGGTGGCGGTAGTATCCACCTGCATAGAAAGGGCCGAGCCCTTCTGTTTTAAGCGGTTATGGATATCCTCGATGGCTTTAAACCAGGCCATGCGC
>JAGUUY010000063.1 GCA_020063185.1 Bacillota bacterium
GCCCTTGCTACCCAGCCGGCGCTTTTTGAAAAGGTAGTCAGCAACATTAAGGAGGTCAAGGCCCGCGGCGCCGACGTGGTGGCCGTCACCACGGAGGTCGGGGGCGCCATTGCCGAGGTGGCCGATGCAGTCGTCATTCTCCCGAAGGTGCACCCGCTGCTCGCGCCGGCGTTGGCGGTCGTACCGCTCCAGCTTTTTGCTTATCACGCCGCCGCAGCCCGCGGGTGCGACGTCGACAAGCCGCGCAACCTGGCCAAAAGTGTCACGGTGGAGTAAGGAACTAAACGTATATTGCATTTGTTTGTTTTATAAGTTTTTGGGAAATTTATTGGGTGCTTTTTTATAAATCTTGTGATACCTTGTTATCTATCCACTTAAGGATAAAAGCCAGCGCGATACCCCAAAGGGCCGAGCCAATGAGGTTAGATACAGCGGTATTTAACGAAACCGATTTAAGTTCAGAAAGCTGTAAAAGGTATGGGAGCGAGAAAAGGGTAAACCGAACGGTCGTGCCGAATAATGCTCCTTTAAGAAGGTGGCGCTTACTAGGGATATAGGGAAGAATTAGGGCGAATAATGCGCCAAGGATGCCTAAAAATACGAATTGTACGCTTATAGAAAAGGCCCACTCGGAGGTAGTGTCCGGCCTTCTGCCAAGCAAGAATAATCCCATAAAGTCTGCCCAGACCAACGTCGTAAATCCTAATGCACGACTGCCAAAATTAAATACAAAGGGGATAAGTCCTGCAAGAATACCCGATACAAATCCATGGGAAAATCTATCTTTCAATTCATAACACCTTCCCGTACATGCTATGTTCCTGCGGTCTTGTGCAAGACTGTTGTACGGCATCGGTATAAGAGCGCGTGATTTGTGTCCCGGTATCTATTCGTGTTCCCTAAACCACTGCCACTCGGCAAACCACCGTACGGCGCGCCAGCTGCGGCTGGCGGGCATGACTATCGTGTTGGGCTGCGGGCGGTAAACGTTGCCGAAAACCGCAAATGATGAATCCCCGGTTTCGAAAACTGAACCCAATTTTCCCCCGAACAGCCGCTTTGGTTGACGGTCAAGGATTTGTGCGGCGATGTTATCCGCCACGACCCACGCTTGAAAGTGTGCGATCCCCCCCGCTTTTACGTGGTCTTCACCCGATGGAAGTCGGACACGGTTGACGTCTCCGATGGCGTAGACCCCGGGCGAGCCGGTCCGCAAGGTGAAGGGGTCCGCGGGTACCCAGCCGGTCTCATCGGTCAGGCCGCTTTTTTTTGCAACCTCCGGACAGTGATTGCGTGGAATGTAGATAAGCAGCTCGTAAGAAGCATCGTCCCCTCCTGAGAAGTGCAGCCGTCGCCGGCCGGGATCCACCATTTCCAACCGCTGCCCCAGCCGGAGGGTTATTCCTCTATTGGCAAGTGCCTCCGTAATGGCCTGCGCGGGTCTGTTGCCGACCATGCCGACGGGCTTGGTCTCAGGGGAGTGGACGGTTATTTTTATGTTGCGGTCCCGCCCCCGGCGCGCGAAATACGTGTGCAGAATCAGGGCCGCTTCGTATAAGGCGCACGGGCACTTGAAAGGAGCCTCCACGGCGAGCAGCACAACCTCCCCCCGCTCAAGGTTTTCGATTGCGCGGTAAATGCTCGAAGCGCCCCAGGGCGTGTAAAGGTTGAAGCCTGCGTCGCCGAGCTCGGGCGGGTCCGGCTCGACTGACTCCGCGCCGGCAGCCAGGACCAGCATGTCGTATGGAATGGTCTCCTTCACGAGCCTGAGGCGGCGCCGCTCCGTATCGATTTCGAGTACGCGGTCGATGATCACCTCCACCCCTGCGGCGCGCAAGTTGGAGACCGAACGCAATGTGTCCTCCGGGTGCCGCCGGCCTACCATCACCTGGAGGAAGGAGGGTTGGAAGTACAGTTCGGCGTCCTTTTCCACCAATGTCAACCGGTGTTTATTCGGCAGCCGCGCCGCGAGACTGCGCGCCGCCGCGGCGCCGCCCGTGCCGCCCCCGAGAATCACAACCCTGGCCAATGCTTCCACCTCGTTCACTTGTTTTAGATTAAAAATAAGTCGTAAGTTGTAGTTAGTCTTACCATAAAAGCGGGTTTAATCGCAGTCACGTTAGTCTTACTTCCGTTCGGCCTACGGAATTTTTGCTTATCCAATGCAGCGCTGCTGCCAGGAGCAGGCAGCAAAAAGACAGACTAAAACTATTTGACAATGCGTTTTTTGGTTAACAGGTATTAGTATCGTCCTTAAAAAATCAAAGCTCTACGGTATCCATAAAAGCGGGGTAATCCACCTTTTCATAGTGGATTGTTTGCTGGCTAAAGTCCGGCCGGTGGTGTGTCGAACATCCTGTTAAAGAGGAACGGGGCAAAGTAAATGCACGCAATAACGGCCACAATTATTGCCGCGTTATCGGCCGGGCTGGTTTTCACCATAATTTACAGTTCCCTGTATTTTCAGAACAGGGAAAGGTATATGGGGTTCTGGGCGGCGTTCGGCGGTGCAAGCCTGGTGGGGCTGGGGTTTTCGCTCGCTGTGTTTACCCTGGACTTACCGCCCGTCTTGAACCTTGCTTATCCGATTTGCGAAATCTGCGGCAGCCTGTTGCTGTTATGGGGCACACACGAATTCGCCGGACGGCCGTTGTCGCGCTGGTGGTTCCATGCGGCGGCACTGGCAGTCGTGCTGTCAGTTGTGGCGGCGCTTTTAACGGCGCCGTTCACCGTTCTCGCGCTGCCCTCGGGAATCTTTGCGGCGGGAGCCCTTGTCGCAAGCGGACGCCTCTTTTTCCGTCTGGAAGAACCGGGGTTCGGGAAAAAAATGGCCGCGTGGGCTTGTTTCCTGTGGGCGCTTCACGCAGCCGACTATCCTTTCCTCGGGGAATATACTTGGGCGATACCCTGGGGATTCCTTATCGGGACGACTTTTGCGTTTATGGTTACGACCGGGATTCTGGTTGTTTACTTTCAAAGAAAAGAGAGCCGGTTCCGCGGGTTGGCGGAAAGCTCCCGAAAAGCCGAGGCCGCGCTCAGAATCGCAGAGTATGAAAAGACTTTAATATTGAACAGCATTTCCGAATCCGTATGCTATTACGATACAGACTTGCGCATACTCTGGTGCAACAGGGCCCTGACCGAGCGATGGGACCTGGCGGCGGAACAACTTGCGGGGAGGCTTTGCTATGAGGTAAAATACGAGCGTACGGAAGCGTGCACGGGTTGCCCCGTAGCGGCAGCACTTGCAACCGGTGAGTTTCATGAAAATGAGATAACTTCCCGGGCAGGCCGAACGCGTCTGATCCGGGCCTATCCGGTTCGTGACGCGAACGGAGTAATTGTCGGCGCCGTCGACGTGACGAGTGACATCACCGAGCGCAAGCAAGCGGAAGAAAGACTTAGGCAACTCGGCCTTCATGATCCGCTCACCGGTCTGGCCAACCGCGCGCGGTTTGAACACGAGATGCGCGCCCTGGGTGCGAATCCCGGCGCTTCGGCAGGCTTAATTCTTTGCGACATCGATGGGCTCAAGTTCATTAACGATACGTTTGGGCACGAAAAGGGCGACCGGTTGTTACAGGCGGCCGCGGATATCATTCGCGGTGTTTTTCGCGGCACCGACGTTGTCGCCAGGGTCGGAGGCGACGAATTTGCGGTACTCTTTTCAAACACCTCGGCCAAGGCCGTGGAAAAAGCCTTCCAAAGAATAAGAGAATTGGTTGAAAACCATAACCGCGCAAACCCTGACTTACCGTTGAGCTTGTCCATAGGTTACGCTACCACCCACGAAGCAGGAGGGGTGAAGGAGCTTTTCAAGGAAGCCGACACAAGGATGTACCGCGAAAAGCAGCACCGCAGCGGCATCGTCCGCAGTTCCATCGTCGAGACCCTGGTGAAGGCGCTTGAGGCGCGCGAGGCTATCAACGGGCATCACGCGGAGAAAATGCGCCACCTGGTTGCTGTTTTCGGGAGGGCGCTAGGTCTTTCCGAAAAACGCATCTCTGAACTCCGCCTGTTGGCGCACTTTCACGATATCGGTAACGTGGGCGTGCCCGGCCGCATCCTTTTCAATCCCGGTCCGCTCACCCTCGAAGAAAGGGTTGAGATGCAGCGTCATGCCGAAATCGGCTACCGCATAGCACTTACCGCTTCCGATCTTGTTCCCATCGCAGACTGGATATTGAAGCATCATGAATGGTGGAACGGCAAGGGATACCCCCTCGGTCTAAAAGGGGAAGACATCCCGCTTGAGTGCCGCATCCTGGGTATAGTCGACGCGTACGACGCGATGACCAGCGACCGCCCGCACCGCGGGGCTTTGACCCACGAGGAGGCCCTTGACGAACTTAGGCGCTGGGCCGGCGTTCAATTCGATCCCGGCCTGGTCGAAGTTTTTTGCGGGCACTTTAACCGTGTAGAATATCTGGGAGGAGCCGTGTGACACTCCTCACAGAGGCATCTCATCACCTTGGGCATGCGAAGCATCTCCCTTCCCGCCTGAAATCTTCGGCTCTTTTTACGTTGCTAACCCGCCGCCATCTTTCTACATTCTTCTGCGCATTGACGGCAAATCCGGGCACACTCCTTGCAGTGGACGTCCACAAAAACTTCGCATTCCTTTGCACAGGCATCACAAATCTGGGCACAAAGGCCACACAGAGGTTTTGCGAAATCGCTGTTCCTAGACATGTACTGTACAACCTGAAAACAGATTTCGGCACAGTCATTTAGGATTTTGACACACTTTGCCCTTGCTTTCAGGTCCGGTTCCTGCAAGCAGGCGGTAAAGCATTCTTCACAAGCCCGTCCGCATTTCACACAGGCATCGATCACGCATCCATCGTTTTTGGGGATTCCGGTAAAACACCCATAATTGTGACCTCCTTAATCTATTTGCCTTACTTTTCCCTTTTACTATGGGGAACCATTTACAATTAGGTAACACGCCCACCGGTCGTCGTCGAGCCGCGGCGACCCAAACAATGAATACCTGGTCTTCTTTTTGAAAATACATTAGATAAATGACCCGCCCCCGACACCAGAGGCCGAAAGTCCTCTTAAGCATGCATACCCGCAACCTCCGAATAGGCGACATAGCGGGGTCGGTCTTAAAACCATGGAGGTGGCGCGATGAAAAAGGCAATTCTGGATCGAGTGTTCAGCGGGATACGCGAAGGCGGTTTTGAAGTCCAGTACTGGGACGGTACCAGGCGGCGCTACGGTAACGGCGACGCTAAAGCTGAATTGGTAATCCACGATCCGGCAGTGGTCGGCCGCGTACTTACCGAACCTGTCCTCGCTTTCGGGGAAGCGTACATGGACGGGAAAGTCGAGGTCAAGGGTGATCTGCGGGAGCTGGTACGTTTGGCTATTGTGAACCGGCGCTTGCTCGCCGGCGCTTCCCACAGAAGCAATATCTGGAAAATGGTGATGGTGCTTGGAAGACGTCCGTCCGCCGCCAGGCAAAAAAAGGACGTACAATACCACTACGACGTCGGGAATGATTTTTTCAGGCTATGGCTGGATGAAACTATGAGCTATTCCTGCGCTTATTTCCGGACGCCCGGGGACACACTGTTCCAGGCCCAGTTAAACAAGATCGATCACATCCTGCGCAAGCTGCAGCTTAAGCCCGGCCAGACACTGCTGGACATCGGCAGCGGTTGGGGCTGGCTGATCGTCAGGGCCGCCGAACAGTATGGTGTAAAGGCCCTGGGAATAACTTTGAGCGAAGAACAGACAGTCTGGACCAGAAAGAAAATTTTAGAACGGGGCCTAAAAGGGCGGGCGGAAGTGGCACTGATGGATTACCGCACCCTGGCCGGCAAAAGACGTTTTGACCGGGTGGTCAGCGTGGGGATGTTCGAACACGTCGGTAAGAGAAACCTGCCCGTCTATATGGAGGCCGTCCGGAAAATGCTCGTCCCCGGCGGCGTTTCCATGCTGCACACCATCACCCACGTGAAAGAAGACCCCGTTAATCCCTGGATTGATAAATACATCTTCCCCGGCGGGTACATCCCTTCGCTGCGGGAAACGGTCTGGCTTTTGCCGGATTACGGTTTTCACCTCCTTGACGTGGAAAGCCTACGTCTGCATTACGCCCAAACCCTGGAATACTGGGCACGGAACTTCGAAGGGGTCCTGGACCGGGTACGGGAAATGTGCACCGAGCGGTTTGTGCGGATGTGGCGGCTTTACCTTAATTCGTGCGCGGCTTCTTTCCGCCACAGCGGGCTGGACGTACATCAAATCCTTTTTTCGCGTGGGATTAACAACAACCTGACCGCGACCCGCGATCACGTATATGCCGACGGGCAGGACGAAGAGCGGCCCGACCGGCGGCAGCCTGTAGCCCGTTGAACGATGCTTGAAGGCATAAAGTTGTCGTTTCAGTGCCAATAAGCGATAAGCCTGCGGTCGGCGACGTGAATTTATGTGGACAAAGGGGAAATTTTCGGGCTCCTCGGTCCGAACGGCTAACCGTCCGCACTTGGTTCAATGCAGCCAATCGGCAGGCCAACCCAGGCGAATACCTGGTTAACCTGTCAGGCCTGTCCGACACTTCCCAAATCGCTTGCTTGTTCGTCCTAGTTTGCCGCCGAAACACCAAGAAAACAGCCTCTACCCCCAGAAAAATATGTAGAGCTGCGTAAAAATATGTAGCGTTGCGTATTCAAGATAATTAATGTATCACAATAAAAATCATGATTTTTTGAAATTGGCTCGCCGCCCTTTCTGTGACTCGCCTGAAAGGGTAAAAAGCCAAACGTTCCGTCTTGCCGGGGACAAAGGCCGGCGTGTCCACGTTCGCGGGCAATGAAAGACCCATGTGAAGACGGTCTATTTGGCCGGAGGACGGAAAGCCCGAAAACGTGTATCATAAGTATCTAGCGACCGATAATTCTGACGTGCCGGCCAAACGATCCGGCTTTTCCCCCGGCAATTTGCCACCGAAGAGACACCCTTTAATTAACCGAGGTAAAAAACCAAGGCATAAAATGCCGCCCTGTTTGGCTGCCCGCGTTCCGGGGCGCTGACTTTCGGCACGGCCGGGCCAATCCGCCAGGCGGGGGCAGAAGTTGCGGTGGGGCCGGTCTGTTCGTGCCGCTGTTCTCACCGGGGGCGTGGAGCACGCCCCAACAAGGAGGTATAAACTTGGCAAACGAAAAACCCGCCGCCGGGGCGGGGTTTTTCAACCGGCCGCGATTGAAAGCCGAGCCGGGCGTCTTTTCCTCTCCGGCGGGAAACTTGCCGCGCCTTCCGGGTGAAGCCGGGAAAGCACAAGACGATATCTGGGTCCAGATCTGCCTCCTCGACCAGTTGATAAGCCGGCCGCGGCCTTTCTACATTTCGGGTCACTCATTTTATTTGAGTGTAAAAGACGGGACGGTATCAGCCCACCGTGCGGTGTGCCCTAAGGACGAAACACTGCTGTTTTGGTCCGATGCGCGGGGCCATTTCCACTGCCCCTTTTGTAAGGAAACGTTTAACGCCGAGGGGAACAGCGAGGGCGGGGGCAAGAAATTGCAGTCCGTACCGGCGCTGGTGGCTGAGAAAACCGTTTTCGTCAAGGTGCCCTGACGTGCGCGGCGCGTTTACTGCCACTTCCCGCAAGCCATGATTAGACAATCTAAGAGTTCCGGCCAAGCCAAAAATAAAATTCCCACCCCCAGAAAAATCAGTTATGTCCGTATATCTTATTAAGCACAATTTTAGGACAAAGTTAATGAGTCCAACTATTTATACAATGATAATAGTAGAGTTGTCATAACGTAAAAGTACATGTGTAAGCATGCGGATTAACTAGAGCAGCGGAAAGTTGGCTCTAATTTTGTCACCCATGTTTGTAATGAAGGTTCAACCAATTATCACCGGCGGATAAAACATTTCAAAACTGCCCACCTGACGCGGACTTCGGCGCATCTTGAGAATGCGGGCTGGGGTTAAAGCAGTGAATAAAATTGCCTGACCCCGGCGTTAGCTCCCCTAATTGCACATTAGCAAAGAGACATCTATCGGCGGATTTAACTGAATAACGGAAGCAAGTGACAACCTAAACACGGTTAGTGTTAGGGAACGGGCTTAGACATACAGGTGTAAGTGCGGACGACTTACTAAGCCGGCTCCTAATTATACTTCTAGCCTCTGGAAAGGGGGTAATCACCATCCCTGGGGTGGCGAAAGCGGAAAACAACAATTGGATGAACAGGGCGGAGTTTATGTCATGGCTGAGAAGCCAGGCCGATCCTGTTCGACTTGCCGGACAGCACGGGGGTCTGCTCGGCATCCTTGTGGAGAAGGGTATGAGAGAGTGGAAGCACGTTTGTCCTGTGGCGGACCTTACGCGTCCGCTGCTTTCGTTCAGCGGCAAACACCCGGTGTTTCTTGTAAAAAATGGTGAGGTGGCGGCCTACCGGGCACAGTGTCCCGTTGATAAAAGCCTGACAGTTGGTCAAAAGCGGGCGAAGTATTTAGATGCCCGCGGTGCAAGAGGGAGTACGACCTCGTTTGACCCGTGTATCGCCTGTGCCGTGCACTTGATTCACCCGACAACAAACAAGATTCAGAGGTTTACCATAGGGACCGGTTAAGACAATTCCCGACTGGCGGCAGGGGCTTGTCTCCCGCCGCCATCCTCCCAAAAGGGGGTGATAACAGGAGGTAAATTGAACAAGAAGGGTGATAGTATGAGCGTCGATAGTGCGTCTTTGGGACAGGAAGTTCGGGCTTATGAAGAACAACACCCCGAACTGAAGTCGGTACTGAGCGCGGTTGGAAGGTTCCTGTCCGTGGAGTCAAGGTTCAGCGAAGAGGAAAGGCTGTTCGGCTTGCGTGACCTTCCTCAGACAGAGGAAATAACGGGCCGAATGGAAGGCGGCCGGTTTGTGTTACAAAAAAGGAGCCTGAACATCCCGCAAAAATATGTTTCCCGCGCATTCAGGGAAATAAGAGAGATTATGGCTGATTTCTACGCCATCACCGACGAAAAAGGGATCTTGAAAAAACAAGTCGGCAGGTTTGCGGGGCGTGTCCACCGTTTAGGGCTCAAGGAATTCAACGTTTTTACAAGCGGTTCGCAAGGCCTCCCGAAAATTGTGCCGCTGGTGCTCCTGTACTTCACGGCGAGACCTTTTTACATCTCTTTCGCGGAACACGTGGCCAAAACCGGGGCCGTTACAGGTTGGACTTCCGGTTGTTGCCCGGTCTGCGGACAGGCGCCCTTGACGGCCTTTCTGCGGGCCGAGGACGGCGCGCGCTTTTTGGCTTGCGGGCTGTGTGACACGACCTGGCGTTTTCCAAGGCTCGCCTGCCCATTCTGCGACTCGCCGGAAAGGGCGAAAGCCAGGTCGTTTCACCTGCCCGGGGACGAAGGCCGGCGCGTCTATGTATGCGAGCACTGTAAGACCTACCTGAAGACTGTCGACCTTGGAAAGTTGGGGCGCAAGCCGAACCTGTTGCTGGAATACGTGGCGACGCCGCATCTTGACAGGCTGGCAAAGCAATCCGGCTACGTACCGCCGGATAATTTACCCTTGACCCTTATTCTGGGTACCACGGAAGAAACACCCGTTAATTAACGGAGGTGAATGAACTTGGCGGATGAAAAGGACTTCAGTATAACAATAAGCCGGCGTACCTTTTTGAAAGTTACCGGTACCGTCGGCCTGGTGAGCTCGTTTTACGTAATCTTTGGAACGGAAGAAAGCCTTGCCAAAAAGGGACCGCCTCAGCCGGTGCCTGAACCGCCCAAGCTTATTTGGAGCGAGGAGGTTCCGACGATATGCTGTTACTGCTCCTGCGGCTGCGGTGCGCTCTGTGGCGTGGAAGACGGAGAAGTCGTGGCGGTCGTCGGTGATCCCGACCACCCGATCAACGGGGGGACGCTCTGCAGTAAAGGCGCATCCCTTCTCAATCTGCGGAGAACCTACGATGCTTACAGGAACCTCGTTCTCAACCCGGAGCGGCTTACCCAGGTACTCTACCGGGCGCCGGGCGGGACGGATTGGCAGACTCTCGACTGGAATACCGCGCTGAACATGATCGCCGCCCGCGTGAAAGCGACCCGCGACGCGTATTTCGAAGAGACCGCTGATGTCGGAGGAAGCCCGGTTACCGTCAACCGCACGAAGGCCATTGCTCACTGGGGCTCGGCGGCCATCGACAACGAGGAAAACTACCTGATGCACAAACTGATGCGGTCCCTGGGCGTGATTAACTTCGACCATCACGCCCGTCTCTGACACTCCTCTACCGTGGCCGGTCTGGCCAACTCATTCGGTAGGGGAGCGATGACCAACCATTGGATTGACTACAAGAACTCCGACGTAATCATGTGCATCGGCCTGAACACCGCGGAGAACCATCCCATATCCATGAAATGGATCAACCGCGCCCGCGAAGACAACGGCTGCACGTTTATCGTGGTCGACCCGCGTTTCACCCGCACCGCGGCGCTTGCGGACATCTACGCGCCGGTGAGGCCCGGGACGGACATCGCCTTCATCGGCGGCATTATTAAGTACGTCTTGGATAATAACCTATACAACGAGGCGTATGTCGCCAACTACACCAACGCTTCGTATCTGGTTGACCCGGGTTACGATTTTGACCCGGACACCGGTTTCTTCTCGTCCTGGGACGGCGCGAAGTACACTAAAAGCAGTTGGGTCTACCAGAAAGACGGGTCCGGCAACGTTATAAAAGACCCGACCCTGACTGACCCCAACTGCGTGTTCCAACTTCTTAAAGACCATTACGCCCGGTACACGCCGGCGATGGTTTCAACGGTGACCGGCTGTCCTCAGGATACGTTTCTTGAGGTGGCCCAGACCTTCGCTTCGACGGGGACCGTCGGCAAAGCCGGCGGCATCAGCTATGCCATGGGCATCACCCAGCACACTTACGGCTCGCAGAACTGCCGCATTTTATGCGTGCTTCAGCTTCTGCTCGGGAACATGGGTATCCCCGGCGGCGGCGTGAACGCGCAGCGCGGCGAGGCGAACGTGCAGGGCTCCACAGACATGGGAATGCTTTTCCACCTGCTCCCCGGTTATGTGGGTATGCCGCAGCAGGGGAGCCACGCTACGCTGCAGGACTACGTCGACAAAGAAGTGACGCCGCTGGCGCCGAGCTACTGGATGAACAAGGACAAGTTCCTGATCAGCATGCTGAAGGCCTGGTTCGGCGACTACGCCACGGCGGATAACGAGTTCTGCTACCAGTACATACCCAAGCTCGACGGTACGAACCGCTCGCACATGGCGATTATCGAAAAGATGCACGCCGGCGAGGTTAAAGGGGCCTTCGCCTGGGGCCAGAACTTCGCGGTCGGCGGCCCGAAAGCCGGCAGGGAGCGCGAAGCGCTCGACAAGCTGGACTGGCTGGTGGCCATCGATATCTTCGAAACCGAGACGGCGGCTTTCTGGAAACGCCCCGGCGTCAACCCTTCCTCTATTAACACCGAGGTCTTCCTGTTGCCTGCGGCCAATTCATATGAAAAGGAAGGCACCATCGCCAACAGCGGGCGCTGGATTCAATGGCGCTACCAGGCCGTGGAACCGCCGGGGCAGGCGAAGTCAGACCTCTGGATCGCCGACGAGCTGTTCAAGCGTATCAGGGGCCTGTATGCCTCCGAGGGCGGCGCATTTCCGGACCCGATCCTGGAGATGAACTGGGATTACGGCACCGGGGAGCCTGACATCGCTCAGGTAGCGGCGGAAATCAACGGTTACGACATTGCCTCAGGGAGTCTTTTCACCAGCTTTGGAAGCTTGAAGAACGACGGGACAACGGCCTGCGGCTGTTGGATCTACTGCGGTTACTACGAAAGCTGGGGTAACCCGGCGTGCAAGCGGCGTGACTTTACCACCGATCCGGGGGGAACCGGACTATTCCCGAGTTGGGCCTTCGCCTGGCCGCTTAATCGGCGGATTATCTACAACCGCTGCTCATGCGATCCTGCCGGGAACCCCTGGAACCCGGACCTCTGGATCGTAAGATGGAACGGTTCCAGCTGGGAAACCAGGGACGTCCCTGATTTTGGCGCGGGTACTACCGCTCCTTCGGTTACCGCCCAAGCGCCTTTCATCATGCTGGGGCCCGAGCGGCAGGGGCGTCTTTTCGCCGCGGGCATGGCGGAAGGGCCTTTCCCCGAGCACTACGAGCCGAAGGAAAGCCCGGTGTCGAACGCGCTCAACAACCTGCAGAACAACCCGTGCCTGGTTGTCTGGGGCTCAGACTTCGCGGCGGTAGGTGATCCGAATTACCCGTATATCTGCAGCACTTACCGGGTCAGCGAGCACTGGCAGAGCGGCATCATGACCCGCAACTGCCCGTGGCTTAACGAGCTGATGCCTAATATGTTCGTGGAAATCAGCACCACTTTAGCCTCGGCTAAGTGTATCAGCAATGGGGATATGGTAGAGGTATCAACCGTGAGAGGCGCCATTACTGCCATTGCCTGTGTGACCAATCGTTTGCAGCCGCTAAACGGGGTAGAAGTGATCGGCATGCCCTGGCACTGGGGTTACGCCGGGATGTCGCAGGGGCCTTCCGCCAACATGCTCACCGCGCACGTCGGCGACGCCAACACCTCGATTCCCGAATACAAGGCCTTTTTGGCTAACATAAGGAAGGTGGGTTAGCCATGTCTAAGGTTTTAGTTGATACTTCAAAGTGTACCGCGTGCCGGGGCTGTCAGAGCGCCTGCAAGAACTGGAACCAGCTCCCGGCAGAGCTTACCCGGTTCACCGGCAGCTACGAGAATCCGCCTGCTTTCTTACCCTATACCTGGTGCCGCGTTACATTCAACGAGTACATGGAAGGCGGCGCCGTTAAGTGGTATTTCGCCAAGCTGCAGTGTATGCACTGCGCCGAACCGGCATGCATGAACATCTGCCCGGAAGGAGCGATCAGCAGGACCTTTCTCGGCAGTGTTACGCGCGATTGGGATAAATGCGTCGGCTGCGGCAAGTGCGGGGAGGTCTGTCCGCACCAGGTCCCGAAGGTATCGTCGCTGAAAAAGATGATGAAGTGCGACTTCTGCTACGATCGGACGAGCGCAGGCGAACCCCCGGCGTGCGTGGCCACCTGCCCTTCCGGGGCGCTGACCTTCGGCGACGACACTTCCATCCTTGCAGCAGCGTCGGCTAGGGCTTCGCAGATAGGCGGAACCGTTTATGGCGAGGACAACCTATTTGTGTACGTCCTCCTAAGAAACAAGTCAGACTACAAAATCGAGCCCGGCCCGCTCAATCCCGGAAGCGGCCCGGGAGGCGGTGGCCCAGGAGGCGGCGGTGGCCCGAAACCTAAGGACGCCGGCGCCCAGGGAGCCGGAGGAAACGAAGACGCCGGCGGCGGCAATGCGGACGAGGACACCAAAGGCGGCGTCAAGAAGCAAGCCGCGGCTGGTTAATATCGCGTAATGTTCATCAGTGGGAAGCTGAGTGTAAGACCAACATCCCGGGGGCGTACTTCTACGCCCCCGGGAGGAGGTGAGACCATGGCCCAAGAAAGGCCGGTAACCAGGGCGGAGTTTTTTAACTGGATGAAGACCCGGGCCAACCCGAGCGCCTTGTTCGCGCCGGCGGGAACTCTCCTGGGCGTTCTGTCCGAAGCCGGGGAGGAACTCGACGACAATTGGGTTCCTGTCTGCCGGATCACCCAGGTGGGACATCGACCGCAGCCTTTCCACAGAGGGGGTCACTCATTCTACTTAAGCGTGCACGATGGAACGGTATCCGCCCACCGCGCGGTGTGTCCCGAAGACGGAACAGTGCTGTGGTGGTCGGACGCGCGGAATTGCTTCTACTGTGCCTTTTGCAAGGAGATGTTTGACACCGAGGGAAACGGTAAGGACGGGGACAAGAAGCTGTCGGCCCTGGACGCGCGGGTAATGGAAGAAACCGTTTTCCTTAATTTATCCTGACGGTGTATAATGACGGCGTGTATAAATTCGGCCCCGGATGGCCGATGAGGAGGTAGAGGCAAATGATACCGCGGTTGGGAGTCTGGGAACTCGCGCTCGTCCTGGGCATACTGCTGGTGATTTTCGGCCCACGAAAGCTTCCGGAAATAGGACGTTCGCTCGGAAAGACCATCAACGAGTTCCGAAAATCCAACAAAGAAGACCTGGAACCGGAAGCGCTGGTAGAGGCGGTCGAAGAGACAAGCAGCGGCAAAGCGTACGCCGTCACCGCGATAACTCGCAAAACAGGAAGTTGAAGGCCTCGCGGCTACGGCCCGGCCATGCTTTATGCGGCCCGGTATCGTTGCGGCGCGGGTGCTTTTTACTCCTATAGATTTGTCCCCGGCGAAGGCAGGCAGATAACAGACACACAACGTAAGGCCCTTTGCCGGGGGCTTTTTTATTGGCCAAGCCCAGTATTTCTCAGCTATTTCTCAGTTTGGTTTTGATATAATGCTAGACAAATGAGGGTTTTGATTGTTGAAGACGAACACAAAATAGCCAACGCCGTAAAAAAGGGCCTGGAACAAGAGGCGTACGCGGTCGACGCCGTTTATGACGGCGAGTCCGGGTTCGACCTCGCTTTGACCGGGGCCTACGACGTTATCATCCTGGACCTGATGCTGCCGAAAATGGATGGGATAAAACTCTGCGGTCAGTTGCGCCGCCGGCAGGTGCACACGCCCATCCTCATGCTCACCGCAAAGGGCCGGTTAAACGACAAGGTCCAGGGATTGAACGCCGGCGCGGACGATTATCTGGTCAAGCCCTTCGCTTTCGCCGAGTTACTGGCCAGGGTCAAGGCGCTGACCAGAAGGCCCAGAAACAGCGTCGGCTCAATTTTAACCGCCGGTGATTTGAGCATGAATACGCTGACCTTCGAGGTCAAACGGGCGGACAGGCCCATCGCGCTGTCAAGGAAGGAGTACGCTCTCTTGGAGTATCTGTTGCGAAACCAGGGCAGGATCCTTACCAAAGACCAGATCATCAATCAGGTATGGAACTATGACGCCGATGTCCTGCCGAACACCGTAGAGGTTTATATCGGTTATTTGCGAAATAAAATCGACAAGCCGTTCAGGGACCGGGAACCGCTGATCCGCACCGTGCGCGGCTTCGGGTATAAGATCGAGGGGCGCAGGTAATGTTTCGCTCGGCGCGTCTGAAGTTAACCGCCTGGTACGTTCTGACCATTATGGTCATCAGTGTGCTGTTCAGTTTCGCGGTTTATCGCGGTTTGACGACCGAGGTGCGGCGGGGCCTCGGCCTGCAAGCGTTGCGCGCCGCGGAAAGGGAAAGAGCCCAGGCGCCGGGTGACGCTGAACTTCCACCTCTTTTCATAGAAAGGCGTGCCGGCGGACGGGTGCTGCACCCGTACGCGGTTTTGGACCCGGATGTTTTCCGGGAGACAAAAAGGAGAATAGCGTTTCAACTGGTTTTTATCAATCTCGGTGTGCTGACGCTGTCCGGGGTGGCCGGATGGTTTCTGGCCGGAAGAACCCTCAAGCCTATTGAGGAGATGCTGCGGGAACAGGAAAGATTTACGGCGGACGCTTCGCACGAGTTGCGCACGCCCCTGACGGCAATGAAGACCCAAATCGAAGTAGCGCTCCGCGACCGGGAAATGGACAGAAACCAAACGCAAGAGCTGCTGCAAAGCAACCTCGAAGAGATAGACAGACTGCAGCTCCTGTCCGACCACCTCCTGGCGCTCAGCCGGTACCAAAAAGACCGCGACCGCCGCGATTTCGGGCAAGTCAGCCTGGCAAAGGTTGTCGCCGAGGCCGCCGGGAAAATACAACCTCTTGCCGAAGCAAAGGGCATTCAGATCGTGAGCGATATGCAGGACATCTTGCTTGAAGGCGATAAAGACGCACTGGTCAAGCTTTTAACCATTTTACTGGACAATGCCGTTAAATACAGTCATGAAAACGCCATAATCAACGTTGCGGCATCCGCGGCTGAAAACAACGCGGTTATTACCGTACAGGACTTCGGCGTCGGTATCAGGGCCGTTGAGTTGCCCCACATTTTCAGCCGGTTTTACCGCGCGGACGCTTCCAGGACTAAAAACCAGGTACACGGTTACGGGTTGGGCCTTTCCATCGCGAAAAGCATCATCGACCACCACAACGGCAAGGTGGAGGTGACGAGCACACCGGATCAAGGAACGACGTTTACCATTTTCCTGCCGCTCAAGCACCCCAGAATTTTCTCCTAAAAATCTTTCTTTTCTTAAGGCTCTTCTCAGGTTTACACGGAATAATACGACTTAGCGTAAATTTTAAACACAAAAAGGTCTTTACCGCTTAAGCGTCATCTCAGGTTGGTTTGAAACAATAACCATGAAGTTTATCAGGCTCCGGGAAGGAGGTGATGGATGGTGAAGGTAAAAGCTGCGGTACTGGTGGTCGTTGTCGCCTGCGTTTTGGTTATGCTGGGAGTGTGCGGCTTAAGCGCCATAGCCGCGGAAACCGAAGCGAATTATAACTTCCCGCCCGTGATTCAAAAGCTCGTCGATAAGTTCAACCTGGACCCGGCCAAGGTAAATGACGTGTTGCAGGAAGAGCGCAAGGCGGCGGATGCGAAAAGGGAATCAATGGTCGAGCAAAAGCTGGATCAAGCGGTTGAAAGCGGCCAAATAACCGCGTCGCAAAAGGAAGCGATTCTGGCGAAAAGGGTAGAGATGCAGGCCAAATTCGAAACGCTGCGGAACCTTGCACCCCCGGAAAGATGCGAGGCGATGCAGCAGTTAAGGGACGAGATGGAGAAATGGGCACAAGACAACGGTATTGACGCGAAACAGCTGTTGATGGTCGCGCCGGGAAAGCACGGATTTATGCGCGGGGCCATGGGAATGAAAGGCGGTTTTTGCGGACCGCGCTTCGGCGGATGGGGGCCGCCGGCGGCTGAGCAATAAGAATAAAAGCAGGACGTGTTTCAAGACTCCCGCCGGTTCAAGTTCCGGCGGGAGTCCTTTTTTGATTTACCTTTTAAGCTTATTCTCAGCTTGCCGTGTCATTCTTTAACTTATTAACCAGATGGGAGTGCGGTGGTCTTGACTAAAAAAATTGCGGCCATAGTCTTAATCGCTGGACTCGCGGCCGGTGGTTTTTTTACCTACCGCGCCTTGGGGCAGAAGGCCCAGCCGATTTATCAAACCGCGCAGGTCGAAAGCGGCATGATCGTATCCACGGTGACAGCCTCGGGCCAGATTTTGGACTCGAATATCGTAAACGTTACAACGCAAGCGACGGGCATGGTCAAAGAACTTTTCGTAAAGGACGGCGACCCCGTTCAGGCGGGAGACAACCTGCTCACCATTGAGCTGGATAAAGATGGGGAACTGGCGAAAGAGAAAGCCTGGGCCGCTTATTTGAGCGCCAAGATCGACCTTGAATCCGCCAGGCAAAATGCTGTTTCTTTAAATAGAGACGTGAAGACTGCGGAAATAGACCTGACGACCGCGCAACAGTCAAATATCTCGTTAGAAAGGGACCTCAAGCTCGCGGAGGCGTCGCTGTCAACGGCACAGAATGCATGGGACGCCATCCAGCCGGGGTCCGCCGCCGGCGCGGCCGATCGCAAACAAAAGGAGCTGGCTCTGCAGGCGGCTCAAGGAGCTTTAGCCATAGCTAAGAGTAAATACGCGAACGCCGACAAAGCAATCGAAAGGGCCGAACTCGAGCTTTCTTTGACGCAGAAGAACACCGATATCAACACCCTGTCTTCCAATCGTGACGTAAAAACGGCCGAGATTGAACTGGAAAACGCCAAACAATCAAAACTCGAACTCGAACAGCAGCTCAGAACCGCCGAAACGGCTTTGTCTAACGCGTGGCAAGCATGGATCGAAAGTCTGAATGACCCGGAAGCCAGTCCGGCCGAACGCATGGAAAAGGAACTGGCCGTGGAGGCGGCTCAAGACGCCTTGGACTTAGCCCGGCGCAAGTACGACAACGCTGAAGAGCTGGTGGAAAAGGCGGAACTGAGTCTTTCGCTGGCGGAGAAAAGGGCCGAACAAAGCACGCAGTCGGCGGACAAAGACGTGATGGCGGCGGAAAATGCGGTGGAGACTGCAAAACAATCGAAAATCACGCTCGAAAGAGAGCTTAAACTCGCGGAAGCGTCACTGGCGGCGGCGCAGGAAGCATGGAACGCGGTCCAGGAGGGCTCCGATACCGCCAACGCTGATCGCAAACAAAAGGAACTGGCCCTGCAGGCGGCTCAAGGAGCTTTAGCCATCGCTCAAAATAAGTTTGAGAACGCCGACAGCGCGATCGAGAAGGCTGCCTTAAATCTTGACTTGGCAAAGAAGAAGGCTGAAAACAGTTCCGACACCATCAACAGGGCCGCCGCGAACCTGGCTGTAGCCCGGGCGGCTTATGAACTAACGCTGCCGGTGGTGACGGCTCCGGTCAGCGGGACAATCAGTGACTTGACCGTGGTCGTCGGGACGGCCGTTTCGGGCGGGGGTTCGGAGCAAGGAACCTCGGCTTCGCAGGGCGGCGCCTCAGGGCGGAAGATCGCCGCGATACTGGTCGGGAAACTGCCGCTCGCCAGCTTCAACGTGTCCGAGATGGACGTTGCCAGGGTGAAGGTCGGGCAAAAGGCGACCATCACCGTCGACGCTCTGCCGGACAAGACTTTTGCGGGAAAGGTTGTCGGCATCAACCGGACCGGCGTCGTGAGCTCCGGCGTGTCAAGCTATCCTGTTACTTTGCAGTTTGACACTCCATCCGATGAAAGCCTGCCCAATATGGCCGCCAATGCAAGTATTATTACCGAATCCAAAGACAACGTGCTGCTGCTGCCTGTTAACGCCGTCAGGAGCGTTAGAGGGGAAACGGTGGTAACGGTCTTGCGGGACGGCGAGGAAAACCAGCTTCCGGTGGTTACGGGCTTAAGCTCCGATACCCGTGTGGAAATCGTCTCCGGGCTCGCAGAAGGCGACGAAGTGGTTGTCGGTACCTTGTCCGGCGGGCAGCAGAGCGCAAGTTCGCCTTTCGGCGGGGCGATCGGCACGGGCGCAATGCGCGCGGGAGGATTGAGCGGCGGCGGATTCATCAGCAGACCTTCAAGGTAGACGGTTTATGACACTTACGGGTGGCGCCATCAGAAAGATGAAAATGGCCTATACTGCCGTTGTCCCCCGGATCGCTGTGCTCCAAGCCGACGCGACATCGGCTCGGCTCGGAGCGAACAGCGGCTTCGTTCCTAAGGGCTTGCTATGGTAGCCCTACGTTGCAGGTATACATTTGTAAGATTGCTGAGTTTTTAATTGTGGGACTTACCGGCCCATCCACGAAGTCTGTTCGCTTAGCCGCGCCTGCGCCGTGTCCGCGTTTCCGGCCTTTCGCAGAGCGCTCCTTGGGGACAATCGGCAGCGGCCTTTCTTGACCCAGAACTTATTTTCAGACGGAAAATAGGTGCGTTATGATCGAGATTGACCGTGTGAGCAAAATCTACCGCAACGATCAGGTTGAGACTGTGGCGCTCGCCGATATTTCCTTTAAGATTGAAGGGGGTGAGTTTGTCGCCGTCATGGGCCCCTCCGGAAGCGGCAAATCAACTTTGATGCATATCCTGGGGTGTCTCGACACGCCCACGGCGGGCACTTACGTCCTTGACGGCAAGGACGTCGGCAAACTTAAAGACGATGAACAGGCCGGGATCAGAAACCACAAGATCGGTTTTGTCTTTCAGTCGTATAACCTGCTCCCCCGTTTGTCGGCGCATAAAAACGTAATGCTGCCGATGGCCTACGGCGGCATTCCAAAAAGCGAGCGCATCGCCCGGGCCGCAAGGCTCCTGACCGACCTGGGTTTGGGTGACAGGCTTGAGCACAATCCAAGCCGGCTCTCAGGAGGTCAGCAGCAGAGGGTGGCAATTGCCAGGGCGCTGGCGATGAAGCCGTCACTCATCCTGGCCGACGAGCCGACGGGAAACCTGGCGACAGTCCAGGGAGAACAAATAATGGGCATTTTCCGGGAGTTAAATGAGCAGGGGCATACAATTGTGATGATTACGCACGAGCAGAACATCGCCGGATACGCCAAGCGAATAATAGAGATTCGCGACGGCAAGGTACTGTCGGACAGCGGCAGTTACGGTCACCGAAAGGCCGGCGGCGAAGAGGGCGGCGACCATGGACCTGCTTGAAACCGCCGCCACGGCCTTCGAGGCTTTACTGCTCAATAAAATGCGCACGATCCTGGCAAGCCTCGGCATTGTAATCGGTATCGGCGCGGTGATCGCCATGGTTTCGCTGGGTCAGTCAAGCCAGAAGGCCGTTGAAATGCAGATTCAATCGCTCGGCTCAAATCTCATAACTGTTATACCGGGTTCCCAGATGTCCGGCGGCGTGCGAGGGGCGGCGGGCGCCGCTACCAGCCTGACTTACGACGACGCCAAGGCGATCGAGACCTCGAGTGAGGTGACTGCCGTCGCCTATGTCTCCCC
>JAGUUY010000213.1 GCA_020063185.1 Bacillota bacterium
CGCCGGAAGGTAACCAGATAACAGCGGCTGCCCATAAACCTGGCCGCGAAGATGCGTTCCCCGGGAGCGAGCCCCACGAGCCTTCCTGTAATTTGCAGGTCTTCGTCAAGCACGTAAACATTGTTACGCGACTCGGAGGGCCCGGACAGGACAAACCCTTCCGATGTGGTGGCGATCCGAAAGAACCCGTCGTGCTCGTCCATGGAGAACTGGTTCAGCGCCTGGCCGGGGACCTCCCCCTTGCATAGGTAGGTCACCGTTCCCCCGTCCACGGCCAGTTTGTAGACGACGGTCGCGTTGCGGACCTGCGCGGTTTCGCGCGCGGTCTCCCGCTCCCACTCCTGATAAATACTTCTTATTTTTCGTTCCGTGTTTTCCGCCTCGGGAGCGGCCAACCCGTTCAAGTACTCGTCAATCAGAGCTTCCAGCTGATTAAACCTTGCCGCCGGGTCGGGCGCGGTTCCCGGGGACGGGGTGAGACCCTCTCGCAGGGCCGGCGGCAGGACCGGGCTTATTTTCTCGAACAGCCGGTTGCTTTGGGCCGCCACGTCGGGCATTTTGGCGCCTGTAAGATACAAGTTGTGCCGGGAAACGAAAACGTTCTGGGAAACACCGGTCAGCAGCGTTTTTTCGGTTACGTCACACTCCTTGTCCCTTATGTTCACGGCGATGATGACAGTGTACCGGTAGGCCTCGTCGGGTATGTCAAAGTAGTGAATGCGGTTGGGGGGGACGGTGCGGTCGCGCCCGTCTACCACGAGCCTGGGCAGGGCCGGTTTTTCCAGCCCGGCTTTCCCGTAGACGGGCGCGCTGGTAACGACATAAGCGTAGTCACCGATCAGCCGGGAGGTGACATAGCTGCCCGACGATTCGATCGACCGAAGGAGCAAAGGCTTCTCCCGGTCGCTGATGTCATAAATCTCGGCAAGGAATGCGCGGTTCTCGGTGCCGGTGCCGAAGATGATCAGCCTGTCCCCGGCGACCAGAATTTCTCCCGGCCTTCCAGAGAAACTTAGTTCGGCTAGCAGCTTTGCTTCTTGGGGGGGGTACGCCTTGACTATTGATACCTTAGCCGCCGCAATCACATAAAGGTATTCACCGTCGTTTTTGACCACGTCGGCTTCGTCGACGCCCTCAACCTGAACGTTGGTCTGCGAGTAGTCCTGCGCAATGCTCCCGGCCGCCCCGTCAGTCAGGGATTGGGACGTCATGGCCCGCGGGGCCGCCGTTTTCTCGGCAACCTCGCCGGCTCCCCGAAGGTGCGGCGTATGGTAGAAACCGAACAGCCCGGCTAAGGCCGCCTGCCGCCGGAGGTAGTCGGCCAGTTGGTCATAGGAAGAGAAGGTCTTCAGTTCGCCCGCGGCGGGCGCCTTGGTAACCTGCGGCGACTGGTTTTGCGGCCGTAACGCGATCTGGTGCGTGGACGACGCGGCGGCACGGAGAAAAACGAAGGTCATTGCGGCTGCCAAAATGACGGCGGCCAGGGAAACACGCAAGAAACGCCTGCTCATTGTCTTCACCTCTCCTGTAAAAATAGTTTCGACTTGTTTGGCCGGTCGGACCACGGTGCTGGCGCCAGCCGCGCTTCTACCACTAAAACACCACTGTTATCATTTTTCTAACGATGACCTACAAAAAGACCTGCAAAGATTACCAATATTGTCTCAAAACCTTCGTGCGGAGCCATCGCAGCAGATTCCCGGTATATACCAGTCAAGTCAATATAAAGGATGACCGAATAATTTTTTGAATGTTTGTATTAGAACGGAACACGGTAGTGTTCTAAAAAACAAGGGGGAAGGTGCAAGATGCTTTTTGTGAGCCTGGAGGGATACGCGTCACGTACGGCAGTTTTCTTAACGGCGCTGCTTTTGTGGGTCTGTTGCTGCTCAATCAGTTGGCAAACTGCGTGTGCGGGAGAACCTGTTGCGGGCCCCGGCCGGTATACCGTGCTACCCGGCGATTCATTGTTTATTATCGGCGGCCGGCACGGGGTAACAATCGAAGAATTGAAACGCCTGAATCAGTTGAACGGGGACCTGATCTTCCCCGGGCGGGTCCTGACGCTGCCGGCAAGAACTACGGGGTTTAACCGGTACGTAGTAAGGACCGGCGATTCGTTGTTTTTCATCGCGCGTTTTTACGGTGTCACCGTAGCGGCGTTGAAGAGCGCCAACGCCCTGCAGTCGGACATGCTGTTTCCCGGGCAGTCCCTGGTCATTCCGGTTAAGACACGGCCCCTTAGGGATATCTGCCGGGAACGGGGTATCACCGCCCCCGCCAAAGATATTGACATCGTGGTGGATAAGAGCGACCGCACCCTGTCGCTATTCTGGCGGGGCGCCTGGTTAAAGACGTACCGCGCAGACCTCGGCGACGGCGGGCCGGGGGACAAAGAGGTGGCCGGGGACCACAAGACCCCGGGCGGCGTTTTTATCATTACGCAGAAACTGGTGTTGAACCCGCCGGACCAGTACCTCGGATCCAGGTGGATGAGGCTGAGCTACCCCAACGCCAAAGACGCGGAACGCGGCCTGCAGCAGGGGTTAATCGACCGGCAGACTTACAACGAGGTGGTTGCCGCGATGGCCGCCGGCAGGACGCCGCCGCAGTATACGGCCCTCGGCGGCGGTATAGGTATTCACGGCGGGAGTGTGCCAGAGTTCGGCGCGGACTGGACCTGGGGGTGCGTCGGGCTCACAAATAAGGATGTGGAAGATTTTTACGACTACGCCGGCATAGGAACCAGAGTGATTATTCAGTGGTAGCTCGATCAGCCGCCAAACCGTTCTCCGTCAGTTATGGCTTCCAGAGGCGCCGGTGCAGAGAACCGGCGCCTCTTCACGTTTTGGGAGGCCGTTGCAAAACTGCGCCTGACTTTGTCAGGCTCGCCGTCCGGTGCTCACGTACTACCATGTACGCTCCGCGCCGGCCGGCTTCGCCTTCCGCGCCATGCTTGTTTTTCGCGGCCTCCGGGACCCTTTCTAAGATTGACCACCGAAAGCCGTTAGGTCATTTTTCTACCAGTCAACCTGTTTTGCAACACTCTCCTGGGATTGTAGTCCTAACCGCCGGGGGATGATATGGGAAAAGAGGAGGAAAAACGCTGATGGTGAACAAGCTTGCGGCGGAAAAGAGTCCGTATCTCCTGCAGCACGCGGATAACCCCGTGGACTGGTATCCCTGGGGCCGTGAGGCGTTTGAACGGGCGGACGCCGAGAACAAACCCATTTTTTTGAGCATTGGTTACAGTACATGCCACTGGTGCCACGTTATGGAGAGGGAATCTTTTGAGGACCCCGAGGTGGCCCGGCTGATGAACGAAACTTTTATCAGTATCAAAGTCGACCGCGAAGAAAGACCGGACGTGGACGGCACCTATATGACGGTGTGCCAGATGATGACGGGCGGCGGCGGGTGGCCGCTGAGCATCATTATGACACCGGACAAGAAACCCTTTTTCACGGCGACCTACATCCCGAAGGAGAGCCGGTTCGGACGCACCGGTATGTTGAAGCTCATTCCGGAAATTAAAAAGCTTTGGGAAACGCGGCGTAATGATATCGAAGAAACGGCCGGCCGGGTTGTGTCCTTTTTACAGGCCTACACCGGCGGCGCGGAAGGTGAAGTCCCCGGTGAAAGTGTTTTAAAAGCGGGATTCGACCAGCTTTCGCGGGTTTTTGACGAAGAGTACGGGGGTTTCGGCGGTGCGCCCAAGTTTCCCACGCCGCACAACCTGACCTTCCTCCTGCGCTACCGGAAGCGATCGGGTGACCCAAGGGCTCTCGCAATGGTCGAGAAAACGCTGGAGTCCATGCGCCTTGGCGGCGTATACGACCACATCGGGTTCGGTTTTCACCGTTACGCCACGGACAGGAACTGGCTATTGCCTCATTTCGAGAAGATGCTTTACGATCAGGCGATGGCGGCCTTGGCCTATACGGAGGCGTACCAGGTGACCGGAAACGAATCTTATGCCAAGACGGCGCGGGAGATTTTTGCTTACGTCTTACGTGACATGACCGATGACGAAGGGGGTTTCTACTCGGGCGAGGACGCCGACAGCGAGGGTGAAGAAGGCAGGTTTTATTTATGGACGCAGGAAGAACTCCGCCAGGTCCTCGGCGTGGACGAAGCGCAACTAATGGCGCAGGTTTTCAATACCGAAGCGGGAGGTAACTTCAGGGACGAAGCGACGGGAAGAAAAACAGGCGCGAATATTTTATTTTTGCGCACAGGGCTGTCCGGTGTTGCGGCGGAACTGCATATCCCGGTGGAAGAGCTTGAACAGCGCGTCGAACGCGGGCGTGAAAAACTGTTTGCCTTTCGCGAAGAGCGCGTACACCCCAGAAAAGACGATAAAATCCTGACGGACTGGAACGGTTTGATGATCGCGGCGCTGGCTAAAGGTGCGCAGGCGCTGGGCGTGCCCGCGTTTGCCGCGGCTGCGGAAAAGGCCGCCGCTTTTGTGTTTACGCGCATGCGGAAGGATAAAGGCACGCTTTACCACCGTTACCGGGACGGTGAAGTAGCGGTGCCGGCCTTTTTGGATGATTACGCTTTTATGGTATGGGGCTTGATAGAGCTGTACGAGGCTACTTTTAAGACAGACTACCTGAAGACGGCCCTCCACTTCAATGGTTTGGCGTTGGAGCGGTTCTGGGACGAGACCCGGGGCGGGTTTTATTTTACCGCCGATGACGGGGAAAACGTCCTTATCCGCCGGAAAGAAGTCCACGACGGCGCCGTTCCCTCGGGGAATTCCGTTTCAATGCTTAATATGCTGCGCCTCGGCCGCATGACCGCGGACCCTGAATTGGAAAGCAAAGCCTGGCGACTGTTACGCGCCTTTGCCGGCAGTGTGTCGGAAGCCCCTTCCGCGCACACGCAGCTTTTGGCGGCGGTCGACTTCGCCGTCGGGCCGGCCTACGAAGTTGTCATTGCCGGCGACCCGCAGGCGCGGGACCTCGGAAAAATGCTGCAGAAACTGCGGCGCAGTTTTATCCCTAATAAAGTGGTCATTGTGCGGCCGGCGGGTGAAGCGCCGGAAATCGCCGCTCTCGCCGGGTTTACCAAAGACTTGCACGGCAAAGAAGGAAGGGCGACGGCCTATGTTTGCCGGAACTACGAATGCAAACTGCCGACCACGGACGCGGGTGAAATGCTGGCGTTTTTGGACGCTTAGCCCGGCATGACCGGCGGCAGCGCAGCTTCTTTATATTTTCCGGCGGCGGACAAATTAAATATAGCGGGCAAAAATAACGGACCTGATTAGGGACGTTCTTCCCTGCCGGGGGAGGAAAGCGGCCGCCCGTATCTATTGTTGACGGCAAGAAGGTGCTCCGGATGTCGGTTGAAGGTAAGAGCCAGATACTGTTTGCCGCGGCCAGGCTTGAAGCAAGGGTTAAAGAGCTGGCCACAGCCATGGAAAAAATGAAACTGGCGGAATATGTCCGCCTTCTGGAGCGGCCGTGGCGGCTGATGTATATAAACTTCATCGCCGGTATCGCCCGCGGGCTGGGTATCGCGGTCGGGTTTACCATTTTGGGGGCCGTCGTCATCTATTTTCTGCGGTTTTTGGTGACCGCCAATTTGCCCGGAATCGGAAAGTTTATCGCGCAAATAGTCCGAATGGTTAACCTGCATTTGTATTAACTCATAGGAGGTAAACAATGGACCCGCAGAAACACGCTTATTTTGAGGACCTTCTGCGCCGGGAACGCGAAAGGCTGGAAAAATATGCTCTGGGAATTGAGGAGACCGGGCTGGACGCTTCGCAGCGGGACTCTACAGGCGAGCTGTCTTTATACGACAATCACCCGGCCGATGTGGGAAGCGAGGTTTTCGAGCGGGCGAAGGACCTGGCCCTGATCAACGACGCCGAGCTGAAAATAAGGGCGGTGGACGATGCCCTGGCCAAAATGATATCGGGGCGCTACGGTTATTGTGACCTATGCGGGGCGGAAATCCCGGAGGAGAGGCTGGAGGCGGTCCCATACACAACGATGTGCCAGCGCTGCAAGGGAGAACAGGAGCGGGGCGAGCCCCGGAAGAGGCCGATCGAAGAAGCCGTGCTCAAAAGACCTTGGGCGCCTTCGTTCGATAATACCGTCGGGTACGACAGGGATGATGCCTGGCAGGACGTTGAGCAGCACGGCCTCTCCACGGAGACCGACCCGCTTGACGAGGAGGAAGGCCGCGGCCCCCAGGTCGGCGAAGAAACCGACGTCGACCGGCTTCCTTATTACAAGAGTGACGGCGTATACTATGAGGATGACAGGATGAGAAGGTAGGTGCGACGTGCGACGTGCGACGTGCGAGGTCCGACGTGCAACATGCCGCTGCCGTTTGTCCCCAAGGCGAGGTCTGCGAAAGTCCGTGAAACGAGACACGGCGAAAGAGAGGTTAGTGAACAGGCTGTGCGAGTTGCGCTACCAACGGAACCCCTACAAACTCGTATTATACTGAGCGCCTGCCAACCTACTTTACGCTGAATTTGCTTGACTTCAGGCGCTCACGAGTTCAGCCGCAGTTCACTCCGAACCGAGCCGATGTCTCGTCGGACTGGAGCACAGCGCAGCCTGGGGACAACGGCGGGAAGGCATCTTCAAGGTGCGACGTCCGACGTCCGAGGTGCGACGTCCGACGTGCGACGTGCGAGGTGCGAGGTCAAAGGTCCGAGGTGCGACGTCCGAGGTGCGAGGTCCAAGGTCCGAAGTCCGACGTCTGACGTCCGAGGTTGGACTAAGTTAAAGTCAGAGCCGGGGGCGGAAGGAAAAAAGACAGGGAAAAACGGAGAAGAGAGATTCGCGCGTTATTTGCCAATTTTGAAGGTTTATTAAGGTTATCGGCAAATAATGTTGGGGGTTTTTTTCGTACCGGGCAGGATTTTTTTCGGTGACAGGCGAATAGTAACTGAATCCGATTGCCCTCAAGCCGGAGAGACATATGCTTAATTTTTTTGAGGAGATAAGAGACGATTTAACATACATAGAGCTCGAATTAAAAAAAACCGTAGCGGAATTTTCTTCAGTTATTAACGTTGCGGCCGAACATCTTTTTAACGCTGGGGGAAAGCGCCTGCGTCCGGCTTTTTCCCTTTTCAGCGGGCGTTTCGGACGCTACGAAGTCGAGAAGGTAGCTCCCCTGGCGGTGTCCCTCGAACTTATTCACATGGCCACCCTTGTTCACGACGACATCGTTGACGGGGCGTCTGTACGGCGCGGCAGGTCCACGGTGCAGGCGCTCTGGGGGAATCAGACGGCGATCCGAACCGGCGACAGTCTGTTCGCCAAGGCGATAGAAAAAGTTTCCGGGTACGATGACCCGTTAGTGAGCAGGCAATTGGCGAAGACCTGTATGAACGTGTGTACGGGCGAATTCGCGCAGGCTAAAGCTTGTTTCAACCCGCGCCAGACATTGAGAGGCTATTTTGGCCGCATCCGCAGTAAAACAGCGGTGCTGATAGCGGCGGCCTGTGAACTCGGGGCGGTGGTTTGCGGCGCCCCGCGCCTGGTCAGCCGTTCTTTGGGACAGTATGGACTGGCGGTGGGTATGGCCTTTCAGGTGGTAGACGATGTCCTGGACATAATTGCGGACGAGCGGGTGCTTGGAAAGGCCACCGGCGGCGACATACGGGAGGGGATAGCCACGCTTCCCGTGCTCTACGTGCTGGACCGGGGGGAAAAGCGCCGGCGCCTGCAGGAAATCATTTGCGCGCGGGAAAAGGACGAAGGTCAGATCGGTGAAGCGATCGCCATCGTCAAGCAAGAGGGCGGTGTTTCATACAGTCTGGAAGTAGCGGGGCGCTTTGCGGGCAGGGCTCGCAGCGCGCTGAGAGTCCTCCCGGACATCCCTCCGCGCAGGCACCTCGACGCCATCGCCGAGTTTGTGGTGGCGCGCAAGTTTTAACTGAGGAGTTATGAGGAAACGAATGCTTTACCCGGCTTTCATCAAGCTTAAAGACGCGAATTGCACGGTTATCGGCGGCGGAAAGGTCGCCGCACGAAAGGTGAGCATGTTGCTGGCCTGCGGCGCCCGCGTTAAGGTGATCAGCCCTGAAGTCGTCGCAGAACTTGGCGTGTGGGCCGAAGAAGGTGTGGTGGAATGGGTCCGGCGCGGTTTTGCGGAAGGTGATACCCAAGGTTCTTTCATGGTAATAAGCGCTACGGATGACCGTGAAGTAAACACAGCTGTGGCCGGCGAGTGCGCCGCGCAGAACATTTTACTTAACGTTGTCGACCAGCCCGAATTTTGCAATTTCTACGTTCCTTCGGTTGTCAGGCGGGGCCCCTTGACCATCGCCGTGTCAACGGAGGGCAAAAGCCCGCTCTTTGCCCGCAAGATGAGGGAAAAACTCGAGGGGGAGGTGCCGCCGGCGTTCGGCGATTTTGTGGAGTACA
>JAGUUY010000031.1 GCA_020063185.1 Bacillota bacterium
AACCTTCATTTGTATAAAACCCATTTATATAATGTGTAGTCGCGAGTCGCGAGTCACGGGTCGGGGGATTGGAGTTGCGAGTCGCGAGTCGAAAGTCGAAAAACAAGAGCGACTAGTCATAGTCGGAATTCAAAAGTCAAAAGTCGCGAAGTCACGAGTTGAAAGGTACAAGTCGGAAGACGGAATTAAAAATCAAGGATCAGATAGATAAGAGAAACTAGAATTGGCAGGTTAGGTAACGTTCTTAGGAGGGAAACATGGTAAAACTTACGCGATTTGAAGATGTGGAAGCGTGGCAAAAGGCACGGGAACTGACCAGGGCAGTATACCGGATCACTTCTTGTGGTGAATTTGCTCGGGACTTCGGCCTTCGAGATCAAATCCGACGTGCTGCCGTATCAATTATGTCAAATATCGCTGAGGGTTTTGAGCGTAAGGGAGATAAAGAATTCAAACATTTTCTATCCTTTGCTAAAGGATCGGTTGGCGAAGTAAAAGCTCAGCTCTATGTTGCACTGGATGTTGGACTAATCAGCGAAACGCAGTTTCGCGAGTTGTATGAAGCATCCACTGAAACTGGAAGGCTCATAGGTGGCTTTATTAAGTACCTAAATACTAGTCGAGAGTCACGAGTTAAAAGTTGCGACTCAAAAAAACGAAATTCTGAGTAGACCCGAATCGGAAATTCCTTTGGCGAGTCACGAGTCGACCTGGTGGTTTTTGACCTGTTGTGGTGGGATTTATGTCAATATCTATTTTGAGCTTGCGACTAGTCATGAACAATTCAAAAACGTGGGGACACGCGACTTAATTTTTTAAATTTATACCTGACTCGCGACCCGCGACTCGTGACTCGTGACTGAATTCTCGGGAGGAGTTATGACCGACAACATCCGGATTCCGCTCGACGCTCCGAACATCGGCGAACTGGAAAAAGAGTACGTTACGCGTGCTATTGAGAGCGGTTACGTTTCGACGGCGGGCCCGCTGATCGGGGAATTCGAGGAGCGCTTTGCCGCTTGCGTTGGAGCGCGGTACGCTGTGGCTACCGTAAATGGAACGTCGGCTATACACCTTGCTTTGCGGCTTTTGGGGATCGGGCCCGGCGACGAGGTCATTGTGCCGGCGCTGACCTTTGTCGGCACGGTAAACCCGGTGGTCTACGTGGGAGCCACGCCGGTGGCCGTCGATGTTGATCCCCTGACGTGGAACATCGGTGTTGAAGCGCTGGAGCAAGCGATTACGGAGCGGACGCGTGCGGTTATTCCCGTGCATTTATACGGCAACCCGGCGGACATGACCGCGGTGGGTGAAACAGCGCGCCGGTACGGGCTATATATTATTGAAGACGCGGCGGAAGCGCTGGGCGCTGCCTATCAGAACAGGCATGTCGGTACTTTCGGGGACGTGGGGGTATTCAGCTTTAACGGTAACAAGGTAATAACTGCCGGCGGCGGCGGCATGCTGGTAACAAAGGACCCTGCTCTGGCCGAAAGGGCGCGGCTGCTTGTCAACCAGGGGCGTGCGCCTGGAATTACGGAATTCGAGCATCAAGAAATTGGTTACAACTACCGGCTGACCAACTTGCAGGCGGCCCTGGGATTGGCGCAGATGGAGCGCCTGCCGGAGTTTTTGGCCGTCAAGGGGCGCAACGCTGCTCTCTACCGCGAGCTGTTGGCGGGAGAAGCGGGCCTGGTATGGCAACGCGAACTTGGCGATGCAAGGAGCAGTTGGTGGTTGTTCTCCGTGCTTGTGGACGCTGAACAGCACGGCGGCGACAGGGTGACCGT
This sequence comes from Bacillota bacterium, assembly GCA_020063185.1. Classification (GTDB taxonomy): domain Bacteria; phylum Bacillota; class Desulfotomaculia; order Desulfotomaculales; family Ammonificaceae; genus SURF-55. The sequence continues at coordinate 1,791 of JAGUUY010000031.1, forward strand.
AGCCGATAAACTAAGGGCGGCAGGGGTCCAGGCGCGGCCGCTCTTTAAGCCGCTTACGCAACAGTCCCCCTACAGGAAATTGGGTTGGAGGGCATGCCCCGTCGCCGAATCGCTGCATGCCAGGGGGATCAGCCTGCCAAGCGCCAGTTTTTTAAGGGAAGACGATATCCGGGAGACCTGCCGTCTGTTAAAAACGGTGGGTGAAGGGCGATGAATGCAACCCCTGTTGTTATTATCGGTGCGGGCGGCCATGCAACCGTGGTGGCCGAGATAGTGCAAAAAGCCGGCGTTTACAGGATTACCGGGTATACCGCTCCGGAAGAACGGCCGCCGGACCGGTGGTGGCCGTTTATATACCTTGGCGACGACGGGGTCTTACCCGTGCTGCGGCGTCAAGGCGTCGAGCTGGCCGTCCTCGGGGTGGGAGCCGTCGGCGACAACCGCAAGCGGCGCGACCTGTTCGTAAAGGTCCGCGCCTTGGGCTTTTGTTTTCCTTCCCTGGCCCACCATTCAGCGATTGTGGCCGAAGGGTCGGCGCTTGGCGAAGGATCGGTGGTCGGGCCGGGCGCGGTGGTAAATACGGGCGTTGAAATCGGTGCGAACACAATTATAAATTCCTCCGCCGTGGTGGAACATGGCTGTGTGATCGGCGAGCACGTGCACGTGGCGCCGGGGGCCGTATTGTGCGGCGGCGTATATCTGGGCGGTCTCGCCCACGTAGGCGCCGGGGCGGTGGTTATCCAGGGGGTAACCATTGGCGAAGGAGCGGTCGTCGGCGCCGGGGCGGTGGTGCTCCACGACGTGGAACCATGGACTGTGGTAGCGGGGAATCCGGCAAGAACCATAAAACCGCTTCAGAAAGGAACTTAAAATGCGCCGGGTGATGGTGTTTACGGCGTCTCGGGCAGAATACGGCCTCCTAAAGCCCATTGTCAGAGCTATTTCCGAATCGCCGCGGTTGGAGCTGCGCCTTGTGGCCGGCGGCTCCCATCTTGTAACCGACCAGGGTTACACCAGTCAAGAGATAACTCACGACGGCTACCCGATTACTTTCTTTATTAAACCGCCGTCTTCCGATACGTATGACCAACTCGTTAAATCGGTCGGTCAAGGAATAATTGAAATAACAGCCCTTTTTTCTGGTCAACTGCCGGATATAATCGTGTTGCTTGGGGACCGCTATGAATTGTTCGTGCCGCTCGTCGCGGCAATTATCAACCGCGTGCCTGTCGCGCATCTGTGCGGGGGTGAAACGACTGCAGGAGCCCTCGACGATCAGGTGCGGCATGCCGCAACGAAAATAGCGCATCTCCATTTTCCCGCGACTTTCGAATACGCGCGGCGCTTGCGGCGAATGGGCGAAGAAGCATGGCGAATCCGTGTCGTCGGCGCGCCCGGCGTGGAAAATATTTCGAAAGGGGAACTGATGTCACCTGAAGAGCTTGAGACAGTTTTCAATATTAATGTCGATGAGCCCACTTTGCTTATTACTCTTCACCCGCAAACACTAACGCGGGAAGGTGCGGAGGGAGACACAGAAGCGATGACGGCTGCGTTAAAAGAGTTTTCGGATTACCAGCAGATAATTACCTACCCGGGAGTTGAAGCAGGCAGCCGGGCCGTTATTAAGGCTTGGGAGAGTTATACACAGGTAAACAAAAAAGCCAGGTTGTTTAAAAGCCTGGGCTCGCGCGGATACCTGGGGGTTATGAGGCTTGCGGCGGCCGTAGTGGGCAATTCATCAAGCGGGATTATCGAAGCACCTTCGCTCAAGGTGCCTGCCGTAAATGTCGGCGACAGGCAAAAAGGCAGGTTGCGGGCGGAAAGCGTAATAGACGTGCCTTGTAGGGAAGAGGATATCGCGGCCGGTTTACGAAAAGCTTTGTACGACAGCGAATTCCGCCGTTGCGTGGAGCGGGTCAAGAATCCATACGATCCTTACGGCGACGGCAATGTAAGCGGCCGCGTAGTGTCTATGCTGGAAACGGTTCCACTCGACCGGCGCCTCCTTGAAAAAAAACTAGACTTCCCCACGGAAGAAGAGTTGTCGAAGCGGCTCTAAACCGCAACTCGCGCCCGTTCCTGATGCGGGCTGAGGACTTGACTATTGACTCGCGATTCGTGACTCGCGGCTGATTAGAAGGGGTGCTTCTTAATGAAGGCCGAAAATAGCGTTTTTATCATCGCTGAAGCCGGGGTAAATCACAACGGCAGCCTGGAGACGGCTTTTCGGCTGATTGACGCGGCTGCTGAGGCCGGGGCGGACGCCGTTAAGTTCCAGACCTTCCGGGCGGAAAAAGTGGTAAGCAGGACGGCGCCGAAGGCTCCCTATCAGTTTGAAACAACGGCTGCGAGTGAATCGCAGTTCGACATGATAAAAAGGCTGGAACTGAACGAACAGGATCATCGCGAGCTCATGGCTTATTGTACGGGGAAAGGGATTCAGTTTTTATCATCTCCTTTTGATGCGGAAAGCATCGACTTGCTGGCCATAACGCTCGACCTGCCCCGGTTGAAGCTGCCTTCGGGTGAGATAACCAATGCCCCCCTGCTCCTGAAAGCCGCCCGTACGAATAAGCCTATCATCCTTTCAACAGGAATGAGCACACTTGGCGAGGTGGAACTGGCCTTGGGCGTGTTGGCCTTCGGGTACACGGAACAGGATAAGAAGCCCTCTCTGGAAGCCTTTCAAGCGGCGTATGCGTCGGAAACAGGGCGGCGGGCGCTGCGGGGAAAGGTGGTGCTGCTGCACTGCACGACCGAGTACCCGGCTTCGTTTGAAGAAGTGAACCTGCTCGTCATGGATACCATGCGCGGCGCCTTTGAGCTGCCGGTAGGTTTGTCTGACCATACCCTCGGGATTGCCGTCTCCATAGCCGCGGCGGCCCGCGGCGCGGCGGTCATCGAGAAGCATTTCACCCTCGACCGGAGCCTGCCCGGGCCCGACCATAAAGCTTCACTGGAACCCGAGGAGCTAAAAGAAATGGTTCTTTCGGTCCGCCGGGTTGAAAAAGCGCTTGGCTCTCCGTGTAAAGTACCTGCGCCGTCCGAGTTGAAAAACAGGGACGTGGCCCGTAAGAGCCTGACGGCGGCCCGGAGCGTCAAAAAAGGAGAGCCATTCACCGAATCGAACCTGGCGGTAAAGAGGCCGGGGAACGGGATATCGCCGGTGCATTACTGGGACTGGCTGGGGAGAACCGCGGAAAAGGACTACGAGCAGGACGAAATGTTGGAGACATAAGAGTCCCTGAAGCGACGCTTCCGAAAAACCGTGTCGGTATTCTTACCAATCTAAGTCTCCGCTTCATTCAATCGGCGCCACCGACTCCTCCAAACAGTTGGCGTCCTCAATATAATTAATCTAGTTACAGTCCTATTAACTTCTTATAAACGTCATTCCCGCCGCTTTAACTTCTGCGTCAATAATTTGATAAGAACAAGCCGAGGGTACAGTAGCGTGCTTTCTCATTAATTTGTTGACCGTAGAGGTTAATTTTCAACTAAACGGCTCGATTATTATACTGTAAAGCACTTGTGATAACACTTATGTTATTTCATTGTTAAGAAGGCTTTTAGGTCTGAAACTGCAGCTTATCCGCAGCGGGGTGAGTGAAGATGGAACACCGCGATATCATCCGGGAAGTAAAGGTCGACCCCGGCCTGCCTATTGTGCAAGCCCTAAAACAAATGGACCGGGCTGCACGCCAAATTTTGCTGGTTACCGGCGACGACGGCCTATTACTGGGGACCGTCACCGACGGCGACGTACGCCGCGCGCTCCTTGAAGGCGTGAATCTCCGCGACCCGGTTTCCCGGATTATGAATCGCTGCCCGAAAGTCCTACCTTCCGGCTCCTCTGCGGACGATATCCGGAAATTGATGGTGGAGCGCAGCATAAAACACGTTCCTCTCGTGGACCTCCAGGGACGGTTAGTTAACGTGGTGATCTGGGAAGACTTGTTTCTCCACAAAACGGAATCGCGTCCGGAGAAAGTAGTGATTATGGCCGGCGGGAAGGGAACCCGGCTTGACCCGTTCACCAAGATCCTTCCCAAACCCATGATCCCGCTGCGTGATAAACCCATCATTGAAGTGATTATGGAGCGGTTCAACCGGCAGGGGTTTGGGCAGTTTGTCCTCTGTCTCGGATATAAGGCTGAAATAGTCCGCCTTTATTTTAACGGCAACGGCCGCCCCTACGACGTCGGGTTCGTTCAGGAGGAGGAACCGTTAGGGACTGCGGGCGCCCTATCCTTGCTTACGGAGGGTATTCGGGATACCTTTCTGGTTACCAATTGCGACATCATCGTGGAAACGGATTACGGTCAGTTGCTTGACTACCACCGGGGAAATGGGTACGCGCTTACTATCGTGGGCGCCCTCAAGGAGTTTGTGGTTCCTTACGGTGTCATGCATACCGAAGAAAACCGTTTCTGGATCGAAGAAAAACCGAATTTTCATTTTCTGGTCAACACTGGACTATACGTGCTCGAACCGGCGGTGCTGGAACTGGTTGAGGGCGGTATCGCTTTGGACATGCCCGACTTGATAGCCGGGGTTCAAACCAAGGGACTTCGTATCGGTATTTACCCCCACCACGGCCGCTGGTTTGACGTCGGGCAGTGGGAAGAGTACCAACAGACCATAAAACTTTTTGAAAATATGGAATTAACGGGGTAAAAATGTATAAAGGGATGTCTATTCTTGGGTTTATCCCGGCCAGAGCCGGCTCCAAAGGCATCCGCGGCAAGAATATCAGACCGCTGGCCGGAAAGCCGCTTTTGCTTTATACGATTGAAACGGCCCTTGCAAGCGGGGTATTTGACGAAGTACTGGTATCAACCGACGGCGACGACATTGCCCGGGTCGCCCGTCAGGCGGACGTGGACGCGCCTTTTGTTCGCCCCCCCGAACTCGCCGGCGATAATATCAGAGGCATTGAAGTGCTGCACCATACAATGGCGTGGTTGGAAGAGCGCGGTAGAAAGAGCGATTGCGTCATGGTCCTTCAGCCTACGAGTCCCCTGCGAACGGCCGAAGATATTGTAGGCGCGCTTGGTGTATTGCTGGAGCGCGGCGCGGACGCCGTGGTTTCGGTCTGCAAAACGGAGCACCATCCGTGGTGGAGCAATACCCTTCCCGAAGACGGCTGTATAGAACATTTCCTGCGGACCGACGTTCCGACCAACCGGCAGGATCTGCCGCCATTCTACCGCTTGAACGGCGCCGTCTACCTGGCGCGTTGGGACTTCATCAGCGAGCGCGACACATGGTTCGGCCCGACAACGTATGCCTATGTAATGCCCCGGGAACGGTCTGTCGACATCGATACCCAGTTGGACTTCATCCTCGCGGAGACGTTGATCAAAAAGAAAGACTGTACCACCGAGTAAATATCACAGCCTACCGACGCCTGTCATTACATTCCGCACGGCTGCCTTTCCAGCCCTCATCATTAATATAATAATGTGTTTGAGTCAAACTTAACCCCCCTTGCTTAAGCGCCGTCATTTTTTTCCGAATGATATATTAAGAAGTCAGAAAGGGTGATTGTGTTGAAGATCTGGCACAGGTTGTTCGTTTATTTTTTTGCGTTCACGGTCATGGGTGTTTTAACCGTGCCGGCGGCGCTGGGCGCAACTTCAACCCCGATTGTATCGGGGACGTCATACACCCTGTCCGCCTTGCCTACCTCGGGGAAAGTGACCCTCTTTAACAAACTGCTTGAATGGAGTTACCCCAAAAACAACACCCTGGTTGACAGCAACAAGCAAACGGCCACCGACCAGAGCGTTTATTTCACGGCTTTTCTGCCGGAGGGCGGAAGTCCGGATTACCAGAAGTACGTTTTGGTAAGCAATATCTATCAGGTCTCAACGGCGGCAGGCAACTACCTGCTTGAGCCGGGACAGCTGGCTGTCTCCTATGCTTCGACCGTAAGTCCGGCGGTCGCCGGCCAGCTTTCGGTGTGGTACAGCCCCGGTATAACCACCGTCGGGAGCGTTTACAAGTGGAACGGGACCAACAATATCAACCTGGGGGGGATCACTGACTCTAAGAAATGCACCGTCACCGCACCCTTTCAGTTTGATAGTTCGGGTGACGGCTATTACGCGGTTTTCCTGGCTCAGCAGGCTTTCACCGAATTCGACACCCAGACGGACGTCAGCTGGTCTTACCCATGTGTGATGCCTTTGTGGGCGAAGGGTTACGTCGAACCCTTGCCGCTGGGGGCGGCTACCGGCGCTTTCGGTCTTACCGCCAACGTGAACCGAATCGAGTTTGCCGCCATGCTGATCAAAGGATTACAGTTGGTTCTAACGGCCCAACCGGCAAGTGATGCCGAGCAGGTTTTCGCGGATACGTTCGGCGGGGGTTCGATCGATTTCTTTGAGGCGGAACCGGAGGACATCGACGCGGCTTACTTCGGGGCCGGTTATAGCGCGGCCTCCGGTTATAAAGTGTTCGACAGCGGGCACATGCCCGTCCAATACGCGGAGACAGCGGCCCGCAACGGTATCATCGTCGGCTACCGAAATGCCGTAACGGGTTTGATGGAATTTAAACCGGCCAACAGCCTCACCCGTCAGGAGGCGGCTGTGATCCTGGCGCGGCTCAGCAACCTGAAGCTCTCCGACAACGGGGACCAGGTGAAAACCGGACTTGAGGCTGTTTTTGACGACGCCGCGTTAATCGCTCCCTGGGCGGCGCCTTCGGTACTGGCCGTGCAAAAGGCGCAGCTCATCGCCGGCAAACCTACTACCGTCCCCGACAGTACAAAGCTGATGTTCGATCCCGCCGGGAACCTTACAAGGGCGGAGGCGATCACCCTAAGCTACCGCTTATTAAAGAAACTTAAAAAAATATAGCCAAGCAGTGTGAGTCGCGTAAAACTAAAAAACACTTGGCTGGTGATAAAAAGGCGCCTGAGTATTCAGTCGTTCGGGCGCCTTTAATAATCAGCAACTATTGCGGTATGGGTTCAGGGCGGAGGGCGGAGATCTTCTTATTCTGAATATTGTTTCCGGGGATCCCAACCGTAATCGCATTCCTCGCAGGCGGCAAGCGGCCGGCGGACATAAAAAGACAGGCAAACCAGCCACCAGGCCGGAATAAAAAACCAGAAAATGGGTAACAAAACACCGGCGAGGGCGATAGCGGCGGTCCCGCCAAACCCAAAATAGATAAATTTATCGTACTGGCCCACAGGCACGACTTTGGCGGAACCGCATTTGGGACACTTAACATCCATTACTTTACCTCCGCAACATATTCCCCTCTATTATACTAAAAAGCCTTTCTTGTGCACTGGAAGAAGTGTTACCTTCCCGTCAGCTTCTGATTGCCGGCCGTTTGGCGCAAGAGTATAATTATTCTGAGAAACTCTGGAGGTAACGGGTTTTTTGGCAGCACATCATCGGAAACCGCTTGTTTCAGACCGTCCAGCGATAGTCGGCGGCAAACCCGTAAGGGAGTCGCTGCTTCCTTTTAATGAGCCGTGTTTAGACGCTCGAGACCTGAAGCAGGTGGAGGCGGTACTGAGGAGCGGTAGACTTGCGGCGGGAGACAAGGTGCGAGAATTGGAAGAACGGTTTGCCGCCCTTGTCGGTGTACGCTACGCAATGGCCGTAGCCTCGGGGACGGCGGCCCTCCATGCCGCCTGTTATGCGGCCGGTATCAGCCGGGGGGAAGAAGTCATTAGTACCCCGCTGGCGTTTTCGGGTTTCGCCAACGCCCCTCTTTACCTCAGTGCCAGGCTGGTTTTCGCCGACGTCGGCGAATACGATCTTAATATCAGCCCCGTAGAGATTGAGCGAAATCTGACTGAGGGCACTTGCGCCATTGTGGCTTCCCATTTTGCCGGCCACCCGTGCGATCTGGAGTCTATCGGCGCCATTGCACGGCGTCACGGTCTGGCCGTAGTGGAGGACGCAACCAGTGCGTTGGGGGCTTCTTACCGTGGAAAAACGGTAGGAAGCTTCGCCACGGCGGCCGCCTTCAGCTTTCACCCGGAGGCGACGATTACCGCCGGGGCAGGCGGCATGGTCACCACCGACGACGAAGATACTTACCGCTGGCTGAAGCTCTTTTGCAATCAAGGGATCGTTCGGGATCGGGCCAAACTGGTCAACGCCAAGGAAGGGCCCTGGCACTATGAGGTGCAGGAACTCGGGTACGACTACCGTCCCACCGAGATCCAGGCGGCGCTTGCGCTGTCCCAGCTTGAGAAGCTGCCTTCCTTTTTAAAACGGCGCCGGGAAATCGCAGCCAGGTACAACGATGCGTTTTGTCAATCTCCACTAATGGAAATTCCATATGAGGACCCCGATAAAGAAGATGCCTGGAACCTTTACGTACTGAAACTCAACCCCGAAAGCCTTCGTGCGGACCGCATGCACATTTTCTTAGCGCTGCAGGCGGAAGGGGTGGAAGTGGGGGTCCATTACCTGCCGGTCTACCTTCACCCTCTGCACGGATGGCTCGGTGACCCCAATGTCTGTACTCTGGGGCAGGACCCCCCCTGCCCCAGGGCGGAAACAATATACCGTCGCCTGATAACCCTGCCCTTGTATCCGAGAATGTCCGACGCCGACATTCTAGACGTGATAACCGCCGTAAACAAGGTTCTTACCTTTTACAGCCGTTAGGCTTAAGCTTAGAAGGACTGACTTCGGGGTCCGTTCGAAGTTCAAGG
>JAGUUY010000200.1 GCA_020063185.1 Bacillota bacterium
CCTTGAGCGAGCGTGATACACAGGCCGAACCGCTGGAAAGCTTGATACCCTCCATGTCCATGAACAGCAGCATCGACTCGCCCTCCACGTATTCAACGGCCACGCTTACGTTGTTCGGCAATCTTTGCCTGGGGTGGCCGAGTAGAACCGTGTAAGGGATGCGGGCCGGCAGTTCCCGGATCAGGCGGTCGCGGAGCTTCTGGAGGCGCCGGACACGGACCGCCGTTTCTTTCCGGGCGATTTCGGCCGCCGTACCCATCCCGACGATGGCGGGGACGTTTTCGGTACCGGCCCGGAGGCCGCGTTCCTGAATGCCGCCGTCCATAAGCGGCTTAATTTTAACTCCTTTGCGGACGTACAGGGCCGCCGCGCCCTTCGGGCCATAGAAGGTGTTCGCTGCCAGGGAAAGAAGATCCGCGTTTAACTGTTTGACATCGACGGGAATCAGTCCGGCGGTGGCTACGGCATCCGTGTGAAAGAGAACGCCCCTGTCGCGGCAGATGCGCCCGATTTCCGCAACGGGCTGGATGGTCCCCACCTCGTTGTTGGCGTGCATCACCGAGACCAGGACGGTATCCGGGCGGACCGCTTTTTCCACATCTACCGGGTTCACCATGCCGTAGCGGTCGACCGGCAGCCGCGTTACCTCGAAACCCCAGCTTTCCAGCGTTTTCGCGCAGTGCATGGTCGAAAAATGCTCTATCGAACTGATGACGATGTGTTTACCCCTGTCCCGGTGCGCCCAGGCCACACCCTTGAGGGCTAAATTGTTTGCTTCGGTGCCGCAGGAGGTGAAAATCACCTCTTCGGCCGCCGCCCCGACCAGGCCGGCGACTTCGGCGCGCGCCTTCTCAACCGCTTCGCGAGCCGTTTCGCCGAAACCGTGAATACTGGACGGGTTACCCCAGTCTTCGCGGAAATAAGGGATCATTGACTGGTAAACTTCCGGCAGCAGCGGTGCTGCGGCAATGCAATCCAGGTACGCCAAAACGGTGTCTTCCTTTCGTTAACGTGATGGATTGCCGCCGTGTTGTACGGCGGCAGGCGGGGCTTCGCGGGCTTCGGACACGATAGAGGGCGCAAAGCGTCTATCGGCGCCGCCGTGCTCCGTCAAGGTCAGCATCTTTTCAACGGCGCGGCAGGCCCGGGCCCGTATTTCTTCGGGTACGGTGATCTCCGTCGCAAGGGTTTCGAGCGACCGGAGCACCTTTTCCAGGGTGGTGCGTTTCATGTTGGGACATACGGCCCTCATGGAGGCCGGTACAAACGTCTTGTGGGGGTTCTCTTTACGTAACCGGTGCAAAATCCCCATTTCGGTACCGACGATCATCGTCTTAAAAGATCTTTGACCGGCATACCGGCATATACCGCCCGTGCTGAGGACGGCGTCGGCCAGTTCGCGCACTTCGGGCCGGCACTCGGGGTGTACGACGACGTGCGCCCCCGGGTGACGGTGCTTCAGTTTCAAGACGTTTACGCGGTTGATTTTCATGTGTGTCGGACAGAACCCCGGCCACAAGAGCAAGTTTCTCCCCGTGATATCGCGCACGTATGCGCCGAGATAGCGGTCCGGGACGAACAGTATCTTCCGTTTGCCAAGACCAAGTACCACGCGGGCGGCGTTGGCGGAGGTGCAGCAGACGTCGCTTTCCGCCTTGACGGCGGCGCTGGAGTTGACGTAGCAGGCGACCACGGCGCCCGGGTGCCGACGCTTGAAAGCCCGCAGTCCTTCGGGAGTGACCATGTCGGCCATGGGGCAGCCCGCCGCGGGGTCCGGCAGCAGAACCTTCCTATCGGGGCAGAGAATCGCCGCGGTTTCCGCCATAAAGTGGACACCGCAAAAGACAATGACCTCCGCGTCCGTGTTTGCGGCGCACCGGCTCAGCTCCAGGCTGTCCCCGACAAAGTCGGCTGCGTCCTGTATTTCCGGCCGCTGGTAGTTGTGGGCGAGGATGACGGCTTTGCGCCTGGCTTTCAGCGCTGCAATCCTCTCTATAATCTCAGCTGTCTTCATTAATCACAGGCTCCCTTTTTATAAAGGTCTGGATTTGTAAAGTTTGAGCCGCTGGCGCTGCAGCAAGTCGATAAGCGTTACCGACGTGAGGACTTTCCAGAAAGCCGCATTCGCCTCCTGCCATAAGTCACGCGCGGCGCAGCAGCCGACCCGCAGGCAGACCTCTTCGTTTTGTAGACAGTCCGTCATGACGAGCTTCCCGCCGAGGATTTCCACGATTTCGCTCATCAGGATATCCGAGGCCCGCTTGTTTAGCTGAAACCCGCCGCGGGCGCCGCGCACGCTCCTGACGATGCCCGCCCCCTTTAAAGGCAGAATTAATTGTTCGAGGTATTGCTCCGATATGGACTGCCTTTGCGCCACGTCCTTAAGACTGACCGGGCCCGCCGTACTGTTCTCGGCGATGTCCATCAGCGCCCTGACACCGTAGCGAACCCTGGTTGAGAGCCTCATAAACTTTCCCCCCCGTTTATGCGCCGGGCGTGGGTGTAGAGGTTCATTCTTCTCCCGCGCGCGAAGCCGACGAGTGTTATCCCGAGGTCGCAGGCGAGTTTAACCGCGAGCGTGGTCGGCGCCGCTCGCGAAATAACTATCGGCAACTGCGCCCGCGCCGCTTTGAGCACCAGGTCTGAAGAAATCCTCCCCGTGGTGAGGAGGATATGATCACGCAAAGGCTTTTTTCGCGCCATACAGCCGCCCAAAACCTTATCTACGGCGTTATGCCTGCCGATGTCTTCCATGAAAAAGGGCAGCTCCTTGCCGTCGGAGAGTGCCGCGCCGTGCATGCCGCCGGTTTGCCGGTAAGCGTTCGCGGTCCGGTGAAAAGTACGCATCAGGCTCCAGACCTGGCCGCGCGACAGGGCGGTTTCGCTCCGGACAGGCACGGGCGCCGCGGGGCCGCGGCTAATAAAAAAATCTCCCCGCCCGCAGCCGGACGGTATGCGCAAGGCGCCGGCAGAGAAATGCGGTAACAAAACATCGGCGGTGACGTTTATTTCAATGGGCAGAGTTCCTTCGCCGACGGAAATTTCCTTTATCGATCCGGGACCGGGTACGATCCCTTCGGAAACGAGAAATCCGAGCGCCAGAAACTGTAAGTTCGAAGGGCTGCATGCCAGGGTTGCGATTTTTTTTCCGTTAACAGTAATAGTCGCCGCGGACTCCACCGCCACAGCGTCCAAGAACTCGTAGCTCGCTACGTTATCCAACTGGCGGATGCACAGGTTTTCAATTTCCCGGGCCACCAAAACCACTCCGGTTCCTAAGAATTAATAATAGTAATATTATCGGATTAGTCATAATTATAATAAAAAATAAAAATGTGTCAATAAGGCCGCGGTAGTTTTATTCCGCTCTAAGAAAGGTTGTAGTAAGCGGCACCGCGGCGCTTTGCGAAGCCGATGGGATACGGAAATCGATTACAAGATTATCCCTAAGGCGGGCACTTGGCGCAGATGGACCTGAACAGTGTCGTGCTGAGATAACGGTCACCCCGGTCGGGGAGGATGACCACCACCGTGCCGGAACTCATCGTCTCGGCGAAGCGCAGCGCGCCCGCCACGGCGGCGCCGCTTGACATGCCGACGAAAATTCCTTCCTTGACGGCAAGAAGTCTGGTTGTTTCAAATGCTTCCTCGTCCTTCACGGTGAGCTTGTCGTCAAGTTCCGCGGGTCTGTATATTTTCGGGACGATGGCTTCGTTCATGTTTTTGAGTCCCTGAATCGCATGCCCTTCAATGGGTTCGACACCCACGACTCTCACCGCAGGCTTTTTTTGTTTAAGGTACCTTCCCGTTCCCATGAGCGTCCCCGATGTGCCCATACCGGCGACAAAAGCGTCCACTTCTCCATCAGTCTGAGCGAAAATCTCCGGTCCTGTCGTTTCAAAATGGGCAAGCGCGTTATTCTCGTTTTCAAACTGGTTAGGCATGTAGTATTTATACGGCTCCTCATCCCGGAGCAAGTACGCCCGTTTAATCGCGCCGTCGGTGCCTTCCTGGGCGGGGGTGAGCACGACTTCCGCGCCGAAGGCCTGAAGGGTGCGCTGTCGTTCCACGCTGACGCACTCCGGCATGAAAAGCTTCACCCGGTAACCTTTTGCGGCGCCGATCATCGCCAGGGCGATACCCGTATTTCCCGAGGTAGGTTCAAGTATGGTCTTATCCCGGGTAAGTTCCCCGGACTCCTCCGCTTTTTTGATCATGTAGAAAGCGGGGCGGTCTTTAATTGAACCGCCCGGGTTGTTGCCCTCGAGCTTCCCATAAATCCTGACGCGTCGATTCCCGTTCATATGGGTCAATTCCACCAGCGGTGTATTGCCGATGATTGATAAAATACTCACGACAGCTTACCTCCAATAAGCCGGTATTACTTTATTTTTTTATTGAACATATTGCCCGTTAAATCTTGATTGGGTCTTTTTCGCCGCCCCAGGGTACTATCTGGATGACGTCTCCCACGCTCACTTCACCGGTTTTTAGTACGCGTACGAATATCCCTTCCCGCGGCATTACGCAGTCCCCCGCCTGCTGCCGGATGGCGCAGGCGGTATGGCATTCCTTACCGATTTGGGTCACTTCCCCGACCGCGTTACCCAGCCTGAGTAAGGTACCGACGGGCAGGCGCATCAGGTCCAGACCGCTGGTGGTGATGTTCTCGGCAAAGTCTCCCGGTCCCACATCCAGGCCCTTGGCGCGCATCTTTTCGATGCTTTCCATGGCCAGGAGGCTTACCTGACGGTGCCACTCGCCCGTATGGGAATCGCCTTCCAGACCGTGGCATTCCAGAAGCTTGCCCCTGCCGATATTTTTCTTGCGCTCGCCCTTGTTCTTACTGAGGCACACGGCCACGATTTGTCCCTGGGTCGTCCCATGGGCCGCGTTTTCGTCCATCTGTGGTCCCCCCTGTAGTAACTAATGAACGTTGTTTTTAAGAATAGACCGGCCGGCGGGGCTGTGTCAACAGCGCGGCGTTGGGAAGTGCGGCGTGTAAAACATCAGCCTTCCGCGTGAAGGGTCCTGGCGGCGTTAAAAACCGCTACCAGGGTTACGCCCACGTCGGCGAACACCGCCTCCCAAATCGTCGCTACACCCATGATCCCCAGCACTAAAAAGAAAGCTTTAATCCCGAGCGCCAGCACGATATTTTGCAGGACGATACGCCGGGTATGGAGCGCCAACCTGACGGCGTCAGCCAGTTTTCCGGGACGGTCGTCCATGACGACCAGATCGGCGGCCTCAATCGCGGCGTCGGCGCCCAACCCGCCCATGGCGGCGCCGATATCCGCGCGGGTTATTACCGGGGCGTCGTTGATGCCGTCACCGACAAACATCAATTTATCCCTGTGTGGGTCGGGCATGGATGCCCTAAGTTCTTCGACCCTGGCCAGCTTTTCCTCGGGGAGCAGCCGTGCAAGGTAAGTGTCCAGGTTGAGAGCCGACGCCACCCGCCGGGCGGCGGTTTCGCCGTCGCCGGTCAGCATAACCGTTCTCTTCACTCCCAGCCGCTTTAAGTGGGCCACGGCTTCCGCTGCATCTTCCTTGAGTTCGTCGTCGATCTTTAGACACCCGGCAAAAACACCGTCCACTGCCACGTAGACTGTCGTTCCCTCAACGCCGCAGTCGTCATACGAGATATTTTCGCGGCGCAGGAAGCCGCCGTTGCCGGCCACGATCGCGCGGCCCTGTACCGTGCCCTTGACCCCGCCGCCGGCAACCTCCTCGTAGCCGGTAACGGTGTCGGTATCGGTCCGGTCTCCCCAAGCGTCGAAGATCGACCTGGCAATCGGGTGGTTGGAGTTGGCTTCCACCGCAGCGGCATATTTTAAGACCTCATTCCGGCTGAACCCGTTCCGGGCCTCAATGCCGGTCACTTTAAATACGCCTCTGGTTAAGGTGCCGGTCTTGTCGAAGACAACGGTGTGCACGCGTGTAAGGGCGTCAAGGAAATTGGCCCCCTTTACCATGATCCCCCGGCGGGACGCCCCGCCCAGACCGCCGAAGTAACATAAAGGTATGGAAACCATCAGGGCGCAGGGACAAGAGATGACGAGCAGCACCAGCGCCCGGTAAACCCATTCGCTAAAGGCAGCCCCGGAAATAAACAGCGGCGGTAAGACCGCGATTAACAAAGCACCCGCGACCACAGCGGGCGTATAGTACCGGGCGAAGGTGGTGATGAACTGTTCCGTGGGCGCCTTTCTCGCCGCGGCGTTCTTCACCAGGTCGAGTATCCTGGCCATGGAGGATTCGCCGGCCGGCCGGTCTACTTTTACTTCCAGAAGTCCCGGGCCGTTTACGGCGCCGGCATGGACGCCGTCCCCTACCGCCGCTTTCCGGGGTACGGATTCCCCCGTGAGCGCCGACGTGTCGACAAAAGAACGCCCTCGCACCACTTCGCCGTCCAGGGGCACCCGCTCACCAGGCCGGACGACGATAATCTGCCCGACTGCCACTTCTTCCGGCCTTACCCTGCGGGTGTCGCCG
This sequence comes from Bacillota bacterium, assembly GCA_020063185.1. Classification (GTDB taxonomy): domain Bacteria; phylum Bacillota; class Desulfotomaculia; order Desulfotomaculales; family Ammonificaceae; genus SURF-55. The sequence goes on from JAGUUY010000200.1 coordinate 6,499, forward strand.
TTTATTTTAAGGTTGGCGTAGTCGGGCCGTATCCCGAGCAGCGCCGTGATCGACCGGCGGGAGCGGCCGACGGCCGTGGCCTGAAAATGTTCACCCACGGCGTAAAAGAGCATCACCGCGACCGCTTCCGGCAACTGGTTTATGGCGACGGCCCCGGCGGTGGCGACGGTCA
>JAGUUY010000176.1 GCA_020063185.1 Bacillota bacterium
CAGTCTTGAAGATCGGAACCTACTACTTCACTTCGGCTAATGAGAGTTTCTTCTTTGAAATTTAGAAGCTACGCTGAGTGCTGGGCCATCATTTTCAGCCTAACGTTGAACCTTGAACGTCGAACGTTGAACGTTATTCACGGAGGTGCAGTTGCTTGTGTAAAGAAAGCCTCAGGGAAACCCGTAAGAAGGAACTTAAGGAAGAAATTTTCTTGCAGGCGCTTAAAATGTTTAAAGAGCGGGGGTACGAAAACGTCACCGTCGAGGAGATCACAGCGGCCTGCGGCATCGCGAAGGGAACCTTTTACAACTACTTCCCCAGGAAAGAACACGTTCTCCTTCACCTTGGGGAGCGGCAAATGGAAATATTTAAGGAGAGCGTCGCGCGACATGCGAATGTGCCCGATTACCGTAAACGCTTGAAGCTTATGTTCGAGGAGTTAATCGCACGCATAGACAAGGACCCGCATCTGCTTAAGGTAACGGTTATCGAGATCCTGCGCTCATCACTTGTAGAGCAGGAACTGCAAACACTCGAGGAATTCAAGCTCTGCCTCACACCGCTTTTTAAAGAAGCAACGGCCCGCGGGCAGGTCTCTGCCCGCTGGAGCGCGTACCAGCTCGCCTCGGTGCTGGTGGGCATGTACTATCACACGATATTCGCCTGGCTGGCCAAGCCGGATCAAACCGATATGCTGCCGATATTCTACAGCCATTTTGATATGTTTTGGGATGGAGTCGAGATCGGGGAGGAGTGGAATCATGGTTAAAAAGGGCGCCGTACTCGCAATGGTAATTGTCCTCGGCGTTGTACTCTGGGCGTTAATGGGTCGCCCCGGCGGGTTTCAAAGACCAAACACCGCGGAAGCCCCGGCCAAGGAAAAACCGGTCGCCGTAAAAACAGCCGTTGTTACCAGGGGAAGCATTCATCCCTCCCTGACTGCCACCGGTTCGGTGGCGGGCGCCAAAGAAATCGTCCTCACCGCAAAAACGCAGGGCACCATTGTATCGCTTGCAGCCCGGACGGGTGACCGCGTCGGCGCGGGCCAGGTCGTTGTCACCCTGGAAAGTGAAAACCAGCAGCTTATCGTGGCCAAGTCCGAGGAGCAGGTGGCCGCAGCGAAGCTAAATCTTGCCAAAGCCGAAATCGCCTTCGCGCGGGTGAAGGAACTTTTTGACCTGGAAGCTGTGTCTCAGGCGGAGTACGACGATGCCCGGTTTATGCTTGAAAGCGCACAGGTAGCATATAATGTCGCCGTGTCGGACAACCAACTGGCAAACAAAGCGCTCAGTGACACCACGGTGGTCGCTCCGTTTTCGGGAAGCGTAGTGCAATGTTCCGTGGAACAGGGCCAGACGGTTTTCCCGGGGAAAGAATTGATGACCGTAGTTGACGACTCCAGCCTCAAAGTCAAGGCAAGCCTTAACGCCGGTCAGCTGAAATTGGCCAAGCCGGGACAAAGCGGCGTTTTTGCCGCCGGCACGTATAACGGTAAGGAATTTACCTGTACGGTTACCTCAATCGGGAGTAAAGCGGATCCCGACAATCTCACGTACCCGCTTGAACTGTCCCTCCCGGCGGGCGCAGGCCTCCAGTTGAAACCGGGGATGTTCGGCAATGTCAGACTGCACACCGCAGAAATCAACCGGAACATCATACCGCGGGAAGCCGTGATTACCTTGGACGAATCGGGACAGGCGGAGGTTTTCTGCATCAAAAACGGGAAAGCCTTCAAAACCAGCATCCAAACCGGTGAAGCCGATGACCGAAACATCGCGGTTATAGCTGGGCTGAAACCAGGGGACAGGGTTGTGACGTTCGGCCAAAGCCTTTTACGGGATGGCGCTGCCGTAACCGAGGGGGAATAACAGCATGAAAATCACCGAACTTTCCCTCAGCCGCCCGTCGTTAATCACCGTGGTATTTATCTCGCTTTTCATCCTCGGACTTGTCTCCTACGGGCGGATCCCGGCTGACCTCTTGCCGAAAATGGAGATCCCTTACGTCTTCCTTTCGGTCCCGTACCCCGGCGCAGGTCCGGAAGACGTCGAACGGAAGGTGACCAAGCCGCTCGAGGACGCCATGTCCTCTCTGAACAACCTGGACACCCTCGCCTCCTTTTCCCAGGAAGGTTTGTCCACGGTGTTGATCGCGTTTAAGATGGACACGGACACGAACGTTGCGGTGAACGAGGTGCAGCGAAAATACAACGCCACCGTCTACGAACTCCCCCCGGACGTTGAGCCGGGTACCATACAGCAGTTCAGCCTCAATGATATTCCCATCGTACAGATGTCCGTGAGCGGCGATTTGCCTGAAGCGGAAATTTACAAATTGGTTAAAAACACGATTCAACCCGAGCTCCAGCAGGTAAAGGGCGTCGGCAGGGTGATATTGGCCGGCGGCAGAGAACGGGAAATACGCGTCGAGGCGCAACCGGACAGTCTGGAGGCGTATAGGATATCTCTTCTTCAACTGATGTCCGCCCTGCAATCGGACAACAAGAATGTTCCCGCCGGTAAGGTGGAACAGCGCGGCGAAAAATTCGTCGTGCGCGTGACGACTCAAGTCTCGGACGTAAAGGAACTGGAGAGCATCATTATCACAGAGAGGAGGGAAGGCCCGGTCTACGTTCGCGACGTGGCGCGGGTCACCGACACCTTCGCCGACACCCAGAGCGTGGTGAGGCTTAACGGCGCCCCGGGTATGGGCCTCATGGTGTTTAAGCGGTCGGACGCCAACACCATTGAGACGAGTGAGAAGATCAGGCAGAGCGTTACCGAAATAGAGAAAAAGTTCGGCGTGAATATAACTCTGGCTTACGATTCTTCTGAGTTTATTAAAGAAGCGCTGACGGGAATCCAGGAAGAGCTTTTGATGGCCGTCCTCATCGTGGCCTTTGTCATCTTCCTTTTTCTTGGAAGCTGGCGGGGATCGTTGATAATCCTCATGACCATTCCGGTTTCGCTGGTAGGCACCCTTATTTTTGTACACGCCGTAGGTTTTTCATTAAACCTGATGAGCCTCCTCGGCGCGGCGTTGGTGGTCGGGATCATTGTCGACGACGCCATCGTGGTGCTGGAAAACATCCACCGCCATATGGAGCAAGGGGAAAGCCCGCTGACGGCGGCGCTGAACAGCAGCCGCGAGATCGGCATCGCCGTTGTGGGCATATCTCTGACCCTGATGGTTGTTTTCCTGCCCGTGGCGCTCGTGCCCGGTATCGCCGGGATGATTTTCAGGGAGTTCGGGCTGGTCGTCGCCTGCGCGACTTTCCTCTCCCTGATGGTAGCCGTTACGCTGATTCCCTTGCTCGCATCGAGGCTCTCCAAAGGGGAAGAAAACCGCCGGACATTCTGGCTGACGGATATTTTTGACAAATTCCTGCACAGGTTGAGCGGAAATTACGAAAAAGGCATCATGTGGGCGCTGCGGCACAAGACAGCGGTGCTGGCGACGGCTACGGTCGCCCTCTTCGCCTCTTTGTCGCTGATACCGCTGCACATAGTCGGAACGGAGTTCATACCTAGAATCGACCAGGGCGAATTCATACTCAAACTCACATCGCCGCCGGGCACCAGCATCGACCGGATGGATTCCCTGGTGCGGGGAATTGAAAACGAGGTAAGGGCGATCCCTGAGGTAAAGGACGTCTTCACCTCCGTAGGATACGGGTCGGGGCAAGCCGACTTGGGATCATCGAGCAACATCGCCGAACTGCATGTGACCCTTAAAGAACAGGGCGCCGAGAAAAGCGCCCCCGTTAAACGCAAGGTCCAGGAGATCGCCGACCGCAGGGCCGGGCTTGAATCAAGCATCGTCTTGACCTCCATGTTCGGCGGGGCGGACGAGGGCGCCCTCCAGATAGAGATCAAAGGATACAACCTGGACAAGTTAAAACAAGTTACCGAGCAGGTAAGGGAGGTTGCAGCCGCCACCCCGGGCGCCAAGGATGTCCGCACCTCCGTCTCAAGCGGTCTGCCGGAGTACAACATCCGGGTCGACCGGGACACCGCCGCCGCGCACGGCATCCTTGTCGGGGATGTGATAAACACCGTGGGTCTGTACCTGACAGGCAGGGTCGTAAGCAAATACAGCGACGGCGAAGACCAGTACGACGTCCGCTTGATCGGTGACGCGAACACACGGAACAACACCGCCGCTATTGCCGATTTGCCTCTCACCAACCGTTCGGGGGAAATCGTAAAACTGGGCCAGGTGTCACGGTTCAGCCAGCAATCAGGACTGAAAAGCATTGAACGCAGCGACCGGCAGAGAGTCTTTCGCGTAAGCGCCAACCTCGAAGGCCGTCCGCTCGGCGATGTGGTCAACGACATAAAAACCCGGTTGGCAAACGAAAATATACCGCCGGATGTCAACATCTCCTTCACGGGGGAGCAGCAGATGTTTGAAGAGTCCATGACCGACCTCGCTACGGCCATGCTGCTCAGCCTGATATTTATTTATCTGATTATGGTGGCGATTTTTGAGTCCTTCCTGTTGCCGCTGACCATATGGCTTTCGGTGCCTCTCGCCATGGTGGGCGCCATTTTCGCGCTCGCCCTTACTGGCAACACCTTAAACATTGTCTCCATGGTCGGCCTGATCATGTTGATCGGGCTGGTGACCAAAAACGCCATTCTTCTGGTTGATTTCGCAAACACCGCGCGCAGGAGCGGAATGAGTGTGAAAGACGCTCTGGTGAGGGCCGGGTCCGTAAGGCTGCGCCCCATACTTATGACCACCACGGCAATGGTTATGGCCATGCTGCCTTTAGCGTTGGGCCTTTCCGCCGGTTCGGAAATAAGGAAGGGAATGTCGATAGCGTTAATCGGCGGGCTGGTTTTGTCCACGTGCTTAACGCTCTTCGTCGTGCCGGTTATCTACAGCATCCTGGAAGCGATTAAGGAAATGTTCATCGGCGGGCGCAAGAAAGCGGCGGCAAAAGGTTCGACGTTGGGCTGATACTGTATGGAATCCGGGTCCGTTCACGGTTCGGGCTTAGATTGATGGACCTTTTAGGTCGGTTCACGGTTCACGGTTCGACGTGCGAGCTAATACGGATAAACCTTTGTGGTCCGTTCGAAGTTCGAGGTTAAGCTTAGACGGATAGCCTTTAGGGTCCGTTCACAGTTCACAGTTCACGGTTCACAGTTCGACGTGCGAGCTAATACGGATAAACCTGGTGGTCCGTTCGAAGTTCGAAGTTAAACAACAAGTCAGAATTCGGAATCCAATGCTGATCGCTGACGGCTGAAAGCTAATAGCTATTAAGACTTTTGACTTTCGACTCGCGAGTCGCGACTCGCGACCCGCGACTCGCGACTTTAGACTACCTACTACCGACTACTGATTTCAGCAGTTCGGGCACGATTTCACCGGCGCTGCCGCGAAGAACAACGGCTTGGTCGTCGTAGGGGGTGGGGTCGCGGTTAACGATAATCAGCGCGTCCGCAAACCTCACCAGGGAAGCCGCAGGATACACGGCAAGGCTTGAACCTACAATGAGCATCAACTCGCACCCCTGTCTCAATACTGTCAGAGCGCGGTCGAAGTCAGGCGCCATCGCCTCGCCGAAGAGTACCACATCCGGCCGGACCACGCCCCCGCAACGGCAGCGCGGGGGCAGCGCCCCTTTTTGCAAAGCCTCTTCGGCGACCGCAAAGGAAGCGGGCCTTTGGCAGGAGGAGCAGACAAGGTGGCGCAAATGCCCGTGTACCTCCCAAACAACCTGCGAACCTGCCTTACGGTGCAAACCGTCTATATTTTGGGTCACCACGCCGGACAGTCTGCCGATCGCTTCCAACCCGGCGATCGCTTTATGCGCCGGATTGGGCACGGCCTGACGGTAGGCAAGCCACTGGGGCAGAAAAACGTTGTAGAAGCGCGCGGGTTCGCGCTGTAAAGCGTCGCCGGTGGCCAGGGAAAGAAGTTTTGGGTTCGACCAGAGCCCCGTCCCCGGACTCCGAAAATCCGGTATGCCGCTCTCCGTACTGACCCCCGCACCGGTGAAGGCGTAGGCGCGCGATGACCTGCTTAAAAGAGCCGCGGCTTCAGCAAGTTTCCGGTCCATGCTCACCCCAACCAGTCAGCTTATTTTTTAAGCGCTCAACCGACTGTTTTTTACTCAGCTGCACCGCCAGCTCGGACGCCGTAAGGCCGCCGGGAAGTACCTTCTCCGGCGCAAGAACGGCCAGCGGCGCCATCACAAAGGCGCGTTCCGTCAGCCGGGGATGAGGAACCACAAGATCAGGCTCATTTAACACCACATCGTTATATAGCAGAAGGTCGAGATCGATGACCCGCGGGCCCCAGCGTCTTTCCCGGACGCGCCCAAGCTTGTTTTCGACATCAAAGAGCCGCGCCGCCAACTGACGCACCGACAACCGAGTGGCGACCTCAACCACCGTGTTCAGGAATTCAGGCTGGTCGGTCTCCCCCAACGGCGCGCTGCGGTAAAGAGGCGCCAAACGCTTGACCTCCGTCAAAGGACTGTCCTGCAGCAGACATACGGCGCGGCGCAAGTTTTCTTTCCGGTCTCCCAGGTTGCTGCCCATACCGATGTACGCGGTGACCTGGATACGCATCAACCTTTCTTGCGCGTAATTTCCACACCTACGGAGTCGAAACTGCCGGGAAGGGGCGCACCCGGTTTCTTGATGCGGACTCCGACTTCCTTGACCGTAAAGGCTTTTAATAAAGCCTCGGCTACGGCTTCCGCCAAGGACTCCAGCAGTCTGTACGAGCGGCCGCACACGACTCTTTCCACTTCTTTGTAAACCGCCAGGTAATCCACCGTGTGCTCCAAATCATCGGCTTTTCCGGCCGCGGCAAAATCCAGGCAAAGAACCACGTCCACCAGAAATCGCTGTCCCGTCTCACGCTCGGCGGGAAGCACCCCATGCCTGGCAAAGAAGCTCATGCCTTCAATAAAGACCCTGTCCATACTGTCACCTGTTTGTCGTTCTAAGTTCGAAGTTCGAAGTTAGGTTAAAATGGATTGACCTTTATGGTTAGAATATAGAATACAGAATGTCGAATCATTAATTCCAGGGAAAACTTTAAAGCTTTTGTGTTCCAATGGGTTCCTGATGCGATTCTACCTTCTATATTCTACCTTCTGACCCAAACCCTTCTGGAATCCTGAATTCTGACTTCTGTCTTCTATATTCTACTCTTCTATATTCCGTCCTCTAACAAGCGCATCAGTCATCCGTGCCACCCGGACCATTTCTTTTACGTCGTGGACACGCACGATGTCGGCCCCCTTCATAATCGCCACCGCAACCGA
>JAGUUY010000075.1 GCA_020063185.1 Bacillota bacterium
CGGTGAACACGGATACTGCCCCCGCCGAGTTCAACACCGTTCAGTATCAGGTCGTACGCTTTGGCCCGCACCCGGACGGGGTCTTCTTCAAGAAAGGCCAAATCCTCGTCGTGCGGCGCGGTGAAGGGGTGGTGTACGGCGACGAACCGCTGTTCGACCGCGTCATATTCCAGGAGTGGAAAATCCACTACCCAGGCAAAAGCAAAACCCGGCGGTATTAAGTCTAGATGCTCTGCAATTCGGGTGCGGACCGCACCCAGGCTTCGCTCCACTACACGCCGCTCGTCGGCGACGAAGAGGAGAAGATCTCCGGACCGGGCTTCGAGTCTTGCCAGCAACCGCTGTGTTTCTTCAGCTTTAAAGTATTTGAGAATCGGCGATTTCGCGCCTTCCGTGGTCACCTGGACATAGGCGAGCCCTTTGGCGCCGAATTCCGCCGCGTAGCGGGTCAACTCGTCAATTTCCCGCCGGGTCAGTTCCCCCGCCCCCGGAACAGCGATACCCTTTACCATACCGCCTTGTTTTACCACCTGCGCAAAGACCTTAAAGTCGGACCCCGCAACAATATCGGAAACGTCCGTTAATTGTAAGCCGTACCGTATGTCCGGCTTGTCCGTCCCGTACAGGGCCATCGCCTGGTCATAACCGAAGCGCGGTACCGGCTGCTGCACTTCTATTCCGGCTACCTCCCGGCATATTTCCACGATGAGCGACTCACTAAGACGCAGCACGTCGTCCACGTCCACAAAAGACATTTCGATATCGATCTGAGTGAATTCAGGTTGGCGGTCGGCACGGAGGTCCTCATCGCGGAAGCAGCGCACTATCTGGAAATACTTGTCCGCTCCCGCAACCATGAGAAGTTGCTTAAAAAGCTGTGGTGACTGGGGCAAGGCGTAAAAGCGACCGGGGTTGACCCGGCTTGGGACAAGGTAGTCTCTCGCCCCCTCGGGAGTGCTCCTTGTAAGTATGGGGGTCTCAATCTCCCAAAAACCCCTGGAATCAAGGAAATCACGCGCCGTTTTCGCCGCCCGATACCGCATTTTCAGGCTGTCCCGAATTTCCGGACGCCTCAAATCCAAATAGCGGTACCGAAGCCGGAGTTCCTCTTCAACATTGATGTTGTCTTCGATATAAAAAGGAGGTGTTTTTGCGGCGCTCAGGACCTTGCAGGCGCCGACATAAACCTCCACCGTACCCGTTTGGAGCTTCAGGTTTTCCGTACCCGAAGGCCGCCTCCTTACCACACCCTCGACTTGGAGGATGTATTCGTCCCGTACCGCTTCCGCCGTGGCGAAGGCCGATCCGCTTACTTCGGGGCTGAAAACGACCTGGACGATACCCTCGCGGTCCCTGAGGTCAACAAAGATTAGCCCCCCATGGTCCCGGCGGGTGTGCACCCAACCGGTAAGAATGACATTTTCGCCGATTTCTTCCTCTCCCAGCGTCCCACAGAGGTGGGTCCGATACGATGTCTTAATCATTTAAACGGCCTCCAGTTTTACGCCCGCCATGCTCTAAGCCGCGGAATTAGTTCCGACTCGTTTACTTCGATTTGTTCCCCGGTGTCCATCGCCCGGAGGGCCACGTTACCGCGGCTTATTTCCTCCTCGCCGACGATTACCACCCACTTTACACCGCGCCTGTGCGCCTGTTTCAACTGGGTTTTCAGCCCGCGGCCGGCGTAGTCCCTGTCCGCACGAATACCCGCCTCTCTAAGCGCCTGTACGACTCGCAGCGCATGGCGCAGCGTACCTTCTCCCACTGAAACCACAAACACTCCCTCCTGCGCTGCGTCCGGAAATCCGATCCCCTGGTCCTGCAGCGCCATGAGAGTACGTTCGATACCGACGGCGAAACCGACTCCCGGCGTGGGCGGTCCCCCGCAGGTTTGGACCAGGTTATCGTACCTGCCGCCCGCACCGATTGCGTTTTGGGCGCCGATACCCGCATGCATTACTTCAAACGAGGTACCGGTATAATAGTCCAGGCCCCGCACCAGGTGAGGGTTGATGTTGTAACTGATGTTCAACGCCAGTAGTTCGTTTCGAAGCGCCGCAAAGTGTGCGGCGCAGACCGGACATAGATAATTAAGCGGTACGGGCGCTTCCGTTAACAGCCCTCTGCATCCCGGCTCTTTACAGTCCAGCAGTCGAAGCGGATTGCGGTGGAGACGGTTCCTGCAGTCTTTGCACAACCCTGCCGTTTGCGGTCTGATGTATGAAACAAGCGCATCCGTAAATTCATTACGGCATTTCGGGCAGCCGACACTGCTTATTTCCAATGAAATTCCCTTTAACCCCAAGACTTCATAAAACTGCAGCAGTAGTTTGATAACTTCGGCATCCACGGCCGGCTCCGCGCAGCCGAACACCTCCACCCCGAACTGGTGGAATTGCCGGTAACGCCCCGCCTGCGGACGGTCGTACCGGAACATCGGCCCGATATAGTATAGTTTTACGGGCTGCGGCCAGGCGTGCATGTTGTGCTCAATAAAAGCCCGCACGACCGCCGCGGTCCCCTCCGGCCTGAGTGAAAGACTTCTGCCGCGCCGGTCGGGAAAAGTATACATCTCCTTCGCGACAATGTCGGTTTCTTCGCCCACCCCGCGTTGGAATAGCTCGGTAAATTCAAAAATAGGCGTCCTTATCTCCCGATAACCGTAAACGTGTGCGAGGTCGCGCACAACACCTTCTAAATGCTGCCACTTCTCCAATTTGTCCGGTAATATGTCGAAGACTCCCCGGGGCTTTTTTACGCGCAACTGCCGTCTCCCCCCAATGCAACGGTTTCTTTCCGAGGAGGCCGTTGCAAAACGGCGCCTGGCTTTGTCAGGCTCGCCATCCGGTGCTCTCGTACCTCCATGTACGCTCCGCGCCGGATGTCTTCGCCTTCCGCGCCATGCTTGTTTTTCGCGGCCTCCGGGGCACTTACTTATTTACACCCGCCGAAA
>JAGUUY010000206.1 GCA_020063185.1 Bacillota bacterium
AAACTCTCTTAATAACTTTTTGACGTCTTTACAGTCAACGTCATTTTATTTTCTTAAGGTAGGATTTTTGGCGCAGCGTGTTTAATCTTGGAATTATTGTGGAAGTCAGAACCCCTAACATGTGGGAAAAACGCGTCCAGTACCTCAAAGGCGTAGGGCCCCAGCGGGCTCGCCTCCTTGCCCGGCTTGGGATAAGTACCGTGGGGGACCTGCTTTTCCACGTCCCGAGGCGCCACGAGGACCGTACGCGCTGCCGGCCCTTAAAAGCTTACCAGGACGGCGAACTCGCCACCGCAGAGGGCGAGGTGGCCGCGGTGCAACAAACCAGGGCCCGCTCGGGAATAACGGTGCTGCGCGCGGCACTCCGCGGGCGGTGGGGTCTTTTTTACGCGGTTTGGTTCAACCAACCTTACCTGACACGCGTTTTGAAAGCGGGCAGCAGGTTGACGGTCACGGGGAAAGTCCGGCACGGACCTTACGCCCCGGAAATCCAGGTAACCGAGTTCGAGACCGGTGAAGGAGAAGAAGGGTTAAACAGCGGGCGCATTGTGCCCATTTACCCGCTAACGGACAAACTTTCCCAGCGCATCCTGCGTGGGATTGTTTTCCAGGCCCTGAGCGAGGCTGCGGCGCTCCCGGAAATTCTACCCCCACGAATGTTAGAGGAATATGGACTGAGAGAAAGGCACGGGGTGCTCGCGGCGCTGCACTTCCCCGAGAGCATGGCGGAAGCGGAAAGGGCCCGCCGGCGTCTGGTTTTTGAAGAACTTTTTCTCCTTCAATTGGCAATCCTCCGGCGGCGGCAAAAGGTCGTCGCACAGGAAAAAAGCCACCGTTACAGCGTAGACGGGGTAAAGGTAACCGCTCTCCAAAAATCACTTCCGTTTGCGCTCACCCGAGAACAGGAAAAAGCCTGGCGCGAAATATCGGCTGACATGACCAATGCGCGTCCGATGCAGCGCCTGCTCCAGGGCGACGTCGGGGCGGGAAAGACGGTGGTGGCCGCGCTTGCACTGGCCAAAGCGGCGGAAAACGGCCTACAGGCGGCGCTGATGGCGCCGACGGAAATCCTTGCCGAACAGCATTACCTCAGTCTGAAGTCTTTACTACGGTCCGCAGATATCAAGGCGGCGCTTTTGACCGGCGGTCTAAAAAAAGAGCGGCGCTTGCTGACACTGGAGGCAATTGTTTCCGGAGAGGTCGAGGTTGTTGTAGGCACCCACGCCCTGATCCAGGAAGGGGTCGTATTCCGGCGTCTCGGCCTCACGGTGGTTGATGAGCAGCACCGGTTCGGTGTGCGGCAGCGGGACTTGCTTCGGGCCAAGGGGGACTGTCCGGACGTTCTGATCATGACCGCCACGCCCATACCGCGCACCCTGGCGCTGACCCTTTACGGTGACTTGGACCTTACGGTGATCGGCGCCTTGCCGCCGGGCAGGAAGCCTGTAAAAACCGTCTGGTTGAAACCGGCCGAAAAAGCGCGGTTGTACCGGCTCGTACAGTCGGAAATCAAAAAGGGCCGACAGGCGTACTTTGTGTGCCCGCTTATCGAAGAGTCGGAGCAGCTTTCGGCTCAGGCCGCAATCAAACTGGCGGAAGAGCTCAAACCGGTCTTCCCCGGCTTTAATGTGGGCCTGCTGCACGGCCGCATGAAACTGGAGGAAAGAGAGCAAGTCATGAACGCTTTCAGGGATAACAAAATTAATATCCTCGTCGCGACTACGGTCGTGGAGGTGGGTGTGGACGTTCCCAACGCCACGTTGATGGCGGTGTTCGACGCGGACCGTTTCGGACTCGCGCAGCTCCACCAGCTCCGCGGGCGCGTCGGCCGCAGTGATCAGGCTTCCTACTGCGTTTTGGTGGCCGGACGAACGACACCTGAAGCCGCCGCGAGGATAAAAGCCCTCACCAGCCTCGGCGATGGTTTTGCCCTGGCGGAGGAAGATTTGCGCCTCAGGGGCCCGGGTGAATTCTTCGGGACGCGACAGTCCGGCATCCCTGAGCTTAGAATCGCCGATCTGTTACGCGATCATGACCTTCTTGAAGTAACGCGGCATGAAGCCCATCGTTTCTTGATGGAGGATCCCGAATTCACCTCCCCGTTCGGCTGCCGTCTAAAAGCGGAAATTGCTTTCCGTTTTGAAGCCCCGACGGATTCGATCGGGTAGAAAACCGCCGACTTTCCTCGGCAAATGCCAACTTCCAAATAAATACCAGCTATGTGTACAGGATTTTTTTGCCGAAAAATTATTTTTCTCATTTTTGCAAATCATATCCCACTATCAAAAAAATTACCGGGTATTTGAACTATTAAATGAACGAAAAATATAAACAGAAAAATAAAGGAGGTGAATCATAATGGCACAGGGACAACGTACTAACCGGGTATTGGTCCCCGAAGCTCGGGCGGCTCTGGATCAGATGAAATGGGAGATCGCGCGCGAGGTCGGCATCAATCTCCCGCCCGGCAGTTACCTCGGTGATGTTCCCTCCCGGCAGAACGGCGCCATCGGGGGACATATGGTAAGGCGCATGATTCAGACTTATGAGCAGAATATGGCTGCTGGTACCGGCCTTGGTACCAGATTGTAAACACAGTAACCTGGCAATCGGGCATCGCCTGATTGAAACCCTTGAACGCAAGCGGACTGGTTCAGCGGGCTGGTCCGCTTGTGTATTGCCGGCGATAAAATCTTATAAATCCGTACTTTCCGACGCCATAGAATCACCCCAGGTAAAGACTGTAGTCCTCCGGCGGTATGCCGGGGTGCAGTGCTGCGGCGATACCGCCGGCTACTATGCGGGACGTGTTTTGAATCAGGGTGTCGATCTCCCTTGGTGTAACCATTAATTGTCCCCCATGCGGTTTAAGAAGGTCGTCGACAACGTTTTGCACAAGGTCCGGATGGAGGACCTTATAAACTTTCTGCATATTAGGGTTTTTGTTTAATTCCTGCCATAGTCTTTCCATGGCGTCGCCGGCGATGAACGCCGCATGAACCACGGTCGGCACCCCGACGGCGATAACCGGTATCCCCATCGTCTCCCGGTTAATGCCCGTGCGGTCGTTACCCACGCCGGAGCCGGGACTGATACCGGTATTCGCGAGTTGGACGCTTGTCGTTATCCGCTCCACGTTTCGTGCCGCAAGCGCGTCCACGGTGATAATCAGGTGCGGTTGGACTTTTTCGACAACTCCCCGGATGATTTCGGCGCTCTCGATGCCCGTAACGCCCAGTACACCCGGCGCCAAGGCGCTTACTTCCCGGATTCCCTGCCCGACTTCTTGCGGGGCGTACCGAAATAGATGTCTGGTCACAAGAGTGTAATCGACCGTCCTGGGACCGAGGGCGTCCGGGGTGGCGTGCCAGTTGCCCAGACCGATAATCAGGACGCTCATTTCTTTCGGTAGGCGCAAGTCCTGAATAAGTAAACCGACTTTATCACCGATCAGCTTAACGATTTCCTGATGGACGGTGCGGTCGTTCTGGCGCAGGCCGGGGGCGTCGATCGTGATGTAGGTGCCGCGGGGTTTTTGCATGATCTGTTCGGCTTCTGCCGTTTCTACACGGACTACGGTGACGGTGGCATGGGAGAAAGTCTCTTTTTCGACCCTTACTCCCGGGATTTCCGCGCCCGTCTTGGCCCGCGCCAGGTCATGCGCCTCAACTGCCAGGTCCAACACGATTTAGCCTCCTTAACCTTATAGTTATATTGTCTGAATAACGGTCTGTTATTCTAAAAATTTCTGTGTTTTAATCACAACTGTGCTATAATAATCTACAAATTCAGGGTTTTCGAAATATTAATCTGAAAATTTCCATCGTAGCCGGCGTTTAAGGAGCGAATAGGATGCGGGTAATTGGCGGGTTAGCCAAGAGGCGCACGCTCAAGGCCCCACCTGGTAAAAGTATTCGCCCAACCTCCGAGAGAGTTAAAGAAGCACTTTTTAACATTTTGGCGCTAAGAATTCCCGGCGCCAGGTTTCTGGACCTTTTTGCCGGAACGGGCGGCGTCGGTATCGAAGCCCTCAGCCGGGGTGCGGCGCGGGTGGTCTTTATCGATAAGAGTCCAAGGGCTTTGAGCATAATTCGTGAAAACTTGCGGCGAACCGGTTTCAGCGACCGGGCTTTGGTATACCCCCGCGATGCTTTTGCGGCGCTCGGACTTTTACGGCGGCAGGGAGAAATCTTTGACGTCGTTTATGTGGATCCCCCTTACGGAAAAGGTTACGAGGTAAAAGTTCTTTACTTAATCGGGAGCCATGGTCTGGTGAACCGCGGCGGCGTGGTTGTCGCTGAAACGGATTGCCGGAACAGGCCTCCTGAGGAAATAGACAACCTCAGGTTGTCGAGGAGCGAACGCTACGGCGATACGGTACTTTCCTTTTACCAGGTAAAGGAGAATACCGAAAATGCCGGCCGGGATGACGGCGTCACCGCAGCCACCGGGAATGAAGATGGCAACGTTGAGCGTTGAACCGGACCCTGATGGTTCATCAATTTAAGGTCAACTTAGAACTTGAACCGACCTTAAATTCAGTCCTTTTGAGCCTAACTTCGAACTCTTTTCGATGGAGGAGACCATTTGAAGGTAGCTGTCTACCCCGGCACTTTCGACCCGGTGACCAACGGACACCTTGATGTAATCATCCGGGGCGCGGCGCTTTTCGACAGGTTAGTTGTAGCGGTAACTGAAAACCCAAGTAAAACGCCGCTGTTCACCATCGCCGAGCGGGTGAATATGCTCCGGGAAGTGCTGAAGGGCCTCCCGGCGGTTGAAGTGGACTCTTTCGACGGGCTGACTGTACAGTATGCGAAAGACCAGGGAGCGTGCGCGATAATCCGCGGGTTACGGGCCATTTCGGATTTTGAAAACGAGTTCGTGATGGCGCTTACCAACAAAAAGCTTGCGCCGGAAATCGAGACCCTTTTTCTGATGACCGAGGCGCAGTACTCGTTCATCAGTTCCAGTGCGGTTAAAGAGGTCGCCCTTTTCGGCGGCTGTCTTAAAGATATGGTGCCGCCGTTAGTAGAGGCGAAATTGAGGTCGGTATTTCGTCAGCGTGAACGCTGATGAGGAGGGATACGAGTGGAGCTTCTCTCGGTAATCAATGAGCTTGAAGAGTTGGTTGAATCAAGTGGGCGGATTCCACTGACCCACAAGGTCATGATTGACGAAGAAAAAATGCTGGACATCCTGGACCGGATCCGCACCATCCTTCCGGATGAACTCCGAAAGGCGAAGTGGGTGGTCCAGGAGCGGGAAAAAGTGTTGGCTGAGTCCCGCAAAGAAGCGGAGCGAATTTTAGAAGCGGCCAAGGCCGAGGTTGAAAAGAAGTCCGAGGAAAGTGAAGTGACAAGACAGGCTAGGGAAATGGCGGAGTCTATTCTCGGCAAAGCCGAGCAGGTGTCCCGCGAGATCAAGCTCGGCGCGCGGGAGTATGCAGACGAGGTTCTGGGTAGGTTGGAAGAACGCCTCGATCGAATAACCAAGGAACTGCAACAGGGCCGAGCGGAACTGAAAGGGATGAAATAAAAACCGTTCCAAGATGTGTGCCGGAAGGCGGGCGTACTGCGCCTATTCGTCCTCCATACAACACGCTAAAAAAACCTCTTCCGTTATAACGGAAGAGGTTTTTCATTAATTATCAGATGACTTTAACGCCGTCTTACTTTGTAATAGCACGCGCTGAGCACCGCAACTGTGGTGAGCCCCAGGTTTACTGTGAGGCAAAGGACCGTCGCCCACCTCAAAGTAGTGGCAAAGGACGGCATCGTTGCAGGGATAGTCGCGGCGGTTTGGGACAGTTGCGGCGCGAACAGAGGGAAAAAAATGCAGGTAAGGATACACGCAAAAATTACCTGGAGCAATCGTCCCAGGATGAAATAACCGCCGGGAACTTTTGCGGCGGACAAGAAGCTCAAGGCCTGCACGACGATTGACAGGCCGCTCCAGGCCAGAATGATCTCGGTCACAATAATTTTGCTGAACAGCGGGGCGTCTGCCGCCGCAGCGGTTTTAGCCCCCAGTGTCACCTCAAACAGCCCGGCGCCCATTGCCGGCCAGAGTTCTTGAGGAAGGCCTAGCTTTGGGAAAAAACCGCCCAGAAAATTCATCACCATGCGCAGGATCGATACCTCGTTAAACAATTGCAGCACCACGGCAAAAATGCAAATAAACCCGCCGATGATGAAAAGACTGTTAACCGCGTATCGGATCGCGTCGCCGGCAAGCTGCCCGGTATTCCTGACATCCTGCTGGTGAGCCCGGGCAAGTGTCTCCACCGCGTGCCGCCAGGGATTTTCGGCCCTTGACTGAACAGGGCGGGCGAAGAAGCTGAACACCAGTCCGCTTAATATGTTGCTGAGGTAATGAATCAGCGCCAGAAACGGTCCCAGTGCTGGGTTCTGGTACATACCCACGGCGACGGCCACCAGTATGAAAATGGGGCTGGCGTTGTTGGTAAAGGCGGCCAACCGGGAAGCCTCGGATGGGGATAATAGTTTCTGAGATGTAAGGCGGGCGGCCATCACGGCGCCCATCGGATAGCCGGAAGTATAGCCGACCGCTAACACAAAAGCCGCATTGCCCGGCAGTCGGAATACCTTTTGGGTAAAAGGTTCAAGCAGCGCGCCGGAGAACTGGATGACACCGAGCGCGAGCAGGACCTCGGTGGTAACAAAAAAGGGCAGCAGTGAAGGGAAAATAATCTGCCACCATATGCTGAGACCCCCGGTAGCCCCGCGGTAAATGGCTGCCGGGTGGGTAATCATTAACATAAAGAAAAGGGAGATTAAAAGTGCCAGCAGTGTTTTACGGAGGTTGGGACGCACGGCGTTACACCTCGTTATTTTTTATGTGCGCCCGGCGGTTCCTAATACCTTCGTCCTAAGAACCGGGTCTGCTGCCGGCGCGCGCCGGGAAGGGAGGCACAGACAGTAATACCTTGACACTGGAAGGGCTGGCGATTATAATCACTACTTGATTTGGGGTGGGGATTTGTTTACCATTAGTGTTGCAAGATTGAAAAATGCTCCGGCTGAGCAACGGCGTTACCTCCTTTCCGGCGGGGTTGAACCCTTTCCCGGCCCGGGTGGGGAACTGGTGCGCATACTTGCGCCGGTCGAGTTGGACCTTTCGGTGACTAATGCGGGAGACTTTCTTTGGGCCGTCGGTGAAGTTTCGGCGACCGTGGGCCTCAGTTGCAGCAGGTGTATCGGCGAATACACCGCAAGAACAACAGGACGGTTTGAAGAGAAGTATCGCCTTCACGGCGGGGCGGACGAAGAGGGTAACGAGATCCCTTATGCAGCCGACGAGATTGATTTCACTGAGCACGTAATTGAGAGCCTGGTCTTGTCCCTGCCGATGAAGCCGCTCTGTAAGGAAAACTGTTTGGGATTGTGTCAATACTGCGGTCAAGACTTGAACACCGGCGATTGTAGTTGCCGAGTCGATAAAGGGGACCCGAGGCTTTCAGTTTTGAAAGATTTATTCACGGGAAAAGAAGGAGGTGGCGGTGGTGGGGGTACCGAAAAGTAGGACTTCCAAGCAGAGGCGGCGCTTGCGCCGGGGGCAAATAAAGGTAACGGCCCCTGGTCTCGTGCCGTGCCCACATTGTAAGGCATTGAAGAAACCCCATGGTGTTTGTCTAAACTGCGGACAGTACAAGGGGCGAAAAGTAATTGCCGTCGAGGAAACAAAATAACTAATCTCGGAGGGTTTTGGCACAGACAAAACCCTATTTTTATAGACGAATGTTTTGCAGGCGGGTCGCAAATAACTTTTAAAGGAGCGGCCCGCCGTCAACCGGGTTAGGAACAAAGAGCGATTGCAGGAGGGTGTCGTTTGCGAATTGCTGTGGACGCAATGGGCGGTGATTACGCCCCGGCGGAAGTGGTTGCGGGGGCCTTGCTGGCGGTTGACGAATACGCTATCGAGGCTTGCCTGGTAGGGGATACGGCCCCGATTCAAGCGGAGCTGAAAGGCACATTAAACGCCCGCATAATGGTTGTCCCGGCGCGTGAAGTAATCAGCATGGGCGAATACCCTGTTCAGGCCGTGCGCCGCAAAAGGGATTCTTCCATTGTTAAGGCCGTACGGTTGGTCAAAGAGGGGTCGGCGGATGCCGTAGTCTCCGCAGGGAATACCGGGGCTGTAATGGCGGCCGCGTTGTTAGAACTGGGTCGCCCGGAGGGAGTGGACCGGCCGGCGTTGATGGCCCTCGTTCCCAATGCGTCCGGGTATACGGTGTTACTTGACGTCGGCGCCAACGTTGATATTAAGGCGCACCATTTGG
Organism: Bacillota bacterium; assembly: GCA_020063185.1. Lineage (GTDB taxonomy): Bacteria > Bacillota > Desulfotomaculia > Desulfotomaculales > Ammonificaceae > SURF-55. Next base: position 8,303 of record JAGUUY010000206.1, read on the forward strand.
CCCAGTTTGCGGTTATGGGTTCGGCTTACGCCTCAAGTGTCATGAAATTACGCGCCCCCCGGGTAGGAATCTTGAGTATCGGCGAGGAAGAGACAAAGGGTAACGAATTGACTTTGAGCGCTTATCCGCTTCTCAAAAGGGAGGCGGTTAATTTCATCGGTAATGTCGAGGGCCGGGATATCTTCAACGGCAGAGCGGATGTAGTAGTCTGTGACGGTTTTGTGGGCAACGTTTTACTAAAAGCCGGTGAAGGGTTGACACAGGCCTTCGGTATGGCGGCCCGTCCCGGCATGGAGAATTTGGACTATGCCGAAACCGGAGGAGCGATTCTTTTGGGCGTGAGCGGCGTAGTGGTCGTCGCGCACGGCAGCTCGAAGGCCAGGGCGATTAAGAATGCCATACGTGTGGCGGCGACAGCCGTAGCCGGCGGGCTTGTACAGGCTACCGCCGATATGTTCGCCGGCCGGACCGATAAGGGAGTAGAGACGATAAATGCCTGAAACCCGGACAGCAGGGGTTACCGGTCTCGGTATGAGCGTTCCAAGCCGGGTTCTGACAAATTCCGACCTGGAACGAATGGTAGAAACGAGCGATGCCTGGATCATAGAAAGAACGGGGATACGTGAGAGGCGCATCGCGGCTCCCGGCGAGAGCACTTCCACATTTGCCTTCGGCGCCGCGGTCGAGGCGCTCAATGCGGCGGGACTGGACCCGGCCGAGGTTGAGCTGATAATTGTTGCTACCGCTACTCCGGACATGCTTTTTCCCGCTACGTCCTGCCTTGTGCAACACAAGCTCGGCGCCAAACGTGCGGCTGCTTTTGACCTGGAGGCGGGATGCAGCAGTTTCATATACGCCATGGCCGTAGGAGCCCAATTTATAAGTTCGGGCTGTTTCCGGAATGTGCTTGTGGTGGGAGCGGATACGCTTTCCAGAATTACCAACTGGCGTGACCGGAGCACTTGTGTTCTCTTTGGTGACGGGGCGGGTGCGGCAGTACTGCAGCCCGTTAAGCCGCCCCGTGGAATTTTTTCTGTCGTCCTCCGGTCGGACGGCTCCGGGGCGGACTTGCTCAAATTACCGGCGGGAGGGTCAAGTCTGCCGACCTCCGAAGAAACTACTCGGAACGGTCTTCACCATTTGGTAATGAACGGCCGTGAAATTTTTAAATTCGCCGTAAGGGCTATGGAGGAAGCGGCGGCGGAAGCGCTGCGGAACGGCGGTATAAAACAAGAAGAAGTGGACTGTTTTATCCCGCATCAGGCCAATATCCGCATTATCGACGCCCTAGCCAAGAGGCTCTGCCTGCCGGCCGAAAAAGTACTGGTGAACGTCGACAGGTACGGCAATACCTCCTCCGCTTCGATTCCCATCGCTTTATATGAAGCCGTTTCCACCGGTAGAATAAAACCCGGCAGTCTGGCGCTTTTGGTCGCGTTCGGGGCCGGGCTTACGTGGGGTGCGTTGGCACTTCGGTATTAAAGGGGGGCCTGTTCATGAAACTGGCCTTTGTTTTTCCCGGGCAGGGCTCGCAGTATGTGGGCATGGGCCTTGAGTTTTTTCGCCGGTATCAGGAAGTCAGGGAGGTCTTTGCACAGGCCGACGAGGCGCTGGGATTGTCTCTCAGCGACCTTTGCTTCCAGGGGCCGAAGGAGGAGCTCCAGAAAACCGTAAATACTCAGCCCGCGGTACTTACGGCCAGCCTCGCGTCCCTCGCGGTATTACAGGCGCACGGGGTAAAACCGGATGTCGGGGCGGGCCATAGCCTTGGCGAATATACCGCGCTTGTTGCGGCCCGGTCAATCGATTTCAAAACGGCGGTTAAAATAGTGCGCCGGCGCGGACAGTTGATGCAGGAAGCTGTGCCTCTGGGCAGCGGGGGAATGGTGGCCGTGCTGGGACTGGACAGCGGACGGACGGACAAGGTGCTCAGCGCGGCCCGGGAGGCGGGCGTCATAGAGGCTGCCAACTACAACTGCCCCGGTCAGGTCGTACTTGCCGGGGAAATGCCCGCGCTGGAAGCTGCGGTAGCGGCGGCCAAAACGGCCGGGGCGAAAAAATCGGTGATTTTACCGGTCAGCGGGCCTTTCCATTCTTCCCTGATGCGGCGGGCCAGCGAGCTTTTTGAGCCTGAACTGACGAGAAAAGGTGTGCTCAGGAAACCGTACTTCCCAGTCGTCGCAAACGCGACCGGCAATTACGTCAAGACCGTGCCGGAGGTGCGGGGCGCGCTGGTACGGCAGATATACAGCCCGGTCCTCTGGGAGGACGGTATCCGGCGACTTGTTCAGGACGGGGTGAAGTTCTTCCTCGAGGTTGGTCCCGGTAAGGCGCTGACTGGGCTTATAAAGCGGATTGCGCCCGAAGCGACCTGCTGCAATGTGGAGGACGCGGCCTCTTTACACGCTGCGTTGGAGGTTTTGCGGGCCGCAAGACTGGCCTGATTAAGCTGATGCTGATGAAGCTGCTTGCTTGACGGAAAGGGGTTAGCTAAAATGTATCTTAGCGGCAAGGTGGGCGTTGTCACGGGAGCCTCACGGGGAATCGGTGGGGCGGTGGCCAGGGCTTTCGCTGCTTCCGGGGCCGACGTCATGATAAATTACGTGTCTCGGGCGCAAGATGCGCTGACGGTAGCGGCCGACGTGGAGGCAATGGGGCGGCGGGCGGTGCTTTTCCAGGCCGATGTGTCCCGCCCGGAAGAAGCAAACCGGCTGGTCGAAAACGCCCTTTCGTCGTTCGGGCGCCTCGACATCCTGGTAAACAACGCGGGTATCACCAGGGATGCTTTACTCCTGCGCATGAAGGACGAAGACTGGGAGGCCGTGGTGAACGTGAATTTAACGGGTGCTTTTAATTGTACCCGGGCCGCGGCGCGGTCGATGATTAAAGCGCGCTGGGGCCGGATTATTAATATAAGCTCCGTCATAGGACTGATGGGCAATGCCGGGCAGGCTAACTACGCCGCGGCCAAAGCGGGCCTGATCGGGTTTACTAAAGCGGCGGCCCGGGAGCTCGGGCCCCGGAATATTACGGTGAACGCGGTGGCGCCCGGTTTCATACGTACGGAAATGACCGCGGGCCTTTCAGATGCGGTAAAAGAGCGGTTAAGCGAAAGGGTGATACTCGGCCGTCTCGGAGAGCCGGAAGAAGTCGCCGATGCGGTTGTCTTTCTTGCCGGTGACGCGGCGCGGTATATTACCGGACAGGTCCTCAGTGTCGACGGCGGTATGGTACTTTAAGCGAACAACCTGGTAATTTACTGCGGAGAAGGAGGTGAGACCGGGAATATGTCTCCATCGGTTTTCGACAAGGTGAAAAGGATTATTGTTCAACAGCTCGGCGTAGAGGAGAATCAGGTGACGGCGGAAGCTTCCTTCATTGATAACCTCGGGGCTGATTCACTTGATCTGGTCGAACTGGTTATGGCCTTTGAAGAAGAATTTGAACTGGAAATTCCCGATGAGGAGGCTGAAAAAATCCGCACAGTCGGTGATGCTGTTAAATTCATTCAGGAAAAGGCGTAGGGAAGCTGTCGGCTTTTAGTCACGAGTCACGAGTTAATAGCTGTTAGCTGTCAGCTTTCAGCCGTCAGCGATCAGCCTTGGATTCCGAACACTGACTTGTTGTTTAACTTCGCACTTCGAACGGACCTGGATGCTATTCAGTATTAGCTTGAACGTTGCACGTTGAACGTAGAACGTAGAACGGACCCGGATTTCATGCAGTATCAGCATTAACGTTGAACCTTGAACTTCTTTACGGAGGTGCGGTTTTGGTCCCACGCGTTGTGGTTAGCGGGATAGGGGTCGTCTCACCGGTCGGTATCGGCAAGGACGTTTTTTGGGGAAACATCATCCAGGGGAGGTCGGGAGTCCGCCCCATAACAAGATTCAATACCGAAGGCTTCAAGACGAAAATAGCCGCGGAAGTCCTGGATTTTGACGCCGGCGCTTATATGGAAAAGAAAGAAGCGCGGCGGATGGACCGGTACACCCAGTTTGCGGTGGCGGCAGCCCGGTTGGCGCAGGACGACGCAAATATCAAAGCCGGGAGCCTGGATCCCGACCGTGTCGGTGTGGTTATCGGCTGCGGCATCGGCGGCATGGAGACTTTCGAAGAACAGGCGCGGGTTATAGTGACGCGGGGGCCGAGCAGGGTAAGTCCTTTTTTTGTGCCGATGATGATTAGCAACATGGCGGCCGGATATATCGCCATCGTTAACGGGTTTTTCGGGCCCAACAGCACGGTTGTAACCGCCTGCGCCTCATCAAATCATGCCATCGGTGAGGCTTTCCGTCTTATTCAGCGAAAAGAGGCCGACGTCGTATTGGCCGGCGGTACTGAAGCCGCCGTGACCCCCCTTGCCGTTGCGGGTTTTTGCGCCATGAAAGCAATGTCCACGCGCAATGAAGAGCCGGAGCGTGCTTCACGTCCATTTGACGCGGAAAGGGACGGTTTTATTATCGGCGAGGGTGCGGCGATACTCATTTTAGAAGAGCGCGAACACGCGCTGTCCCGCGGCGCCGAAATTTACGCCGAGGTTGTTGGATACGGCCAGAGCTGTGACGCCTACCACATTACAGCGCCGGACCCGGACGGTTCGGGCGCCGCCAAGGCAATGACCTGGGCGCTTAAAGGGGCCGGTTTGGGGCCCGGAGATGTAAGTTACATCAATGCCCACGGCACTTCAACCCCCCTAAACGACAAGGTGGAAACGATTGCTATCAAGAAAGTGTTCGGGGAGACGGCTTTCCAAATACCTGTAAGCTCCACCAAATCGATGACCGGGCATCTCCTGGGTGCGGCGGGAGGGATTGAAGCCGCCGTATGCGTAATGAGCATTAATCACGGCGTTGTTCCGCCGACGGTAAACTACGAGTACAAGGACCCGGAGTGCGACCTCGATTACGTTCCCAATAAGGCGCGGGCGGCGCGGGTTAAGGTTGCGCTTTCCAATGGGTTGGGTTTTGGGGGGCATAACGCCACGCTTGTTTTTCGGGAATACTCCGGATAAGCGGCATTAAGGCAACATGCGGGCTCAGATGGACGGACTTTTAGGGGGCTGTTCGACGTACTTTTTAACCTTGAATATTACACGTTGAACGGTTGAACGGCAGGCCGTGGGAGTATATGACTTTGGATATCTATCAAGAACTTAAAGAAAATATCGGCGTGGTATGGGGTCAAGAGGCCCTCCTGCGCCAGGCTTTGACGCACGGGTCGTATGCGTATGAGCATCCGGGAGTGCCGAACAACCAACGTTTGGAGTTTCTTGGCGACGCCGTGCTCCAGTTGGCGGTAAGTGAATACCTGTATCTGTCCTATCCGCGCAAAAGCGAGGGCGAGTTGACCAAGTTGAGAGCCGCTGTCGTCTGCGAGCCTTCTCTGGTAAAGGTAGCGCAGGAATTGAGGTTGGGCGAAGCCCTGCTCATCGGCCGGGGAGAAGAAAGTTCCGGGGGGCGGCAGCGCCCTTCTATTTTGGCTGACGCTTTCGAGGCGGTTTTAGGAGCCTTGTACTTGGACCAGGGGTTGGACGCGGCGGTCCGGTTTGCCGTTTCCAAGCTTGAACCGTTGGTGGAAGCGGTTTTGCAGGGCCGGCAAGAGCGCGATTACAAGACGGAACTCCAGGAACTCCTGCAACAGCGTGCACGGGAAAACGCTTCGTATGTCATCTTGAAGGAGGAGGGGCCGGCGCACGCCAGGTGTTTTACCGCCGGCGTTTTCCGGCAGGGTGAATGTCTGGGCCGGGGTGAAGGAAGGTCTAAAAAAGAAGCCGAGCAGCGGGCGGCAAAAGAAGCCCTTGAGCGAATGGAGGGTTCCAAGCATGGGCTTTGTCAATAAACTCCGTTCCAGTCTCACGAAGGTCCGCCGGAGTTTGGCCGGGGCGGTAGAAAACGTTGTCTCCGGCCGTCGCGAAATCGACGAGAGTCTTTACGAGGAACTCGAAGACGCTCTTATCCTCGCCGACGTCGGGGTGGCTGCGGCGCAGGAGATAATGTCGCGGGTGAGGAAAAGGGTTAAAGAGCTTCGATTAAAGGACCCTATGCAACTCAAGCCGCTGTTTAAGGAAGAGATTTTACGTATTATCGGCGTGGAAGCGGCCCCGCTTTTTCTGCCCAAGGAGCCTCCAGCGGTTATATTAATGGTGGGGGTAAACGGCACCGGTAAGACCACATCAATCGGCAAACTTGCCTGTTATTTTCGGGAACAGGGCAAGAAGGTGCTTTTAGCGGCTGCGGACACCTTTCGTGCGGCGGCGATCGACCAACTGGAGGTGTGGGCTAAACGTGCCGGGGTTGACGTTATCAAACAACGAGAGGGGTCGGACCCGGCGGCGGTTGTTTACGACGCGCTTCAGGCCGCTAAAGCGCGCCGGGTGGATGTTGTCCTCGTGGACACGGCCGGCAGGTTGCATACGAAAACCAACTTAATGGAGGAACTGAAAAAAATCAGGCGGGTGGCTGAACGCGAAGTGCCCGGGGCTCCCCACGAAGTGTTGTTGGTGGTGGATGCGACCACCGGGCAAAACGCGGTCAACCAGGCTAAATTATTCAGCGAAGCGGCGGGAGTTACCGGTATTGTGCTTACCAAGCTCGACGGTACCGCAAAGGGTGGGGTGGTGGTGGCGGTGAAAAATGCGTTCGAGATCCCGGTAAAGTTCGTAGGTATCGGTGAAGGGGTGGAGGACTTGATACCTTTTCATCCCGGGGAGTTCGCCGCGGCGATTTTTGACTAAGTCCATACCGGCGCGCCTGGAGAGAAACGGCTGGCGGCTGTTTAACGCCCGGTTATTTGAGACCAGTACAGGGGGAAAAATCAGTGCCCGACATTGCGATTATCGGCGGCACCGGTGTCTACGACCCGGATCTGCTGACTGAAACGGCGGAGGTGCCGGTCGAGACGCCGTTCGGCGGCGCCAGGATAACACTGGGCGGATACGGGGGGAAGGAAATCGCTTTTTTGCCGCGGCACGGCGCGGCGCATTCCGTGCCGCCGCACCTGGTTAACTACAGGGCTAATTTGGCGGCGCTTAAAACAATCGGGGTACGGTCGATCGTCGCTACGGCGGCGGTGGGCTCGCTTAACGCCGCCATGAAACCGGGGGAGTTTGTGTTTGTGGACCAGTTCCTCGATTTTACCAAGGGACGCAAGGATACTTTCTTTGAAGGCGGCCCCGAAGGAGTGGTGCACATCGATCTTACCGAACCGTACTGTCCGGAACTTAGGGTGATACTCGCGCGTGCGGCGCTGGCCCTGGGCCTTCCGGCCAAGGATGGCGGCGTTTACGTGTGCACGGAGGGGCCGCGCTTTGAAACCCCGGCGGAGATAAGAATGTTTCAGCGCCTCGGCGGTGACCTGGTGGGGATGACCGGCATCCCGGAAGTCGTGTTGGCGAGAGAAGCGGAGATTTGTTACGCAACCGTGGCGATGGTTACCAACTTTGCCGCGGGTATCGCCGCCGGCCGTCTAAGCCACCAGGAGGTGGTTGAGACGATGCGGGTGCAGGGAGAAAACATCCGGCGGCTTCTCATGCAGGCGGTGCTCTGGATCGATGGGGACAGGCAATGCGCCTGTCGGCACGCGCTTTCCGGGCCGGTGGAGGCGTGAGCATGGAAACCCTGCGCTGGGAGAACGGGACCCTCTATATTCTTGACCAAACGGCCCTGCCGCTGCAGGTGAGTTACCTGGCGGCTAAAGACTACAGGAAGGTCGTCGAGGCTATACGCCGCCTGGCGGTCCGCGGCGCACCCGCCATTGGTGTCGCTGCGGCGTACGCGGTCGTGCTGGCGGCGTTAGAATTCGGGCGGGAAGGGGCGGGCGGTTTTTTGGCCCGGCTCGAGACCGCGGCGAACGAAATCAGGAAGGCCCGTCCGACGGCGGTTAACCTGGATTGGGGCGTTAGGCGCCAACTTGCGGTGGCCGGAGAAAAGAGGTCTTGCGCCCCGCAAGAAATTGTTGAAGCCTTGCTGGCGGAAGCGGCGGCGATTGCGGCCGCCGATCAAGAAGGAAACAAGGCGATAGGAATGCACGGGGCCGCGCTTTTACCCCGGGGGGCGTCGGTTTTGACGCACTGCAACGCCGGCAGCCTGGCGACCTCCGGATACGGGACGGCGCTGGGTATAATACGGTCGGCGCACGCGGCGGGCAAAATAAAGATGGTATACGCCGGCGAGACGCGCCCCCTCTTGCAGGGCGCGCGGCTTACGTGCTTTGAACTTCGGCGGGACGGCATTCCTGTAACCCTGATTACCGACTCGATGGCCGGCTACCTTATGGCACGAAAGGGTCTTGACGCGGTAATCGTCGGGGCGGATCGAATAGCCGCCAACGGGGATACGGCTAATAAGATAGGTACCTATTCGCTGGCGGTGCTGGCGAACTACCACGGAGTGCCGTTTTACGTCGCGGCGCCTTTCTCCACCGTTGATCCGGATATGCCTGGAGGGGCAGGCATCCCGATTGAGGAGCGCGGCGCCGAGGAGGTAACCCATTTCGCCGGCGAACCGGTCGCCGCAGCCGGGACAGTGGTTTGGAACCCGTCGTTCGACCTTACGCCCGGCCAACTGATAACAGCAATAATCACTGAAAAGGGGGTCATATACCCTCCTTATCATATTACGGATAGAGCCGACGGCCGGTAATTACAACAGTAAGGTACGAGGAGGTTTGAATTTGTACGGGAGTGTTATCCGTAACCCCGACCTGGCGCCGGAAGGCCGGCAAAAGATTGACTGGGTCGCGGCGCACATGCCGGTCTTGGACATCGTACGGGAGACCTTCCGGCAGTCCCAGCCCTTTAAGGGAGTGCGTATCGCTCTCAGCATTCATCTTGAGGCAAAAACAGCCTACCTGGCGCTTGTACTCAAGACCGGGGGGGCGGAAGTGGCAGCCACCGGTTCCAACCCCCTCTCTACAAGGGACGATATCGCCGCCGCTTTGGACGCCGCCGGGGTGAGGGTATTCGCCTGGTACGACCCGACACCGGAAGAGTACCATGAACACCTGGCTTTGACCCTTGGCATTAAGCCGCACATCGTGATCGACGATGGTGGCGATCTCGTCAGTCTCCTGCACGGCGAGTTGACGGATATCGCCCGGGAAGTAATCGGCGGGTGCGAGGAAACCACCACGGGGGTGTTGCGCTTGCAGGCCCTGGAACGCAGCGGCCGGCTCCTGTTCCCTATGGTGGCGGTGAACAATGCCAGGACGAAATACCTGTTCGACAATCGTTACGGTACCGGAGAGTCGGTCTGGACCGGGATCATGCGCACGACAAATCTTTTGGTGGCGGGGAAAACCGTGGTGGTGTTCGGGTACGGTTGGTGCGGCAAGGGCATCGGTCTCAGGGCAAAAGGGTTGGGCGCAAAGGTTGTGGTCTGCGATGTGGACCCGGTTAAGGCGCTTGAAGCGGTAATGGACGGTTTTGAGACCATGGATTCCTTGAGCGCCGCTGAAAGGGGCGACATTTTCATCACTGCCACCGGCTGCAGGGATGTGTTACGCGCGGAACACTTCCGGCGCATGAAAGACCGCGTGCTGTTGGCCAATGCGGGCCACTTCAACGTGGAGATTTCACTGCCGGGTCTGGCAGAAGTAGCGGCATCGAAGCGGCCGGTCCGTACCAACATAGAAGAATACCGCCTTCCGGACGGCCGGAGAATTTATTTACTGGCTGAGGGGCGTCTGGTCAACCTTGCGGCGGGAGACGGTCACCCGGCGGAAATCATGGACTTGTCTTTTGCCCTGCAGGCGTTGACCGCGCAGTACGTTTTGGCGGAGAGGAAAAGTCTGGGACGTCACGTTTACCCCGTACCGGTGGAAATTGACAACCGCGTGGCGGAGCTGAAACTCCAGTCTCTCGGTATCAGTATCGACAGGCTGGGGGCGGACCAGGAGGAATACCTGAGTTCTTGGAAGGGTGAAGAATAATGATCCTTCGGGCGGAGAAAGCGCGGGAAAAAGTCGCCCGGGCCGGGGCAAGGATGGCGCGAGCGGGCCTTGTCGTCGGCACCTGGGGGAATGTTTCGTACAGAGTATCGCATGAGGACCTGGCGGCGATCACTCCCAGCGGGATGCCGTACGACGCTTTAATGCCGCGGGACATTGTTGTCGTAGACCTTAAAGGCAACGTGGTGGAAGGTGAAAGGAAGCCGTCGACGGAGTTGGAGTTGCACCTCGCCATTTACCGGGCCCGCCCCGAGGTGTGCGCGGTGATGCATACGCACAGCGTTTTTGCGAGCGCCATGGCGGCGGCGCGTATGCCCATCCCCCCCATGGTGGAGGACCTTGCCCAGATTATTGGGGGAGAGGTGCCTGTAGCGGAATACGGGCCCGCCGGTTCGCGTGAACTCGCCGGGAAGGTGGTAGAAGCTTTGGGAGAGAGTAACGCGGTACTCCTTGCCAACCATGGGATGGTAGGCGTCGGCGTGGACCTGGAAGAAGCCTTTAATGTTTGTCAAATAGTTGAGAAAGCCGCCCAGATTTATCTTTGGGCCAGCCTCGCGGGTACGCCCGTGGCCCTAAGCAGGAGTGAGGTCGTTAAACTGCGGAAGGATTACCTCACCGTTTACGGGCAACAATAGCAGCAATCGCAGCGCTTGCGATTTTGTCGGTAGGGGGCTTGCGCGTGGATATTTTAATCAAGGGGACCGTGATTCCGGTGACCGGCCCCGGCGAAATCTTGCGCGACGGTGTCGTGGCCGTAAGGGACGGGAAAATCGTGTACGTCGGCCGACCCGAAGGCTTAAATGGTTTCACCCCCGAGAGGGTTATCGGAGGGGCGGAAACGGCTGTGCTTCCCGGTCTGGTTAATGCGCACACCCACGCCGCGATGACGCTGTTCCGGAGTTACGCCGATGACCTTCCCTTGATGGACTGGCTCAAGGAAGAGATCTGGCCGCTTGAGAACAGGCTTGAGGCGGCGGATGTATACCGGGGGACGATACTTGCTTGCGTGGAAATGCTGCTCGGCGGCACGACGACTTTTGCGGATATGTACTTTTTCATGAATGAGGTCGCCGCTGCGGTCCAGGAGAGCGGAATGCGGGCATCCCTCTGCCGCGGTCTTATCGGGGTCGCCCCCAACGCAGAAGAAGCGCTTGCCGAAAGCCGGGAATTCGTTGCCGCGTGGCACGGTAAGGCCGGCGGCCGAATCTCGTGCATGCTCGGCCCCCACGCCCCTTATACCTGCCCGCCCGAATACCTGAAAAAGGTAGCGGCGGCGGCGGCTGAACTCGGCGTCGGTATTCATATTCACGTTGCCGAAACGCGCCGGGAGACGGCGGACATTCTCAAGCAATACGGGTGTTCACCGGTAGGGTTGCTCAACGTATGCGGGCTTTTGGACGCACCGGTGCTGGCGGCGCACTGCGTGCATGTCTCACCCGCGGACATTGAGATTCTGGCGAAGAAAGGCACTGCTGTCGCGCACAATCCCGAAAGCAATATGAAGCTGGGAAGCGGCATCGCTCCAATCACCGACCTGCTAGATGCGGGAGTCACCATAGGGCTGGGAACCGACGGCGCGGCGAGCAACAATAATCTGGATATGCTGGAAGAGATGCGGTCCGCCGCCCTGCTCCAAAAGGCGGCCAGGGAAGACCCGACGGCCCTCCCCGCTTACAAGGCGCTTCAAATGGCGACCATCGGCGGGGCCCGGGCTCTTGGCATGGGTGAGATGATAGGCACGATTGAAACCGGTAAGAGGGCGGACTTGATCCTGATCGACCTGAGAAAACCACATTTTTACCCGCCGCATGACGTTGTTGCCCATGTCGTCTATGCCGCCAGGGCAAGTGACGTACGCACCGTCATGGTTGACGGTCAAGTTGTGGTCGACGGCGGGCAGGTGCTGACGGTGAATGTTGAAACGGTGCTGGACAATATCCGCGAGTCGGCCCTGCGGCTTGTAGGCAGGCCCAGGGAGCGGAGTCTGCTGTAATAGAGGTTGGATGCAGGAAGTTAGAGGCCGGAGGGGGCAAGCGGGAGAGGGAACCCGAACGGGAGCGAAAGAACTGACGACTTGAATTAATCGGAAGCATCGGAATACATATACAACCCTTCGTGAAAGGAGGAAACGCTTCTTATATGCATAATAAATCGAAGCAACGGAGCCTAACTAAGGCTGAGATTTCTGATTTCGTTAAGGAGGCGTTCGCCGTCCGCGATATGAGCCTCCAAATGCCTTATCTCTTCCGGTGCGGCGCCACGGCGCCGGAGTTCTTCCATCTCTACCCGGTGTGCCGACACTGAGCCTTCCACATCCGTGTAAACCTCAAGGGCCCGTTTAAAGTTTATTCCTCTCTGTCTCTCTTCCGCAAAACGGTGACGCAGCGCCGAGCAACTCATTTATTTCGTCCCCTCCTTCGTTGGTTTAGTCTTTACTTTTAGCGCAGAAAATATCCCGGCTTGTTTTAGCTTCATACCCTGATCGCGGTTGCGCAAAGATATATATTACCAGGAGGGATCTTGTGGCCAGGGTAATTCTTTTGCCGGGTACGGACAAAAGAACACGTTCCGGTCACCCGTGGGTGTACCTTACCCAGGTGGGGGATGTTGAAGGCGAGTTAACGGCGGGCGATGTCGTCGAGGTTTTCAGTGCGCAAGGCCGGTTCCTGGGTCGCGGCTACGCCAACCCGTCTTCGCAGATTTTCACCCGGCTGTTGACCCGGCGCCGGGATGAGGCGATCGACCGGGAGTTTTTTCGCCGCCGGCTCGAAGCTGCAGCCGCCTACCGCCAAAAGGTCGTTAAGGACACCACCGCTTACCGCCTTGTCAACGCCGAAGCGGATTTTCTCCCTGCGCTTGTGGTCGACCGTTATGGGGATTTTCTCGCGGTACAATTCCTGGCTTTGGGTATGGATGGTTTTAAGCCTATAATAATAAACCTGCTGATAGAAATGTTCGCCCCCCACGGCATCTACGAACGCAGTGACGCCGGCGTCCGCGCGCGCGAAGGTCTGCAGCCTTTTTCCGGTCCGCTTTACGGCGAGACGCCCAAGTTTGTGATGATGAACGAAAATGGTGTCCGGTATCGCGTCGACCTTCACACGGGCCAAAAGACAGGGTTTTTTCTGGATCAACGCGAGAACAGACAAGCGGTGTCCGAACTTGCGGCGGGAGCACGGGTCCTGGACTGTTTCTGCTACACCGGCGGGTTTGCTATAAGCGCCGCCCGCGCGGGCGCCGGTTCCGTCCTGGCAGTAGATTCTTCCGGGTCGGCCCTGGAACTCGCCGCACAAAACGCGGCGCTTAACGAGGTAGACGACCGTTGCACCTTCCGCGAAGCCAACTCCTTTGACGAACTCAGGGGACTTGCGGATTCCGGGGAACAATACGACCTGGTGGTACTTGACCCGCCCGCCTTTACAAAGTCAAAGGAAGCACTGGCGGGGGCCGTGCGCGGGTATAAGGAAATCAACCTCCGCGCCCTCAAACTGCTTGTAACGGGCGGTTATCTGGCGACCTGTTCCTGTTCATATCACCTGGGCGAAGCGCTTTTTTTGGAGATCATTGCCGCCGCAGCCCGTGACGCCCGCCGAACTTTGCGCCTTGTTGAGTTCCGGCGCCAGGCACGTGATCATCCGGCGCTGCTCGAGGTACCCGAAACTTACTACCTCAAATGCGGTGTCTTCCAGGTGTTTTAAATATTTGCAAGGTGAGTAAAAGATGAAAGTGGTTGATTTGAGCCGATCAATAAAGCCGGGTATGCCTGTATATCCGGGTACCGAGCCGCCGGCGTTCACCACCGCCGCCACAATTAAGCGGCATGGATTCAGGGAACGGACGCTCCGCGTTTCTTCGCATACCGGCACCCACCTGGACGCGCCGGCCCACATTTTTCCCCGGGGTCAAACTCTGGACGCCGTACCGATCGAGAACTTTTTGGGTAAAGCCGTTGTTCTGGATTTTACGCGCGCAGGGGCGGTCATCACCCCGGAGCGTCTGGAGCCGTATCGCCGGACACTCGGCAATTGCCGGTTTGTGATATTGCATACAGGCTGGAGCAGACTATGGGGTAAAGAGGCGTATCATGGCGGATTTCCAGTGCTGTCGCCGGACGGAGCCCGGTGGGTGTGCGAATTTGACCTGCGCGGGCTGGGTGTCGATGCGCCTTCCGTTGACGCGCCGCACTCCCGGGGATTCCCGATTCACCGCTTATTACTGGCCAAAGGTATCCTGATTGTAGAAAACCTCTGCAATTTGGACCGCCTTTTGGGGATGGAGTTCATCTTCTGCTGTTTTCCCCTCAAGCTTCAAAGAGCGGAAGGTTCGCCCGTAAGGGCCGTGGCTTTAATCGACGGTTAGGGACGCCGCGGACGATACAGGTTTGTTGTCTTTTGGGTTACTTTAAGCTAAAATGATAGGGAAGTTTTGGATGTAAAGGGGTGGGCCTTGAAAACAGTTGTAAGCGTCAGTTTGGGCTCTGCCAAGCGCGACCACACGGTAGGTGTGGAAATCCTCGGCCACAAGGTTGAGATCAGCCGCCGCGGGACCGACGGGGACCTGGAGAAAGCGGTGGCACTGCTCCGCGAACTTGACGGTAAAGTCGACGCCGTCGGTCTGGGCGGTATCGACGTATACTTAGTGGCCCGCAACAGACGGTACCCGGTAAAAGACGGTTTAAGGCTCCTTAACGCTTTAAAAACGACGCCGGCCTGCGACGGCTCCGGTTTGAAGAATACCCTGGAAAGACAGGTGGTCGACCAACTTTTCCGGGAGGGAATTTTAAGCCGGGGGCAGCGGGTACTGTTGGTCAGCGCGGTCGACCGCTTCGGCATGGCGGAAGCCTTGGTGCAAAACCGCGCCGAGGTGATTTTCGGCGACCTGATTTTCGGTTTGGGAGTTCCGATTCCACTTCGAAGCCTCAGTACCGTCGCGGTCCTGGCGGCGATTATCCTTCCGGTCTTGGGCAGGCTTTCGTTCAAGATGCTTTACCCTACGGGCCAAAAACAAGAAAAGGAAAAACCCAAGTACGGGCGTTACTACGAATGGGCGGATGTCATTGCCGGCGACTTTCACTACATCCGAAGATACCTCCCGGCGTCAATCCCCGGCAAAGTAGTGCTTACCAATACCACCACCAAGCAAGACGAGGCCGTACTGAGAGAGCGTGGGGCAAGGCTTCTGGTGACCACCACACCGGAACTCGCCGGGCGCTCGTTCGGCGCCAATGTAATGGAAGCGGTGTTCCTGGCGCTTCTGGGAAAGAAATGGGAAGAAGCTACGCCCAAAGACTACCTGGACCTGATTGAGAGGATCGGACTTAAACCGTCCATCCGGGTTTTAGACGACACGTCCACGGACTAGACGTTTTTCGAAATCCCAACCTGAATATACAATCCCCATGGGCAGAAAAAATGCCTAGGAGACCGTTCAAAAGACCAGATTTCACTCTTAACACAGATATTCAAGGGAACATTTGGTAATATAAAACTAAGAAATACTGATCTTTGACAACCTTTACATGGTTTCA
>JAGUUY010000090.1 GCA_020063185.1 Bacillota bacterium
CACCTGCTGCGCGCCTGTGTTTCCGGCAAGGGCCGCAACGTCTGCCTCTGCCGCCTCCACGCTCACCATGCAAAGCGGCGGGAAAAGCACGCACCACCAGTTGTGCCCCTTGCCCGAACCGAGCACCACCCGGACGGCTTCATATTCCCCGGCCGGCAGGGTCAAGTCACCGTAAGTACGCTCCGGAAATTCGAAGCGCCCGTGGTAAACATTAACGCCGTAATCCGCACCGGCAAGCGCAACCTCTTGTGCGGCGGCCTGTTTTATCCGCCAAATATTGTTGTCTATCAGCCTGCGGGCCACGCGAACATCCTTAACCTCTTTAAACTCCGGCGCCATCGCCTTTACTACCGCCCGGCGGACGCGGTGCTTCAGCACCTGGTCCCCCGCCGTATCGCTGTTCGGCACGACGTGGAGCCGGATCAGGTTGTCGGCGTTATACGACTCGACCGCGCGCTCGTGGAAGAAAGCGCCCACAGTCAACCCGCCGCATATAAGACCCGCGATAATCATACCCAATAACCGCCGCTTCATAACCGTTCCTTCCTTGCTCATCTCACATATACTTGCGCATGTGGCCAAGCGCCGCCTTTTCGAGGCGCGAGACCTGCGCCTGTGAAATTCCAATTTCCTCGGCCACTTCCATCTGCGTCTTGCCTTCAAAAAACCGCATGGTGAGAATCAGCTTTTCCCGGTCGCTTAACCGCCTGAGCGCGTCCCGAATGCCGATCACCTCGAGCCAGTTCGCGTCCTGGTTGCGTTCGTCGCCGATCTGGTCCATGACGAAAATCGGGTCGCCGCCGTCGTGGTAGATAGGTTCGAACAGAGAGACCGGCTCCTGGATGGCATCCAGTGCCAGTACTACTTCTTCCCGCGGGACTTTCAGTTCATCCGCGATTTCGTTCACCGTGGGCTCCCGCGCGTTTTTGCTCGCCAAGGCGTCGCGCACCTGGAGCGCCTTATAGGCGACGTCCCGCAGTGATCTGGATACCCGGATGGCGTTGTTGTCGCGCAGGTACCGCCGAATTTCACCGATAATCATCGGTACCGCGTACGTCGAAAACTTCACATTCTGCTTCAGGTCAAAATTGTCGATTGCCTTAATCAAGCCGATGCAGCCGACCTGAAAAAGGTCATCCACGAATTCTCCCCTGTTGGTAAAGCGCTGGATAACACTAAGCACCAGCCGGAGGTTTCCGTTTATCAACTCGGTCCGGGCGTTCTGGTCACCGCTTTCGATCGCGTCGAAAAGTTTCCTCATCTGGGCCGCGGTCAAAACCGGAAGCTTGGCTGTGTTTACACCGCAAATTTCGACCTTGTTGATAACCTGCTCCGCCCCCTTCGCCCTCTTTTTTTAGTGTGACTCTTCGATTGTCATTATTACCGCGGCGATTTTCGTTTATACTTTAAAATTAATTGAAAAACAAAAAACGCTCTTTTTCGTAAATGGCAGAAGTTCTTGCTCATAAACCAGAATATATGGTAATTAATGTTATTAAGCGCGGGGGAAGGGCAAAAACGGCCGATACAGCGGTGGTTTTTGCTATAATAAAATGTTGGGCTGCAGAAAGGCCCGTTTGAACGCCAGTCAACAGGAAGGCCGCTGATTAAATGGAACGTACGGCAATGCCTGCAAAAACCGGCAACTTTTTTACCCGGCGCTGGTCTTGCGAGGGCGGGTACAGGGAGTTTTTGATCATCGCCGTCCCCCTCATCCTGGCCACCGGGATGTGGTCGGTGCAGCAATTTGTCGACCGGATGTTTTTAACGTGGTACTCCCCCGCTGCCGTGGCGGCCTCCATGCCTGCCGGGATGCTTAATTTCACTGTGGTGTGCATATTTCTGGGCATTGTGACTTACGTGGATACGTTTGTGGCCCAGTATTACGGCGCCCAGAGGCATGAAATGATCGGTCCCGCCGTATGGCAGGGCGTGTACATAGCGCTGGCCGGCGGCCTTGTCTTGATCGCCGTCGCGCCTTTCTCGCGCCAGATTTTTGAACTTATCGGGCACGAGGCGGCGATTCTCGCCCACGAAGTCGTTTACTTTAGAATTCTCTGCCTGGGTTCTTTCCCGGCGCTTGCAACCGCTGCGCTGTCGGCGTTTTACGCGGGCCGGGGCAAAACGTGGACACTGATGTGGGTTAACATCTTGGGGACCGCGGTAAACGTGGTGCTCGATTACTGCTTGATCTTCGGGCGATGGGGGTTCCCCGAATGGGGCATCAAGGGGGCGGCCGTAGCCACCGTCCTTTCCGGGTGTTTCACCTTTCTTCTGCTGCTCCTGCTGATCGCAAACGGAACCTATAGAAAAAGGTACTGCACCCTTAAATGGCGGGTGAACCAGGCACTGCTCGGGCGGATACTTCGTTTCGGCCTGCCCAACGGGGTCAACTTCCTGGTGGACATCGCCGGATTTACCGGGTTTATCCTGATTATGGGCTCGCTGGGGACGACAAGTCTTGCCGCCACGAATATCGCCTTCAACATCAACACCGTTGCGTTCATGCCCATGCTGGGCTGCGCCATCGCCGTCTCGGTGATGGTGGGGCAATATCTGGGTAGGGACCGGCCCGATATCGCCGCGCGGAGCACGTATTCCGGGTTCCATGTAACCTTCGTCTACATGGCCGCGATCGCGCTGCTCTACGTTCTTGCGCCGTCTATTTTCATCCTGCCTTTCGCCGCCAACGCCGACCCGGAAAGCTTTGAAGCAATCCAGGCTCTTGTGGTCGTCCTGCTGCGCTTCGTCGCCGTGTACTCGCTGTTCGATACCATGAACCTGATTTTCGCCGCGGCCGTCAAAGGCGCCGGGGACACGCACTATGTGATGCGTATGATGGTCGTGCTGTCCTTGGCCGGGCTTATCGCTCCCACCTACGTCGCCATAGTGCTGCTCCATAAAGGGCTTTTCACCGGCTGGTACATCGCGTCCGCCTACGTTATAGCCCTCGGTCTGGCCTTTCTCTTCCGGTTTCTCGGCGGGAAGTGGAAGTCCATGCGGGTTATTGAACCCAGCACGCCCTTCTCTTTATAAAACCCCTTGACCGAAACGGGCATGGCGGTCAGGCGTATCCTTTGAGCCGTTTTGCGCGCGGCCTCCGGCGGAGCCAAAGCCGCTGAGGAGCGTAGGATGCAAGCGGGGACTTCTCTTTAAGGTCCGGGGTATCGGTCTCACGGAACATGCTTCCGTCCCCCAATTTGGCCACGAGCGCGGCCGTACCGGCGCCGAAAATTACATGGTTAACAAAGCTCAACATGTGTGTTAAGGGTTTTATGCTCATTGTTTTGAGCCCGAGCCCCCCAGCCAAACCCCGGAAAACCATCCATGCCGCCGCGCCGAAAAACGCGCCCTTCATTACTGCCCGGTCGCGTCCGGACAGTGAGAGGAGATATGCGATCAACACCCCCGAAACGCCGGCCACAGCGTTGTTAACCAGCGCGGCCGCTGTTCTGCTTCCCCTGGAATAAGGCATCAGGCCGATCCGCGGCAGGAGAAAACTTGCCGCGGTCTGGTTGTACCGCTCGTCGGTCAGGCCCTCCCGGTATTCCATGGCGTTAAACATCCTGGGCGGTACTCCCGCAAGGACCCCGCAGAACATCCCCAAGGAAATGTAGTCCTTAAATTTTATCATTTGCGCCAACACCTTTTTAAAAACAGCTATCTATAAGCTTCCCCCGGAAAAACTAAATATCGCTGGAAAAACGCGGGATGTCAGCGCTCCCGGTATTGCGGTATTCAGTGTTCCACAATCCATGCGCCAAAAAAGGATAACTACAATCGAAGTAGAAGATTGTACAACCGTGCCGCGAAGAGAATCGGTTAAGAAATAACCTAACTCCCTGGAAAGGAAGTATATGCCGATGAACCACGCTTTTCTGTTTCAACCCGCAACCTGGGCCGCAACAGGCGTCTATACTTTTGCGGACGGGAAGACCGTGCCTGTCAAGGGCGAGACTACGGTTACCCATAAGCCTAAAGTCTGGGTGAACGAAGGCCGGATGCGGCTGCTTGACGAAACCGGCCTTAAGCTGGAGAACAGGTACGAGATCTTGCCTTTCACCGAAGGCAGGGATTATACGAGCTGGAAGTCCTTCAACCCCGCGCTGGGAGTCCTGATCGGAGCGTTTTCGATTGTCGCCGATTCGATCATCTCCATGTCCGCGTCGGAAGACGGCCAGTATTACGCCTGCGAGTACCTTCTGAGAATAGATGACTTGACCTACCGCAACAGGGGAGTCCTCTTCAGAAGTGGTGAAAAACTATCATCATGGGCGGTTGACCTGACCAAAAAAGACTAGTTATTACGAGGTCCTTCCATGGCCGAGACCAGGTACGTCCAAAGTCCGGGGGTGTTAACGAGGCTCTTGCGCGCCGGCTGTTCACAGTAATCAAACTGGTGAGGGCGTTTGAGTCGGTCCTCCGGGAAGGAAGCCTATGGCTGAATTCGTTTCGGTCTTTTACGGATCGTTATACATGGTTACCGTAATTGTTCTTTCGGTTAACGGCTGCAACCGTCCTTGGAACCTCTTCTGCCGATCAGTCTCAAGATAACTGGCTCTCAAAAATGGGATGCCGCTGTAATTCGATGAAGAAAGTTTTGAGGGTTCTATGTATGGATTTTAAGATCAGAAAGCTGAGTGAAGGTGACCGGACCACGGTAGTAGATATCTTCAACCATTTTATTGCCCACAGCGATGCGGCGTACCCGGAAAAAAAAGTCGACTACGGTTTCTTTGAATATCTCAAAGACACGACGCGCGGCGACTCCTTTTACGTCATAGAATCACCGGAAGGCCCCGTAATCGGGTTCGGGTTGCTCAAAAAATACCACGACGGCAGCATATTCAACAGGTCTGCGGAATTGGCCTACTTCATCATGCCGGCTTACGGCCACAGAGGTCTCGGGACCAGGCTTTTAACGGCCCTGCTTGCGGACGCAGTCAAAATGGGCGTGGAAACGGTCCTGGCCGGTATTTCCTCCCTCAATACGGAAAGTCTTAGTTTTCACCGGAAGAACGGGTTTTCGGAGTGCGGGCGCTTCAAGAGTGTGGGCCGGAAGAACGGCAAAGACTTTGATGTAATATGGATGCAGCGTTTTATCTGATTAGTTGTCGAAAGTCCTTCCTTGCCAGGCGGTTTTAGCGTGTTACAAAAGCGCGTTTTTTTAAGTATCGGTTATTAAAGCGTCCTCCTTGTCCGCAAACAACTGATACCGCTTCCATTTGCCGGCGATTATTTTACCTGCCCGGAAAGCGTTTCCCCTTTTAATTTTGGCGCCCGATTGAAATTAGAGCCGTGGAGTTCATTATGCTAACTCACGTTTATATGTTTTGTGCTCAAAACCAAACCTCTTTTAAAAAACGGTCGCTCAGCCAAGGGTACGGTTAAGTTTGGCGCCGCGTATGCCGAATTACAGCTTGAAAGGAGGTTAAATATGGTAAGGAGAATTTTGCTCACTCTGGCACTGTGTTTACCCATGTTGTTTTTGGTTTCGGCTTTTCCTTGCGCGGCCGGCGTTGACTCTTATGAAACCAAGACCTTCGGCAGCGGTGCTCTGGTTATCCCGATGGACAACCATCAGGCCGAAAGACTCGAAGCGTTCGGCCTGGCACACGCGCTGTTAAGAAACGGGATTACCGTTTTTAGAATAATTGAACCCCCGGATGTGACACTGAATACCACGAAACATCCCGGTGGTGACATCTACGCCGGCGGGCCGATAATGGTAGAAGGTCCCGTCCCTTACGAAATACTCGAGGAATTCGCCTCGGTCAGTGTGGATACGCTGGTCGAGTCTTTCACGTCCGACCGGGTTTTTCGGGCCGATCAGGCGACCGAGGTACTCGTTATAAATGGATTCCTCGGACATACTCAAGATGTTCTTGAATGGATGAGGATTCCGTGCACGGTGGTCGAGACATGGGACATCGCTGCCGATCCCTCGATGCTTGAGGATTACAACCTGGTTGTTGTCGACTGTATCGGCTGGTTGGGAGGTATTCCGGAGGCAGTGAGAGAAGGCCTGCAAAGTATTGCCGCAAAGGGCGGCGAAGTGGTGTTTACGGACGTAGCGCTTATAGACCTCGTCAGCACCTTCCCCGGATACGTTTCGCTGATCCGGAATGAGGACGGGGACTGGAATTTCGACGTCCACAACGTCGGCGAGTTCCCAAGCCAGTTCAGCGGTCCCACCTCGCTGCCGATCTATACCATGGACGGCGGCATTATCGTTGACCAGGTCATCGACGACAGTGTCAGAGTAATTTTGGACAGCGGCGCATACGGGAGCCAAGAGGGCTACCGTGTTGGAGCATTCTATTTTCCATACGGTGAAGGTATCGTCGAGGGGTTCGCCTACCACCCGGGAGACCAGACCGACGAACGTACCAGGATTTTATGCGCTACTCTGTACGGTAACAAATTCATTCACACTGTCATTGCCGCTGTCGCCGAGCCGGATCCACAGCCCGAGCCTCCGCTCGACCCTGAGCCTGAACCCGAACCTGCGCCTGAACCCGAACAAGAACCTGAACCTGCGCCCGAACCTGACGACATCGGCAACGACGGTGACAGCAATACAGGCGTGGACATGACCATTGAGACTAATGTCGATATCGACATTAAACCGGGCAGCCTGCCCAATTCCATAAACCTCCGGAATAAAGGCAATGTACCCGTGGCCGTTTTAAGTACGCAAAACTTTGATGCAACAACCGTTGATCGGAACACCGTGGTATTTGCCGGAGCAACTGCTCTGGAGACGGGGGGCGCGCCCGAGGACGTCAACGGTGACGGTTTATTGGATGTGGTGCTGCATTTTAAAACATCGGAGCTTAATCTGGCGTCGGATAGCACGGAGGCCTGCCTCTACGGTATGACGTTGAGCGGTCAGAGATTTCAAGGCTGCGACAGCGTCCAAATCGTCGGCAAGTAAGGGCCAGGTTATTTACAGCTTAGAAACTCACAGCCTAAAGGGGGGATCAGTGTGATCCCCCCTTTAATTACCCGAAAATTACGTCGAATGCAACGGTTTCGGTGTTTAAAGGCACCTGCTGGCGGGTGCTCCCAACACAGGGCCGGGGAAGATGTCCACGCTTCCCCGCGCGAAAAAGGTCGCTGGAAAAGTGCCTGGTTGTGTGGCGGCGCCGACCCATACGCCGGTCAGACCTGCAACCGGTCTCATAGGAATGTCAAAGGTCACGCGGTCCCAGGAGAGCAAGGCCGTGTAAGCAGTAGCTCCCAGCGTTGCCGGTTCCGGCAGACCCCTGGCGGCCACCAGAAGGTCGGTCCGCACCCGGCCGAAGGCCTGCAGCAGGAATATCCCTAAGGCGTCCGGAGCCGGTGCGCCGGCCGGCGGACGCAAAATCAGGAGGCACGCGGTTGGAACTCTAGGAATACAAATTAGCTGGCCCGGAAAGATCAACGCCGGATCGGTGATTTGCGGATTAGCCGCAATCAGTTCGTCTAGAGTAATATTAAATCGCCTGGCAATTAGAAAGAGGGTGTCGCCGGCCAGCACAGTATAAATTTCACCGGGGCACACGGCGGACGGTGGCGGTATTGGTATACTCATAAGAAGTTTCACCTCGGATATTCATGAAGTGGTATAATTTATGTCTAATATAGAAAAAACGTGTTGTGTACAAGTAAAGTCCTGGAAAAGGACTCTCGTGTTGATGAAGAGACGTGAACACCTTTGTTTCAAACCCCTTTTTTCGTGTTATTTCTCAATTAACCATTAAGCGTTATAATAAACCTGTCCGTTCTCTGGGAAAAACGAAAAATGAACTAAGTAAGGCGGTGAAAATAGGTTTGACGACAAAAACCTCTTTAGAGCTTCTACTTAAGACAGCCCTTCTTGCGTTCCATTTGCTGATGTTTAATTCACTGGCGTCAAGATTGGCCGGCGTGAGCGGCGCGCATGCCGGCGGCATAGCCGGCTTGTCTTTAACCACCGTAATCGGAGCAGTTTCATCCACCATAGTGTTAAGCTACGTTGTGATTCGTTCGCGGTGGTCGGGCTGGCGTCTGGCAGTGGTGATGTTCATCGTATTTTTCGGCATAATCACACTGCTGCCGCAAATCGAAAGCGCGGTTTATCCTAAACACCTGGTCAACGTACCCGCTGAAATGGTCCCCAAGTTATTCGCCCAAGGCGCCATTCTCGCCGCCATGTTCGCGCCGATGCTTGTCTTGTTCTGGCGGAAAAAAAAGGGGCCCGACACATCCCACGAACCCAACAGGCGGCTGATTATGCCTGTCAAAGAATGGGGCTGGAAGCTGTTACTGGTAGCGGTGATTTACATAGGCTTTTACGCCGTATTCAGCGCCTTTGTTTTTTTACCCCTGGCAGGGGAAGCCATTCGCGAATACCATGCCGGTCTCGAGACGCCTTGGTGGGTAATCCCCTTTCAGGCACTAAAAGGACTGCTATGGACGGCTCTTGCCTTGCCGGTAATCCGGATGATGAAGGGCGCCTGGTGGGAGGCCGGTCTGGCGGTGTCGCTGCTCTTCTCGGTGCTGATGGGTTCTCCGCTCCTCACCCCGACGGAGGTTATGCCCGATAATATCCGGCTGGCCCACCTCGTTGATGTGACTTCCGTTAACTTCTTGTTCGGCTGGACCGTGGTGTGGCTTTTCCACCGCCGGCACACGCGCAGCTGTGGTACTTCGTTAAAAACAGCCGTTTAATCAAGACTCCCAAGTTTTTGGAGGAACCAGGCCTGCGTCGGGCGGGCATGAGCGAGACGAGTGATACTAACTTTTACATGATGTTCTAGAAGAGTGTTGCAAAACAAATAAATTTCGGTAGAAGAATTACCTAACGGCTTTCGGCGGGTGTTAACAAGTAAGTGCCCCGGAGGCCGTGAAAAATAAGCATGACGCGGAAGGCGAAGCCGGCCGGCGCGGAGCGTACATGTAGTACGTGAGCACTGAACGGCGAGCCTGACAAAGCCAGGTGCCGTTTTGCAACGGTCTCCTAGAAACATGGAGAAAAAGAAGGAGTTGGTAGGATGAAGCGGTTACTCGCCGCCGCCCTTATTTTGTTTGCGGTCATGCTGTCCGGATGCTCTACTTCCCGCGCAAAAGAGATGGACGCGAAAATGGACGCTCAGGCCGCACGGATTAAAGCCCTGCAGGAGGAGAACTCAGATCTTGGCAAGCGCCTCTCGGAAACCCAGGTCCAATTTGAACAGTTAAAGCAATGGTCTATTAACGCTCAGAATTACCAACTGCACGCTGACGAACTGTGGCGCAGTTATATTGAACCGAAAAACCCCGCGCACAAAGACTTCGCATGGCTCGGCGGGGCCGCGGGGGTGGTATTTCACGACGCGAATCCCAACCCTGTAACCATGGGTACGGACCGGGTGGAAAGGGCCGTCCGGCTGCTTTCCACCACTATGCCCTTAGGAGCCGGCACCGCTCCGGCAGAAACCGGCGCAATCGACTACAAGCTCGAATTTGTGGGGCTTGCCTCAAAACAGACTGTGGTCCTTCGCCAAAACGCGGCTTACTTTAACGGCATGGTCTATTTCCGGCCGGGATTGTCCGCCTGGCTGGGCACAAGCATGCACGCCGACTGAACGGGATTTGCACTTCCAAGCCTTAATATTTGGCCAAATCACCGGTTAAATACGTTGCGTCAAAAGAATTTTCAGGATTGGGGTAGCATTATATTTAGAAATGAGGCATTCAAGTATGCACCTTACCGCGGTCGCCATCAACGCCGAAGATTTCCCGACCAGGGAGTGCTACCCGTTCGACCTGCCGGTTTTCAACGCCACCGGGAGTCTTGAGTTTAAAACCCCCGTAACGTTTTTCGTCGGGGAGAACGGGACCGGGAAGTCCACCCTGCTTAAGGCCATCGCGCACAAGTGCAAGATCCACATCTGGAAGGACCCCGAGCGCAGGCAGTTCCGCTATAACCGGTACGCGGAAGAACTTTACCGGCACATCACCGTCGCGTGGGCCGGCGAACCCGTACCCGGCTCGTTCTTTGCTTCCGAAATTTTTCAGGACTTCGCCCACATCCTGGACGAGTGGGCCGTGGCGGACCCCGGCATGCTGAAGTACTTCGGCGGTGAATCGCTCGTGACCAAATCGCACGGTCAGTGCAATATGTCGTATTTCCGAACCCGGTACCAGATCAAAGGCCTCTACCTGCTGGACGAACCCGAGACCGCCC
>JAGUUY010000082.1 GCA_020063185.1 Bacillota bacterium
CAAGAGGGTGTGTCTTGCGGCCGCGGCGTTGAACCAGAGATTTATCGCGGAGGCTCCGGTCGTAATCGTGGTCTGCGCGGAGCCTTCACGCTCCGCGCACATTTACGGGGAGCGGGGCCGGCACCTTTACTGCATTCAGGATACCGCCGCGGCGGCGCAGAATATCTTGCTGGCGGCAACCGCATACGGTCTCGGGACCTGTTGGGTGGGGGCATTCGACGAAAATCAGGTCGGGCATTGTCTTGGGGCCCCGGCCGAAAGGCGGCCGGTGGCGCTTATCCCCCTGGGATACCCGGACCCTGACACGGAAAAACGGACCGGACGGCGCAGCCTGGACGAAATCAGAAAATACCTGTCCTGAAAATAAGTTCGAAGTTGGGCTTATAATGATGGACCTTTGGGGTCGGTTCGAGGTTCAGGCTAATACGGCAGGGAATTTAGGTCAGTTCACGGTTCACGGTTTTCTCGAACATCGAACTGACCCGTACTTCATGCAGCATTAGCTGAACTGTGAACTTCGAACTGACCCGTAATTCACGCATCATCAGCTTGAACTGAGAACTGAGAACTTTTAGGCGTAGGACCTTTGAGGCGAAAATCTACGAGAAGTGGCAAGAAAAATCAACCACAGAGACACAGAGCACACGGAGGGAAAAAGACGAATATTTGTCATAACTATTTAGGCATGGGTTCGGATCTAAATTCAGAAGTTTCTGACCCTAAATAAATACTTGTTATTTAATCTTGATATCTCTGTTCTCTGCGAACTCTGTGCCTCTGTGGTGAATAAAATCACTTATTTTTTAAATGCATTAAAGAAAGGAGATACATTTTGCTTTTTGATCTGTTTCTCCCGCAACGGGTTTTATTCGGCCCCGGCAGTACTTACCGCTTAGGTGAAGAAGCGGCCAGATTCGGCTCGAAGGTGCTCCTGGTCTCCGGAAAGCGCAGTCTAAAGGCGACCGGGAACTTTGAGCGGGTTACAGCGCCTTTGGGGATAGCAAAGCTTCAGTTGGCTTATTACCACGGGATTGATCCCGAACCGACCCTCCAGAAGGTTTCGGCGCTGCGCGACTATGCGCGCGAAGAGCAATGCGACGTAATCATGGCCGTAGGCGGGGGAAGCGTGCTCGACGCCGCGAAAGCGGCGGCGGGCCTGTTTTTCGAAGAGGGCGAAGTAAAAGATTATTTTTACGGCCGGGAAATAATTCGAAAGAAGCTGCCGTGGATCGCGGTGCCGACCACAGCGGGTACAGGGTCCGAGGCGACTACCAACGCGGTGCTCATTGACGAAGAGGAAAGGAAGAAGCAAAGTCTCAGACACCCGTACTGGCTACCCGACACAGCGGTGGTTGATCCCATTTTAACCATGTCCCAACCAAAAAAACTGACGGCATGGGCCGGCTTAGACGCCCTGACCCACGCGGTAGAGGCCTATACCTGCCGTTTCACCAATCCTCTCAGCGATGCTGTGAGCATTGAGGCCGTCAGGCTGATCGTCCAGAGTATTTACA
Organism: Bacillota bacterium; assembly: GCA_020063185.1. Classification (GTDB taxonomy): domain Bacteria; phylum Bacillota; class Desulfotomaculia; order Desulfotomaculales; family Ammonificaceae; genus SURF-55. The sequence goes on from JAGUUY010000082.1 coordinate 1,515, forward strand.
CGGCTTATACGGTGTCCCGCAACCGCGATGCCCGGGAAAGAATGATGCAAGGGAGTTTTCTGGCCGGAATGGCCATCCAGAACGCCGGTGTCGGCGCCGTGCACGCCATCGCCCACGCGATAGGCGTCCGTTACGGTCAGCCGCACGGAATGGTCTGCGGCATGCTTTTACCCAGGGTCATGGCCTTTAATCTGCCGCTGGTGGAGGACAGGTACGGCGCTCTCGGCATAGCTGCAGGGGTAGTGCCGGCAGGTTCGGAGGTCAGTCACGCCGCCGAAAAGTTTGTGCAGTACGTAAACCGGCTGGTTGCAAAACTCGGATTTCCGCCGCGGATAGGGGAAATCGGGGTTGCGCCGGAGGATATCGAATCACTGGTGGAAACAATTACACCGGCCGGATCGCTTAAGACCAACCCGCGCCGCGTCACTCACAAAGAACTTGAGGAATTGCTTCGCGAAGCGTTGTGATGTTCTTAAGCATGGATGAATCGCGCAAGACGTGCAAGCGCCGCCCGTTTTTCATTTAGACCCAGACGGGATTGTTCAACGGTCCGCTGCAAAAACCGGATGCTGCTCTCGTAGGTGGAACGGTCCACCGGAAACGGAGTCCCGTCTTTGCCGCCGTGGGCGAAGGCAAACCTGGCGGGGTCCCGGTAACTGGGCGCGGTCCCGTATAGGAATTCCGCAATCAAGCTTAACGCCCTGACGCCGCGCGCCCCTACGCCGGGGGTTTCAAGGAGTGCGACAAAATCCTGCGGCGGATTCAGGTAACTTTTTTCGAAAACCGACCGTAAACGCACCGGACTCAGATCGCTCAGAAGAAGGCGGTGTCTTTCAGGCAAATCCAGGACCGTGTCTTGCATGCGCTTTAGCTCCCGGGACAATAAGTCGGGATGCTCGCCGGCAATGAGCGGGAGGGTTTTCCGCGCAGCGTCGCTTTCTTGCGCTACGAGGTTGAGAGTTAACCCTTTGCGGTCAGAGCAAACGGCAACATGGGGTTCGACAACAAAATCCCGGCAAGCGCCCGAAAGCCAGTGATAACGGCGGGCGCGCCGCAGCGCGGTATTCATACCCTGTTGGACCACCGTCCAGCTACCGCGCGCAGTGAAGACAAAGGTGTGGTGGTAGAGGTCGTAGCCGTCCTGCACCGCAGCCTGGTCCACTTTGGCCGTCAAACGGGACACCCGGGCCAAATTTTCAGGGTTTGACGCAAGCGGATGACGGTCGGCAAAACGAAATATTTCCTCGGGCGTTTTTAATGCTGTTGCGCCCTTGCCGCCGCAAATATAAATGCCCAGTTCCCTTTCGCGACCGCGTAACGCTTCTTTAAGCGCCCCGCACACAGTGGTGGTCAGACCGGAAGAATGCCAGTCAAAACCAAGCACACAGCCAAGGGCCTGAAACCAAAAAGGATTGCTCATGCGTTGGAGGACGATTTCCGGCCCATAATCGATGACCAGCAGTTCTACAAGTGCCCTGCTTAGTTCCACCATTTTATCAAATAACCAGCGCGGGCACTTGCCCGAGTGAAGCGGAAGGTTGGCAATGCCTGACCGCAAACAGTCACGTCTCCTTTCTTAATCTTAATCTAACGTGCCGGCGTTCCGGGATCAATAGAAAACGCTGCGGGTTAATACTGGTGGGTGATTTGTAGGCCGGGGTTTCATTTTTTTGCTCGAACGGCGGTATATGTCTAAAGAAGCCGACACGGGTCGAAATTTTAAGGTGATACCCTCAGAAAAAGCGGTATTAATCCGTATATTAAAGTAAACCATTATGGATACGTGTAGTAATGCAGGGAAGGAGAGTAAATCCTTTGCGGCGAATATAGCTACAGACTGACAAACTGACGGGGTGGGGCCCGTTGAAGGAACTCGAGGACAGGGAGCATCTGTTATACCTGGCCCGTACCGGAGACCGGGAGTCCAGGGATGAACTTCTACGGCGACACCTTCACTTTATACTTTTAGTGGCGTCAGCCTCCAGCAGGCGTCGGTTACAATGGAGCGATGATGCGGCAAGTATCGCTTTAATCGCCTTCAATGAAGCCATAGACGTATACGACGAGGACAGAGGCGTTCCCTTTCCCGCGTTCGCCCGGCTGGTTATTAAGTGCCGGCTTACCGATTACTACCGAAAAGAATCTCAACCACCGGCGGAGAGTTTTGAAGAAATGAGCGCCACCGGGAAACTGGGGGCGACTTTCAGCATCAAGTTAAGCGAGGCTGACATAGTAAGCGAACGCCGCGAAGAGATCGAAAGGTTCCAAAAGACGTTAATGAAATACGGTATGAGTTTCAGGGACCTGGTAGGCGCGTCACCAAAGCACAAGGACGCACGGATGAACCTGCTGCGTGTGGCGCGTACACTTGCGGGAGATTACGGGTTAATGACCAAATTAGTGGAAACTAAACGACTGCCGCTTAATGAACTAAGTCTGGCAACAGGTGTGCCGCGTAAGACATTGGAGCGGGGGCGGCGGTACATACTGGCGACAAGCCTGATTATGGGTTTCCCCGATGAATTCCCTTATCTGTACTCACATTTGATGTATTGTTAAGAGGAGGGGAAAAATGAGGCAGCCGGAGACGGGAATTCTTTTGGAAAAAAACGCGCGGGGAATAGTGTTTACCCGGGACGGTGACTTCCGCCTTGTTACGACCCCCGTAAACGAGGTCGGTGCGGAGGTGATCGTCGCCCGCAGGATTTTCAAACCGTGGTGGACTGTAAGCGTAGCGGCTGCTTTACTGCTGCTTCTTCTCGGCGTAGGGGCGTACGGTTACTTTACAACGCCCGTGGCTTACGTGGCGCTTGATATTAATCCCGGCGTGGAACTGGGGATTAATCAGGAGGAACGGGTGGTCAAGGTTGATATTCTGAACGACGGCGGACGAGTAATTGCCGAAGGGTTGGAGCTTCACGGACTTACAGCAACGCAGGCCGTCAAGGCGCTTCTTGATAGTTCCTGCGAACGTCAGTACCTGAAACCCGGGCTTTCAGGGGTAGTTCTGGTGACCGTGGTAAAAATGAGGCAAGGTTACGGTGATCAAGAGATAATGCGCCTGGCGAAGGAGATAGTGCAACAGCTTGACGACAAAGACCTCAAAGTGAAGGTTGTAACCGCGACGTTGCCCCGATTTATACGACGGGACGCAAAGGACGCGGGACTGTCGGCGGGAAGATATGCGCTTAAGAGCATTGCGACGTTGGAAGAATTAAAAAACTTGACTTTAACACAGATCGAGTTTCAGAAAAAAGTGGCGATTGAAGAGGTTATCCGGGCCGATAAAGAAAACAAGGTAATGCTTGCCGTAATGGTTTATCCTGACGGTCCTGATATTAAACCGGAACCCGGGGCAAGCGAAAAGGGCGGCGGCGATAATGCTCTAAGCCCAAATAACGAAAGTCCGACCGCGGCTCCGCGTGTAAAAGTTCTGGAAAGGGTTATAAACCAGGAAGATGAAGGTGGCGGGATAACCGGGGATAAAACGGTGGGAGACTATACATACGATTCTGGTGAAGGTTCCGAGACGGGTTCTAAAACTGGTAACGAGCAGCCGTACCAGTATGGAGAAACCCCGTCAACCGGTGACGGATCCGAAAACGGAGGAAGCGGCAATGCTGACGGCGAAGGCGGCAGCCAGCCTGGGCCCGGTGGCGGCGGTACGGACGGTGAAGGCGCCGGCCGGTTTGGGACGTCAGGCGAAGAAAGCGTGGGGCCTGGAGGCGAAGGCGGCAGCCAGCCTGGGC
>JAGUUY010000055.1 GCA_020063185.1 Bacillota bacterium
AAGCGGTGCTCCTTGACCGGCCGGATAAAAACCCGTGCGCTTTCGATGTCCCTGGCTGCTTCCTCGAGCCGGGCGCAGACCCGCGCGGTATGCTCCGTCGGCGGCCGGCCTGCCCGGCGGTCGGTTATTATCATCCCGTCCCTGCCGTAACTTACCGTGGCGAAGTTGGCGCGGATGGCAACGTCACCGGCCTCGATGGGAAATCCGATGCCGAGCGCTTCGAGTACCCCGCGGCCGATAACGTACCGCAGCGGGTCGTAACCGAACAGGGCCAGGTGCCCGGCGCTCGAACCAGGGGTAATGCCCGGAAACACCGGGTGGGCGAGTCCCAGTTCGGACTGCGGCGCAAGTCCGTCCAGGTTGGGCTTGACCGCCGCTTCCAGCTCCGTCTTACCCCCGCAAGCGGCTACCGGCAGACCGCCGACGCCGTCCAGTACCACCAGCAGCATTTTTGTTGTGGACGTACGTGCCAAACACCCAAGCAATGTTTCAAGGTCCACCGGCATCCCTCCTCTAATTAATAGTTCGAAGTTAGGCCCAAGAGGACCGCCTTTAAGGTCAGTTCGAAGTTCGAAGTTAAAATGCGAGGTACATGGACACCGGGACGACTAACCGTAACAAGACCGATTCATTCTCTGTCGGTAACGCCGCGAGCGTCATGTGGAACTCCTTCGAAAATAGTATTTCTTTCGATGGGCGCTGCGATAAGTTTCGCATTACTTCGTCAGGCTCGCCGGCCGGGTCCTCACGTATTTCCATATACGCTCCGGCCCGTCCGCCTGCGCCTTCCTTGTACTGCTCACTTTCGCCGCGTTCCGTGTATGTTATGCTTCTGCATCTAAGTAACCAGCTTACGGGTCATCCCATTTGCATTCTTCATTGTGCTCCAACGCGGCCGCCTTTTAAGTGCTGGTCCTCCAGTAAGTTTACCCGGCGTCATTGTCGAAATAACCGGACTCAAATCTTCACAATTTTACCACATCGGCCGGCCGTGCACAATGTCCAAGGACAAGCGGCGGCCGGGGACTCAAAAAATAAGAAATCTGTGCGCTGGAGGCGTTAACTTCTAGAAAACAGGCTCATTCGACACGGTAGTTTATAAGCGCTACTTGATGGCGAACTCCGCGTTCACCACGGCCGTTATCTTTTTCTCCAAAGAAGAAGTATCACTGATCCCGTAATCCGAGACCTCGGTGGAGTGGACCGGCGTGATCTGAAACACACCCATTCTCGAGGCGCGCAGCGGACCCAGTTTACCGCCGCCCTGAGCGGCGATTTGTTCCGCGCGCTTCTTGGCGTTTTCCGTGGCTTCAGCCAGCATTCCTATTTTCAATTCGTTCAGCTTCGTGTAGAAATACTGCGGGGGCATGGACTGGAATTCCACACCCATGTTGATCAGTTCAGCGGATTCCCTGGAGATGGCTGTGATTTCGTCTACGCGGTTGGACCTGACCTCTACCGACTGGGTCAGACCGTATCCCGACACCCGGCTTGTTTCCCGGCCGTAATTATCAACGGCGTAAAAGGTGTTGACACTGAGCGGCATCACCGTTATTTCATCACCCTGTACCCCTTTAGCCTTCAAGACGGCCTGGACCTGTTCCAGGTCGCTCTTGGTGGCCGCAAAGGCGTCGGCAAGTGTTGTTGAGCGCCTTGAGAAGACGCCGTTCCATACCACCAGGTCAGACTTGATTGCCCTCTCCGCTGAACCCGTAACGGTTATTATTGATGTTGATCTCACCTTCACAAACGCGCTGGTGAAAACAAAAGTACAGATGATGAGACTGATTCCCAGGATGACGGCCGGAACCGCCAACTGCGGTGAACATTTCCCGTTATTTTCGGCCACCGACTTATCTCCTTCCGTTAAAGTTTTATTCAAATTTCTTTCTTTTTTCGGCGCCGACAGGTTTATTTCCTGCATCTCCCGGGGCTCCCCAAGCAGATTACGGCATGCAAGAGGACCAAAAGTGGGATTTCCGGCGGAAGAAAGGAAAGCAGACGTTTTTATCGTTCTCTGTCTGGTAATGACAGGGAACTATAAGTAAAATGTTCTTTAGGAATGGGTATCAACAGTACTGTGGTTTAGCGGACGCCGGGAGGTTAAGGCTTATGCGCATTATAAGCGGGAGGTGGTTAGGATGCGTCTGGGGTTGGTCAGCGACACGCACGGGGAGCTGGAAATTTTGCGGGAAGCAGGCCGTAAGCTGAAAAGACAATGGCAGATTGACGTAATCGCCCATTTAGGCGACGAGTGCGAGGACGTGCCCGCGCTGCGGGAAGTTTGGGAAGGCGAAATCATAGAGGTGCCGGGGGTGTACTGCGACCACTACCAGGATCCGGCGATCGCCAACCGGATACTCAGAGAGATTGAGGGCTGGCGGATACTTTTCACCCATACCAGCGGGGCGCATAAAAACGATCTGCCCGCGGATTCGAGACCGGAAGAACTGGCGGCAGCCGGAGCGGTTGATATCGTGGCCTTCGGCCATACGCACATCCCGGAAATCAGGTGGGAGGGGGGTGTTCTCTGGGTCAATCCCGGCCACTTGAAGGAGCGGGACAAAAAGGGGTACGGCCCGAGCTTCGGAGTGCTGGACCTTAAAGAGGAGGCAGTTACGGCACGCCTGGTGGATTTAAAATCAGGAACGGTTTTTCGGAACTGGGAAGGGCGGCCGGGAGAGAAGTAGAAATTGGGAAACATTCACCACAGAGACACAGAGAACACAGAGAAAGAATTTAAATTTTAAAATGGATTCACCACGGAGACACATGATTGCAACACTCTCATAGGGCTTCGGACTTGATAATTTGTCTCTGTGGTGAAAATATTTGATTCGGCTTTTTCGGTTAGGTTAGGAGGAAAGAATCCTGATGGAAGTCTTGATCGGTCTGCTTATCGTTCTTTTAATGCTGCTCATAGTTTTTATGTACCTGCAATACCGCAAGGCCGGGGGCTCGGACATTACCGCGGTTTTACAGAGCCTGAACCAGACAATGAACGCCAACCACTTACAGACTTCGGTGCTGGCGGAGAAAATCACCCATTTGGAACCCCTGCCGGCGACGATTACCGCGGTGCAGCTTGAGCTGAGGGGGCTGGGCGAAAGGGTCTCGACGGTGGAACAGAACCAGAACGCGGTGAACCAGGGGGTCCAGGCGCTGGGGACCGGGTTCGCCCAGGCGGGCGCCACCGCCGGCAGCCTGGTGGAGGCGACGGCGTCCATTCGCGCGGAGCTCGCGCGGGCCAAGGAGAGCCTGACCGAACTCCAGACGGTTACCAGGGCCAGGCAGGAGTTGGAGCAGCGGACGGCGGACTCCGTCAGGCGGCTGGAAGCGATCATCGCGGGCACCCAGACAAAGGGGGTCGCGGGCGAGAACATCCTCGAAGCAGTGTTCGCCAAGTTGCCCGCCGACTGGCAGGTACGGAATTTCAGAGTGGGGAATAAGTTCGTAGAGTTCGGTCTCAGGCTGCCCAACGGTCTTATTCTGCCGATTGACAGTAAGTGGGCGGCGACCGGTCTGCTGGAACAACTCGTAGGCGCTGAAGACCCCGGCGAGCAGCAAAAGCTTAAAGCACAGATCGAAACCGCCGTGCTGAATAAAGCCAGAGAAATCAAAAAATACGTGGACCCCGGGTTGACCGTCAACTTCGGCATCGTGGCCGTGCCCGACGCGGTCCACGAACTGTGCTCAGGGGTTCAGGCAGCCGTCTTTCAGCAGAACGTCGTACTAATCAGTTACAGCATGTTTATTCCCTACCTGCTGCTGGTCTTCCAGACTGTGCTCAAGACCTCGCAGAACATCGACCTCGAGAAAGTCAACCTTTCCCTCCAGGGTATTGAAGAAAACGTCAATTGGCTGCAGGAAGAGCTCGAGGGGAGGTTCCCCAGGGCCATCACCATGTTGGAGAACTCGCGCAAGGACATCAGCTCCCGGATTAGCAAGATAAGAAGCGGGCTCATAAACATCCAGGTAAGTGCCGGCGCACCCGAAGCGCTCGCCGGGATAAATGCCGCCGGTGAGCCGCAAACGCCCATTAAGGAAACAAGAGGTGTGACTTAACCCTTGAACGGCGGCCGGAATCTGCTCAGCCTTTTGCGGAAAGCTCCTCCCAGACCTGGTTGTATACGCCGAGGTCTTCGTCGGAGAAAAGGACGAAGCGTACTTCTTCAAGCGGCTTTTCCCTGATGAAAGCCAGTACGGTACATACGGCGATGCGCGCGGCCCTTTCCTGCGGAAAATGGTAGGCCCCGGTGCTGATCGCCGGGAAGGCGACGGACTTGACGCCGTGCTCTGCGGCCAGGGACAGCGAGTTAAAATAGGCCTGCCGGAGGAGTTCGTCCTCGCCGCGGTCACCCCCGCGCCAGATGGGGCCTACGGTATGAATGACGTAGCGCGCCTTCAGGTTGCCCGCGGTAGTGATTACCGCCTGTCCCGGCGGGCAGGGACCCTTTGCCGCGACAATTTTTTTACACTCCTCAAGAATGGCGTGACCGCCGGCCCGGTGAATGGCGCCGTCCACACCGCCGCCCCCCATCAGGCTAGAGTTGGCCGCATTCACGACGGCGCTGGTTTCCTGCCGGGTAATGTCACCCTTGGCAAAGACGATTTTCGTTTGCGCTGCCTTTACTTCCATGTCGAACCCCGATCCCCCTTTTTAACTGTCTACACGAAAAACGCCCGTTGCCAATAAAATAGCATAATTTATCTCCGGCAACAATTACCGGAAAGCGGAACAAATTTCTTGCCCTTTTTTAACGGTACAAAAGCGCTGGATGGGGGTTCGTAACAGTATTTGGATGGGAAAAGTTGCTTTAGAAAAAAGGATTTTCCCGCTCGGTGTGGAAAATAAAAGGTTTGTTAGGGATATTGCAGGAAGCCTGAACCCATCGGTTTCGGGCTTTTCTTCAAGCGGTTAAGGGGTTATATGTAGTTGAAATTGCTGGGAATCAGCGAACTATCCCTTCATTTCGGCGGGGTTACCGCGCTTTTCAACGTCAGCTTAGAGGTCAATAAAGGAGAAATACTGGCCGTAATCGGTCCCAACGGCGCCGGTAAGACCAGTCTTCTCAACTGTATTAACGGTCTCTACCGCCAGGGTTCGGGGCGGATCGTATTCAGGGGACGAGATATCAGCCGTTTCCCGCCACACAAACGGGCGATGCTCGGCATTTCGAGGACATTCCAAAACATCGAGCTTTTCAAACACCTGACGGTTTTAGAAAACATCATGTTGGGCCGGCATATACACATGCGCTCCGGCATTATATCCGGAAGCATTTACTGGGGCTTTGCGCAACGCGGGGAAGTTATGCACCGGCGCCGGGTGGAGGAAATTATCGATTTTTTAGAAATAGAAAGCGTCCGGCGCAAACCCGTCGGGACCCTGCCTTACGGCCTGCAAAAACGGGTGGAACTCGGGCGCGCGCTGGCGCTGGAACCGGAACTGTTGCTGCTCGACGAGCCGATGGCGGGTATGAACACCGAGGAAAAGGAGGATATGGCGCGTTTCATTCTCGATATAGCGGAGGAATGGGGCACAACAATGATCCTCATTGAACACGACATGGGTGTGGTGATGGACGTCTCCGACCGGGTCGCGGTATTTGATTTCGGCCAGAAAATCGCGGAAGGGTCGCCGGTTGAAATCCAACACAACCCCCGCGTAATAGAGGCTTACCTCGGCCATCAGGCTGGGTGAACCGATAGGCGGCTCAGCTCAGGCTTTAAACAGCGCCGGCAAGAAATAACCTAAGAACTATACCGTACAGACGCATCGCGGGCAAAGTCGAGCTCATGTTTGCGTTACGTTACACAAGGAGACGGCACGGTCTATGGTTGAAGAGACTCTACCACAGTTACTTTTACGCAACGCCGACCGCTTCGGGAAAAGAGTTGCGCTCCGAGAGAAAGAATTCGGCATCTGGCAGACGATGAGCTGGAACGACTATCTGGCTCACGTACGCAATTTTTGCCTGGGTCTCGTGAAACTCGGTTTTCATGCTGGAGACAAGGTGGCCGTTATCGGGGACAACCGCCCGGAGTGGGTTTTCGCCGAACTGGCGGCCCAGGCCGCGGGTGGTGTATCGGTCGGTGTTTACCAGGACTCGCTTTCCCGCGAGGTCAGTTATATCCTGGACCACTCAGACAGCCGGTTTATAGTGGTGGAAGACCAGGAGCAGGTGGATAAAATTTTGGATATTAAGGGTGTGTTGCCGAAAGTCAAACAGGTGATTTTTTACGATCCAAAGGGGATGAAGAGTTACAACGACCCGCTCTTAATGGATTTTGCCGCCGTTGAGGCCCTAGGGGAAGAAGTCCACCGCGCCAACCCCAAGCTGTTCGAGGAGCTGGTGGCCCGCGGGCGCGCCGGCGACCCGGCGATGATCGCCTATACTTCCGGGACCACGGGGTTCCCCAAGGGAGCGGTGATAACCCATAAGAACATACTTAGTATGGCTAAAAATCTGTTAAGCCTCGACCCCTTGGATGTAAACAGCGAATATTTATCGTTCCTGCCCCTTGCCTGGATGGGGGAGCAGATGATGGGAGTGTCGATGGCCCTTTGGGTCGGTTTTACGGTCAACTTTCCGGAGGAACCGGAAACGGTGCAGCAAAACCTCAGGGAGATCGGCCCGCACGTGATGTTTTCCCCGCCGCGCATCTGGGAGGACGTCGTCTCGCGCGTGCAGGTGAAAATTGAGGATTCCTCCTGGTTTAAGCGGTGTTGTTACCGGTTTTTCATCAAGGCCGGGTATCGCATGGCCGATTGCCGTTTTAACAAGCTGAGGCCTTCCTGCGGCCTGCGGTTTTTGCATGCGCTGGGTGAGTTTCTGGTCTTCAGCGCCATCAAGGACCACCTGGGTTTTTCGCGACTCAGGCGCGCTTATACCGGGGGCGCGGCGCTGGGGCCGGAGGTGTTCAGGTTTTTTCACGCGCTCGGGGTCAATCTGAAACAGATTTACGGTCAGACAGAGATTGCGGGGATTTCCGTGATCCATACCGATGGTGACGTCAAGTTTCATACGGTGGGCAAGCCCATACCGGAAACCGAAATTCGCATTACCGAAGAAGGGGAAATACTTTCACGCAGTCCGTCCGTTTTTGCCGGATACTACAAAAATCCGGAAGCCACCGCGGAGTCTCTGGTCGACGGCTGGCTGTATTCCGGGGATGCGGGCTACCTTGACGACAGTGGGCACCTGATAGTCATCGACCGGCTGAAAGATGTAATGCGGCTGGCCGACGGCAGCATCTTCTCACCTCAACACATCAGCAATAAGCTGAAATTCAGTCCCTATATTAAGGAGGCCGTGGTGATCGGTAAGGACAGACCGCACGTGGTCGCGCTGATCAATATCGACATGGCGAACGTGGGCCGGTGGGCCGAGAATAATCACCTAGCCTACACTACCTATGTCGACCTCTCCCAGAAGCCGGAGGTAATTACGCTGATCACGAATGAGGTACAACGCGTCAACAAAGACCTGCCCGAGGCTGTTAAAATAAACCGGTTTGTCATTCTGCACAAGGAACTCGACGCCGATGACGAAGAACTCACTCGAACGCGGAAAGTGCGGTTCGGATATGTGACGCAGAAATATGCGGACCTGGTGGAAGGCCTTTACGCGGGAGCACCGGAAATAAGTATCGAGACGAAGGTGAAGTACCGGGACGGCCGCGAGGCCATGATTCAAACCGCACTTAAGGTGGTAAAAACCGGAGAGGTTGTCCGTCGGTCTTCAAGCGAAGCGGGGGTGGCTTGATTGTTTCTACAGTTGCTCGTTACAGGTTTAGTGGTCGGGAGTATTTACGCCCTTGTGGCACTTGGTTTCGTGCTGATTTACAAGGCAAGTGACTGCATTAACTTTGCACAGGGGGAGTTTCTGCTCGTGGGGGCTTACGTCGCCCTCTGGGTGGTGACTACGCAGAACGTACCCTTCCTGCCGGCGGTAATGCTCACCTTGTGCCTGGCCCTAGCGCTCGGGGCGCTCGTGGAACGCACGGTACTGCGCCCGTTTATCGGTGAGCCGATAATATCGGTAATCATGGCGACCATCGGGCTTGCCAGCCTGATGAGGGGACTTACCCAGCTTATCTGGGGTACGGATACCATGATTTACCCGCCGGTGTTTCCCCAGGAACCGATATATCTCGGCGAGGTGGTCATCTCACAGGTGTATTTATGGTCCTTCGGGCTTGCCCTTCTGCTGCTGGCGATTTTTTCGCTATTCTTCAAATTCACCACCACGGGAATCGTAATGCGCGCGGTGGCGGACGACCAACAGGCGGCCTTATCCATGGGCATCAGCGTGAAAAAGGTCTTCGCCATAACCTGGGCGATCGCGGCGTTGGTGGCGGCCGTCGGCGGCATTCTGCTGGGTAATATCAACGGCGTCAACTCGTCGCTTGCCCACCTGGGGCTCAAGGTACTACCCGTTGCCATCCTCGGCGGGCTGGACAGCATTCCGGGCGCTATTCTCGGCGGGTTCATCATCGGGGTGCTGGAAAACCTGGCTGGTGGGTATCTCGACCCGATTTTCGGCGGCGGCGTCAAAGAAGTGGTACCCTTTGTGATCCTCGTCATTATTCTGCTTGTCCGCCCGTACGGCTTGTTCGGTAAGGAAGTCATCGAAAGGGTGTAGTTGCATTGCGGCCTAAGTTTCCTTTTGTTATGGATTGCGGACTCTTTACCACGTCGTACCAGGAAGACATGGCTGTGCTGTTTTCCCCCGCCGCCAAAATAAAAGTGGCGGCTATTATTGCCTTTTTTCTGGTATTGCCGTATTTTGTGAGTCCTTATTTTATCAGTGTGGTCAACCTCATCGCGATAGCGGTAATCGGGGCGCTGGGACTGAACATCCTGGTTGGTTTTACCGGGCAGATATCCATCGGTCATGGCGCTTTCATGGGCGTGGGCGCGTACACCGTGGGGATCCTGACCACCAAGGTGGGCCTTTCTTATTGGGCGGCGCTGCCCCTGGCGGGCATAATGGCGGCAATGGTAGGGGCGGTTTTCGGGATACCCTCGCTGAGGCTGAAAGGGCTTTATCTGGCCATCGCGACCCTGGCCGCACAGGTAATCATCGTGTACACCATTATCCACTGGACCAGTCTGACCAACGGTTCGGCGGGCATCGTCATCGACGCCCCCCGCCTCGGGTCCGCCTCCATGGCGGACGACCGAAACTTTTATTACTTTGCCATGCTGCTGTGCCTGACGGCGATCGTATGTACGGTTAATTTGTTCCGGAGCCGTGTGGGCCGGGCTTTCATGGCCGTGCGCGACCGCGACCTCGCGGCGGCGGTGATGGGGATCAACCTGCTTAAGTACAAGGTGATGTCTTTCGGCCTGAGCGCATTCTACGCGGGAATCGCCGGCGCGCTTTTGGCCGCTTACCTCCGGGTAATCACAGTGGAAAACTTCACCGTGGAGGTTTCCATCCAGTACCTGGCGATGATCATCATCGGCGGACTGGGCAGCGTGATGGGGTCGATATACGGGGCGGCGTTTATGACTCTCTTACCCATCTTCCTGCGCTCCGCGGCCGATTTCTTCGGTTCCTTTCTACCCAACATCGCTCATTTTTTGCTGTCCATGCAGACCGCGCTGTTCGGTCTCATCATCATTTTATTTTTAATCTTCGAGCCAGAGGGGCTGGCGAAGCTCTGGAAGGACATAAAGGAGTACTTCCGGCTCTGGCCTTTTTCGTATTGAAGGCGGAGGGGGTGAAGAACAACAGGCAGTTTTCGGGCGGGTTAAAGAGTTCGGACTGGATAATAGTTTTTAAGAAGGGGGAGATAACATGCGTTTCCGGAGTTTTTGGGTTGTGCTGCTCTGCGTTTGCCTCGCGATCACACTGGTGGCGGCGGGATGCGGCGGCGGCAAGAAAGAAGCGCCGACGCACGGTACGGAGGCGCCGAAGGAGCCGGTAAAAATCGGCGGCATTTTTGACCTTACCGGCGCTACCGCGGACGTGGGCGTGCCGTATCAACAAGGTGCAAAAGCATATTTTGATTACGTCAACAGCCAAGGCGGGATCGACGGCCGGGAGGTAAAACTGATCGACATAGACTACGCCTACGATAAGACGAAGGCCGTTGAAGTGTACAACAAACTGGTCAAACAGGATAAAGTTGCGGCGATTCTTGGTTGGGGCACGGGCGATACCGAAGCGCTCAAACAAATAATCGCGACGGACAAGATTCCGTACATTTCGGGTTCGTATTCCGAGGGGCTGCTTAACGTAGCGGAATGTCCCTACAATTTCCTGATTGCGGCTTCCTACTCCGACCAGGCCAGGATCGCCCTGAAGTGGGCCAAGGACAACTGGAAAGGCGCCGGCAAACCTAAAGTGGCTTTCGTGTATAACGATACTCCTTTCGGGAAATCCCCGATCGACGACGCCAAGAAGTACGCCACCGAAATCGGTTTTGAAGTCGTGGCCGACGAGGTAGTGGACCTGCAAGCGCTGGACGCCACCTCACAGGTGCTGGACATGAAACGCAAAAAAGCGGACTTCGCCATTATCCAGGGGACTTCCAACCTGACCGCGACGGTGCTCAAAGACGCGAAAAAGAACGGGCTTGCCACGAAGTTTATCGGGCTGAACTGGGCCGCGGACGAAAAGGTCGTGAAATTGGCCCAGGACGCGGCTGAAGGTTACATCGGCGTCATCCCGTTCGCTTTCCCGACGGATAACGTTCCCGGACTGGCGGCGATTAATGACTACCTCGCCTCCAAGGGGCAAAAGCTCGAAGACCAGACCCAAAAGTTCGTACAGGGTTGGGCCTCCGCGATGATCATGCTGGAAGGCGTGAAACTCGCGGGTGACGAAGTAACCGGCGAGGCCATTAAGGAAGGGCTCGAGACCCTTTCCGAATTTGAGACGGGCGGGCTTGCCGGTCCCGTGACCTTTACCGCCGACAGCCATCGCGGCATTGAAAAAGTCAGACTGGCCGAGGTAAAGAACGGCAAGTTCGAATACCTGACGGATTTGTTCGGGTATAAATAAGCGCTTCGGCTTGAAACCTTAAAACGATTTTAAAGCGGCTTAAACGGCCGATGGATTGTAGTCGGGAGTGGGAGGCGCGCGCTGGTGCGGCGTTGGGTGAACGGCCGGCCCGTTCACCGGTTCCAGCCTCCGACCTCTCACTTCCCACTTCTTATTCGGCCGGCGGCCGCGGCACTTCGCATAAATCATTGGGGGGTATTCACTTGCTCGTTTTGAATAACGTGGAGGTCATCTACGACCGCGTTATTCTGGTGCTGAAAGGCATGTCCCTGACAGTACCCGAGGGGAAGGTGGTGGCGCTTCTCGGCTCCAATGGCGCCGGGAAGACAACCACGCTGAAGGCGATTTCCGGCCTGCTGCAGGCGGAAAACGGCAAGGTGACCGACGGCGCCATCGAATTCTGCGGTGAACAAATTACCAATCTGGATGCGGAAAAGGTGGTACAGCGGGGCATTTTTCAGGTCATGGAAGGGCGCCGGGTTTTTGAACACCTCACGGTGGAGGAGAACCTCCTTGCGGGCAGCTACACCCGCAAGGACAGGGGCAATATAAAGAAGGATATGGAGCTGGTTTGCGGGTATTTCCCCAGGTTGTCCGAGCTTCAACACCGGGTGGTGGGGTATCTTTCAGGCGGGGAGCAGCAGATGCTCGCCATCGGCCGGGCGCTGATGGCCAAGCCGAAACTCATGCTGCTGGACGAGCCTTCGTTGGGTCTTGCCCCTTTGCTGGTCGCCGAGATTTTTAAAATCATCCGCGAGATTAACCAGCAGGAAGGGACCACCATTCTGGTGGTCGAACAGAACGCAAATGTCGCGCTGTCCATCGCCGATTACGGGTATATCATGGAGAGCGGCAGGATAGTCCTGGAGGGCGAGGTCGACAAGCTCAGGGACAACGAGGACGTCCGGGAGTTTTATCTTGGTCTTACAGAT
>JAGUUY010000086.1 GCA_020063185.1 Bacillota bacterium
CGCGGCTTTAGCCGCGTTGGTGGGGCGAACGGCCGCCAGTGCTGCCGGCGCATTCGCGGCGCAAGGTTGGACTGGCGGCCGCGCATGGCCGTTACCTGGTCGTTTAGGCAGCCGGCCTGGCCTGCGCTGTTTGCGCAAGTCTGGCCGGCCTCCTTATCGTGAAGAGCGGCCGCGGCAGTAGTGCTGCATTTGCTGAAAGCAAAGGCAGCGCTACTGTCCGCAAGGCCGTTTCATCGTATGTGAAGCTGAGAACGTCGACGAAGACCTGGGCGTATTGTGATGACTTTAAAGTCGCTTCGTTATAACGATAGCAAGCATCTGACGTTATTAGTCCAGAAAGCCCAGACACATAACCTGAAAAACAAACGCGCCGCGCCGGCGTTCGAGACTCCTACTTAAGTCCTACCGGCAGGCGCGGCGCGTATTCTCTCTCTTTGTCCGCCCGCCGCTGTAATTATTTCAGCGGGCAGCGCTGGTTCCTAGGGACTTTGGTCATGACCTGGGCACTGGTCTTACATCCATAGACGCAAGACATCTGGCCATCGCCGTGAGCTCACGAGGCGGAACCCGATGTTGTCGTTGCGGTTGCCAGGGTCGTTGTTGTTGCGGTTATCGGCCCGCAGGTTTCTGGCGTCATTGTTGTTGAAGGAACCGCCACGCATCACCCGGTTGGAGCCCGTAATATCCCCGAACCGAAATTCATAAGCCCGCCCAGCGACCTCCGCAGTCCGATAGTGTCCGCATGTTCCGCGTGGCCTAAGCGGCTCTTTAAAGAAGCTGCGAGATCTTCCTCCAC
Source organism: Bacillota bacterium (assembly GCA_020063185.1). GTDB lineage: Bacteria > Bacillota > Desulfotomaculia > Desulfotomaculales > Ammonificaceae > SURF-55. The sequence continues at coordinate 797 of JAGUUY010000086.1, forward strand.
CAGTCGCCCGGAGACAAGGCCCTCCGCGCCCGACCTAAGAGCGCGAATAAGCCTGCGTTTACCTGAACCATCCAACCGGACCATTTGCGGCCAGAGGCGCAGACCCAAGAAAGGAATACCTTCCGAAACGGGAGCGTGAACAGTCGCCTCGGACTTAAGCGTGAGTTTAAGATTAAGCTCCACAAACTCGTTAATGGTTTGATGCGCGCCGCGCAGGAAATTCTTTGAGTCCGAAAAGAGCAGAAAGTCGTCCATGTATCGCACATAACCCGGCGCGCGGAGCTTTTCTTTTATGTAATGGTCAAGCGGGCTGAGATAGTGGTTGGCAAAATGCTGGCTGGTCAGATTGCCGATGGGAAGCCCCTTGCCAGGCGGTGAGCCCGGAGCGCCATGCTCGATGATCCGGTCGGCAAGCTTAAGTAACCGGTGGTCTTTAATAAGGCGCCTCAGATCCGCTTTCAGAACCTCATGGTCCAAAGTCTCAAAGAATTTGCGGATGTCGAGCTTAAGAAACCGATCGAAACGCTTTGCAAAATACTGCGCCTTACGCACAGCCCGGTGGGAACCCTTACCCGGCCGGCAGGCGTAACTATCTGATATCGCCGCGCGCTCAAAGAGTGGCTCCAGGACTGCGCACAGCGCGTGATGCGCAACCCGGTCCCTAAAATCCGCCGCCGAGATAGTCCTGGGTTTGGGTTCTGATATGTAAAATGTTCTGTAAGGCAACGGTTTGTAGCTACCACCCAGTATCTCGCGCTGAAGACGCAGTATCTCGCCTTCCATGTTGAAAAGAAAAGATGCTGCGGATACACTCGCGCCTTTACCGCGGGCGGCTCGCCTGGCTGCGGCGGCCAAAGCGTAGAAATCCGCCACCTTCTCAAAAAGATGCCCGGACCGCTTCACTTGGCGCTCCGGCTGCGAATCCAGCCGCCCAGCATTCGTCCGGCTTCGTCAATGTTTCGCGCGACATGCTCAAAGCCCTTGTTATCGAGATGTCGCTCTTCGTGACTTATCCTGAGAAAAACCCTAAGCTTCTCCAAAGAAATGCTCGCTTGCGCGAGCGCGGCCGATTTGTCTTTGACGTAACGCGCCTCGATAATCTTCTCCAGAATATCGAGCGCCAGATTATCTATTCGAGAGGAAAGGGTAAAGCGGACCCGTTTCGGAAACTTCTCGGTCCGGGAAAAAATATCGCCAAGTGTTTTCTCCCAGTGGACGAAAAAAGGAAGCTCGATGGAAGTCACGATTTATTCTCCCCTTGGTTTTTCGTGGTGGTGGGGGCAGGTTCCGCCAGTTTCCGTATCTCCAACTTTGATAGAAGAGCCAGCATTTCCTCACCCCAACGCTTGGACTTCGCCTCGCCGATTCCCTCTATCTCCCGCAATTGCGTGATATTTGCCGGGTGCTTCATTACCAACTCCGCCAGTTCGCGGTTATTGAGAATTAGGTAAGGTGGCAAGCCTTCCTGCTTGGCCTTGCGGCCGCGCCATAATCTAAACTCGTCGTATATCCGCTGGCTCTGTGTGTCAAGCTCCGCACGCCAATCCTTGCGCGCGGCCTCCTGCGACTGGCGCGCTCCGCCGCCGTTGTCTGGAATATCTCTATATCGCAGGACCAACAAAAGCGTCGGTGTTTTTTCATGGACAAGGAAATGTTCTGAAATCTCAATCACATCTTTGCCCAACTGAAAACTCACAAGCTCTCCCTCGTCAAAGAGCCCGGTCACCGGATTTAAGCGCAGGGTGAAAATCTTGAGTTTCATTTCTCCGCCGCCGTTTCCGGTTTATAGTAACTACTCCGGTAGCGCACCGGGCGCGGCTTACGCACGCGCCCGGTTCACTACCTCCGCAAGTTGACCTGCAACAGATTTATACCAAGGGCCAAGTGTTCAAGTGTCCAAGGGTTACCGAGACCTCACGAGGCGGAACCCGATGCTGCCGCCGCGGTAGCCAGGGCCGCCGTAGTAGCGGCTATCGGCCCGCAGGTTTCCGGCGTCAGCGTTGCGGAAGGAACCGCCACGCATCACCCGGTAGGAGCCCGCAGCTTCAAACGCACTACCGTCCACAGGCGCGCCTTTATACGAATCCTGATACTTATCCTGCACCCACTGCCAGACATTTCCCGCCATATCGCACAAACCCTGTGCGGTATTACCAGCAGTCTTTGAACACACCGGCATCGTGCTGTTGTTACCACAACCGTAACCGCCATTGCCGTACATCACGGCCTTGTCACAGGTCGGCTCATCATTACCCCAGGGATATTTCTGATTCTTGCCGCCGCTCGTAGCTGCGTACTCCCACTCGGACTCGCTAGGCAGTCTGCCGCCTTTAAACTTGGCATACTTACTTGCCTGATCCCAATCCACGCAGTTGACCGGGTGGAGTTGCCGGCCTGCCACACCCCAGTTGCAATAATCGCCGGTGGCCGGTTCCGTACAACCTCCCTTGATCACGCACTCCGCGTATTGCTCCACTGTCACAGCTGTTTTGGACATCTTAAAGGTTTTGATTGCGACCTCGTGTATCGGCTTGGCGTCTTCAAAACCTTTCTCGCCGCTGTCGGTTCCCATCGTGAACTTTCCGCCATTGATGGTGACCCACTCCACCGGCTTGGCAGGCGCCCCTGCAGACGGATCGTTCCCGGCGACATAGCCTTTATTGATACCTTTAACCGCCGCAGCCTTCGGCTCCGGGATATTGCCGGCGCCTTTTTCAAAGGAAGGGAGGCTGGTATCGAACCCCTTATCGGCCACAGCGTCCCTGAGGTCAGTCGGGATATGCCCGGGTGAATTCTTAAGGTAGCCGAACCCAGCCGTCGTCGCCACTGCGACAACAGCAAGGATATATTTTTTCCAGTTAGTCATAAGTCCTCCTAATGTGATTCCAATAAAAGTATACCCCCCCCCCCCGCAATTGTCAAGGGGCCGCTTCAACTCACGTAAAATGTTCCCCAAACGGGGCTCGTCAACTCATCTAAAATGTTCCCGAACGGTTTTTGGTCAAAAAAGCCAG
>JAGUUY010000019.1 GCA_020063185.1 Bacillota bacterium
GCTTCTATCTTCTACATTCTATATTCTGAATTCTGACTTCTTAATTTTGTATTCTGACCCCAAATTTGGACCCCTTAGCTTATCCGTTCTGGATGGAGAACTCCCTCGTTACAATCTGACCGATGCCGCCCAGATAGCCGAGGTTTTGCCCGTTATGGGACACCTCCACAACCCCCGCGTTCCCCAACCGCAGTTGCACGGAACTCTGCGCGGGGAAGCTCCGGGTGTCTCCCGCCCGGAGTTCACCCTCGAAAGCCGTTTCGCCGTCGGCTACCACCCGCATCCAGCACCTGTCACTGGTAACATTCAGCGTAATGTTCAAGCCCTCGCTCGCCTGTTGCCGTTGGTCCGCCAACGGCAGGCCGGTATGCCCGTCCTGCGGCCCGGCGTCTTTCACTAACTCGCCTGGTTTGAGGTTCACAACCGGAAGCTGCCGGTCCTCCTCAACGGAGGGCCCGCGCTCCCCCGCACCCCCGTAAACGACCTCGTAAATACCATTAAAAGCGAAAAGCAGGCCGACGACAACCAGAACAAGAAAAAGAGTGCGGTAGCGCGACGAGATGGAGCGGCGCTTTTTTATCCGCTGCGGCTTGGCTGCCGGAGTCGGCTCTGTTCCGTAAAGCGAGTCGAATTCCGCAGCAAGCTGCGCTTCGTCCAAGTCCAGAAAACGGGCGTAAATACGCAAAAACGCCTTAGCGTAAACCCGCCCCGGCAGCAGATTAAACCGGTCGTTCTCCATCGCTTCCAAAAACCTGGTGCGGATTTTCGTAGCCTCTTCCGCGGCCGCAAGGCTTATTCCTTTTTCTTTCCGTGTCTGAAGCAGTTGCCCGCCGATACTCACCCCTGTCACCCCGCATACGGTTATTCATAGAAACAGCAGGAAGGAAGAGCTAATTACGCTTTTACTTTAACATAAAGCTCTGGTCATAGTCAATATTAGCCGAATATTGTCTATTTACGACGTTCAAGGGTGGCGCGGTACTGTTCGAAGGTCATCAAGATGGCACGCGGTTTGCTTCCTTCAAAGGGGCCGACAATCCCCCGGCGCTCCATGATGTCTATCAAGCGGGCCGCGCGGGCGTACCCGATTTTGAGCCGGCGCTGCAGTAGGGAAATCGACGCATGCCCGGCGCGGAAAAGGATTTCGGCGGCCTGAGGTAGAAGTTCGTCGTCGTCCTCAAAAACCTCTTCGTACGGTGTTACCTCCACCGGGATCTCCTCCGTGGACGGTATCCCCTGCTTCTGCAGGTACTCCACTACGGCCTCGACCTCGCGGTCCGACAGGTATGCCCCCTGCAGGCGGATCGGTTTGTTGCTGCCGACCGGGCAGAACAGCATGTCGCCCCGGCCCATAAGTTTTTCCGCGCCCGCGACGTCGAGAATTGTCCGCGAGTCGACCTGCGACGAAACCGCGAACGAAATCCGCGAAGGTATATTAGCCTTAATAAGCCCCGTGATCACGTCAACCGAAGGCCTTTGCGTGGCGACGACGAGGTGAATCCCAGCAGCACGGGCCATCTGGGCCAGCCGGCAGATAGCGTCCTCCACATCGACCGGCGCCACCATCATCAGGTCAGCCAGTTCATCGATCACCACTACAATATATGGCAGACGCCCGCGCTTTTCCTCACTAAATTTCATGATGCTGTTAAACCGTGCGATGTCCCGCACCCCCACCATCGCCAGGGCCTCGTAACGCCGCTCCATCTCGCGCACCAGCCACCTCAGTGTGGCCGCGGCTTTTTTCGCGTCCGTCACCACCGGACAGGCCAGATGCGGAATATCGTTGTAAGTCGTGAGTTCCACCACCTTGGGATCGATCAGTACGAACTTCACCATTTCGGGGCCCGACTTGAACAGGATGCTTATGATCAGAGTGTTGAGGCAGACGCTCTTGCCGGCGCCCGTAGCGCCCGCAATCAACAGGTGCGGCATCTGTGTCAGGTCGGCCACCACCACCTGCCCGGCGATCCCTTTCCCGAGGGCGACGGTCAGCGGTGAAGGCGAATGGGTGAACTCCTTGTTCTCTAATAGTTCGCGCAGGTGGACGAGAGAAATCTCTTTGTTCGGCACCTCGATACCGAGGGCGGCTTTGCCCGGAATCGGGGCTTCAATGCGCACATCGGCCGCCGCCATCACAAGCGCAATGTCGTCGGCGAGACTCACAATACGGCTCACCTTAACGCCGGGCGCCGGTTGGACCTCGTAACGGGTAACAGCGGGCCCCCGGGAAACCTGGGTTACCTTGGCCCTTACGCCGAAGCTTTCGAGCGTTTCCTCGAGAATTTTAATGCTTTCAGCGATGTCCCTGGTACCCGAACCGTCCCTTACCCTCGGCACGCGCGTAAGCAGGGTAACGGGGGGCGGTTTGTAGCTGAAGACCTCTTCGAGGGATATCTGGGAGACCCGGGCCGGCACTTTATCTTCCAGGATGACCGGCGGCTGTTGCTGTTGCTGCGGTTCCGGGGCGGGCGACGGGTCCGTTTTGACCGGTATCTGCTCCGAGCCGTCAATGATCACCGGCAGCGACGCCCGTTCTTCTTCCTCTTTGACTTCGGTAAAAAGAAACTCGCCGGTTTTCCGGCTTACCGCACCCGCAAATCTGGAAATCTTCCGGCCCGCTTTTTGGCCCAACTCTCCGGGAGAAAGACTGGTAGTCAAAGCAAGGCAGGCGAGGGTAGCGCTTCCCAGAATTACATACGTCCCGGCAACGCCGAAAGCCCGGCGCAGGATATAACTGAAAAACGCGCCGAGCACACCGCCGCCGTCACCGGCGATACCGTTGGCCATCGTCTCCCTGAACTCCGCACTCCTTGGCAGGAGCCACAGGTCAAGGAGGACCAGGGAGACCAGGACCAGTCCCGCACCGCCGTATAACCGCAACCTGAGGTCTTGCTGCCGGCGCTCGCGGAGCAAAGCAATCCCCAGCAACCCTACCGCCAGAGGTACGAGATAACGGCCCTCACCCGCCAGGCCGGAAAGGGTCCGGTGGGCGAATTCCCCGACCGCGCCCGCCGATCCGGTGGTAAGGCTGATCAGGCCAAGGGCTCCGAGCGCCAAAAAGCCCACACCCAAGAGCTCTGCTTTGAGATCGTTCTTGGCGGCGATTTCGTTCTTTGTTTTGGCGGACGTGCCGCCGGTCCTCCTTTTGCCGGCCATCGGGCGGCCCCCTCATCTTTGGGTAATATTTCGGCGTTTATCATAAATCTCCTTCACCGCCTGTCCTTGACAGTAAGGCCCAATACGGATTATATTGTTAACCAGAATTACTTGCCAGGTTGACATTTATGTGGAAGAGCGCACAGGGGATGGAATACCTGAACGAAGCTCTCCGGGCTATGGAACGCGACGGCCTCAAACGCGCCCTCCGCCCCTTAACGCCGCTCGGGCCGACACGGGCGCTTCTCCACGGCCGGGAGCTTACCCTTTTTTGCACCAACAATTACCTTGGGCTTACGCACCACCCCCTGGTAATGAAAAAGGCCCGCGAGGCGCTGGAAACTTTTGGGGCGGGGAGCGGCGCCGCACGCCTGGTCAGCGGCCACACTCCTTTGCACCAGACGCTGGAGGAAGCCATCGCCCGTTTCAAAGGGTGCGCGCGCGCGCTTGTGTTTCCTTCGGGTTACATGGCCAACATCGCCGCGCTCAGCGCTCTCGCCGGGCGGGGTGACGTTGTCTTCTGCGACCGGTTGTGTCACGCTTCGCTCTTGGACGGCTGCCGTTTGAGCGGCGCGAAGACGGTGCGCTTCCGGCACAACGATCCGGCCTCTCTCCGGTCGCTTCTGCCCCAGCATCCGGGGCGGAAGCGCCTGCTGGTCACCGAAGGGATTTTTTCCATGGACGGCGACACCGCGCCGCTCGCGTCGCTGCACGCGCTCGCCGAACAGTCCGACCTCGGGTTCATCGTGGACGACGCCCACGGCACCGCCGTGCTCGGTCCGGGCGGTAAGGGTACACCCGCCGCGCAAGGGATTTCTTCCCGCGGGCTCGTCCTGACCGGCACGCTCTCCAAAGCCCTCGGCTCGGTCGGGGGATTCATCGCCGGCGACGGCGTTTTGATTGAATACGTTATGAACAAGGCCCGCCCTTTTTTGTTCACCACCGCCTTGCCGCCTGCATCCGCCGCGGCGGCCCTGGCCGCTCTCGAGGTGGTAGAGGGCCGGCCGGAAATACTGAACTTACTGTGGGAGAATGTCGAGCGGATGCACCGGGGGCTTGCGGCCGCCGGTTTCGCGGGGGCGAAGACGTCGCCGATAATGCCGCTCGTACTCGGCAGTCCGGAACGGGCGCTGCGCGTGGCGGGAAGGCTGCTTGACCGCGGGTACTATGTGCCGGCCATCCGGCCTCCTTCAGTGCCGCCCGGCACCGCCCGTTTAAGAATCACGGTGAGCGCGGCGCATACGGAAGAAGAAATTGAGGGCTTTCTTACCGCGCTGAACGAGGCGCTGGAAGGAGAAAGTCGCGAGTCACGAGTCGAAAGTCAAAAGTCCTAATAGCTGTTAGCTTTCAGCCGTCAGCGATCAGCCTTGGATTCCGAATTCAAAATCTTTTTATTCTGTATTCTGTGTCTGTATTTCGACCC
>JAGUUY010000083.1 GCA_020063185.1 Bacillota bacterium
CACCTGTTGTGAAACTGACCCTGCCGGGGTAAGAGTGCGCCCGTTTTAAGAAGTTCGGCGACCACTTGCAGAATATCGTCTTCGGCCTTCCGGGCGACAGCGGCGGTCTTTTGCGGCTCGACCACAAGCACCGGGCTTTCCGGCGGTAAATAATCGATCAGGTGAAAAGGTTTATCGTAAATATAAGGGATAAAAGCCTCGGGGTTCGGGCTGGGGACTTCCAAGTCCAACAGAGCTAAAAGGTCTGATATCTGGGCCTCGAGCCGTGCCCGGGCCTGCGGCGATTTGAGCTGAACCTTGCAACCCTCGTAATCCTGTTTCAACCGCGCCGCCGCGGCCCGCAACTCGGCGGGAGCGTAAACGCCCTCATGCGCCGGCCCTACCTGGACCCTCAGCGTCTTCCCCCGGGACCGTTGGGTTACCGGTTCAAAAAACCGCAGCGAGTCGATCACATCACCGAAAAATTCAACCCTGACCGGCGCGTCCAGGGTCGGCGGGAAAAAATCGACGATGCCGCCTCGCCGGCAGAACTTACCCGGGGTTTCAACCATGTCCGCGTGACGGTAACCCACTTCGGTCAGGTAAAGCGCTAATGCGGCCGGCGCCATCGCGCCGCCCGTCTCGATGACCCTGCATGCCTGCTTAAATACTCCCGGCGGCGCAAGCCCGCGCATCAATGCCGGGGCGGTAGCGATCACAAGCCCATTGCCGTGGACCAAAGCCTGGAGCGAAGCCAGGCGTTGTTTCGGGATAAAAGCGTTACTGCTCGTTCTGTCGGGAAAAATATCGCAGGGGAGAAAAAGAAAAACCTCTCCCCCGAGGAGGTGGCGAAGGTCCGCCTGAAGCCTGAACGCCGTGTCATCGTCCGGAGTTACTACCACTACAGGCAAGCCGGCATCCGCCATCAATCCCGAAATAAAGAGGCTCTGACCCGCGCCGCTTAAACCGTATACCGCCCGCGACTCCCCCCTGTCGAGTGAATCGCGAATGCCGCCGGTTATGGGGGCGCCGGCCATCAAATTCAGCAAACCCTGCATTATTATGTTGATTTACCGCCGTCGGTTAAATTTATTCATCGCCCGGTCCAACCCTTCGCGAAGAACACAGTCGACCGCGGAAACCGCGTTCTCCACCGCCGCCTCCACCCTCTCCCTCTCCTCCGGGTAAAAACGGCTCAATACGTAGTCCGCCGCGTCTCCCAGCGGCCGCCCGACACCAATGCGGCAACGGGCAAAATCCGCTGAACCCAAAGCATCGATGATCGACTGAACACCTTTATGACCGCCGCTCGAAGAGCCGGGTGCGAGCCTTAACCGCCCCAGGGACAAATCCAGGTCGTCGTGCACCACCAGTAAGGCGGCGGGGGACAGACCTCCCTTTTTCACCAGAGCCCTGACAACCGGACCGCTCAGGTTCATAAAAGCACAGGGTTTGGCGAGGACGACTTTCAATTCTCCCACCTGTATCACGGCCGTGAGCAGCTTTTTGCGGCGCCCTTTAAACCCCGCGCCGTAAAGCCCGGCGAGACGGTCTATAACCTTGAACCCGATGTTGTGGCGGGTCCCTATATATTCAGGACCCGGGTTGCCGAGGCCCACAATCAATCGTATCCTCGTCATGCCTGATTCCCCTTGGCGCCGCCGCCGGACCGTACGCACCAGGTCTTAATCTTTTTTTATTCCCGGCGGGGTTATATTCCAGTTTTGTAAAACTGAAACCTTAACGTCCATTATAGAACTATTCGGCCCGCAGCGGATACCGGGCAAATAATTATAACAACCACCGCCGTATTACTTCAAGAGATGAAATTCCTTGACACTCGTCATATTATTGGCTAAATTGAGAGTAAGCTTCCATACTGCCCGGTTTATACATGGCAATCTTAAAGACATCAAGGTGGGTTTAGATGCTGCACCTTCCCGCAAACCCATGGCTTCGGAGGCTCGTCTACACCGCGACTGCTTGCGCCATCATCGCCGGAGTTTACAGCCTTTCGGACTACGTGTTGAGTAATAAGGAAAGTCCCGGTTACTGCGCGACGTGCCATGAAATTCGGCCCCAGTATACCGCCTGGAAATTGTCTTCTCACAGTCAGATAAATTGTCTCACCTGTCACGGCGGGGATAACAGCACCCTTAACCGCTGGGCCCGCCGCCGCATCGAGGCCCGCAACAAGCTTATCCATCTTCTCGGCAAACAGCAATACCCTTTTCAAAAGAACTTTGTGCCGTCAAACGAGACCTGCGGCGGTTGCCATTCAGTCAACAGAGAAATAACCCCGTCCGGGGACCTGATCATCCCGCACCGCGAACACACCACCGTAACCGGCACTCCTTGCGCGGCCTGCCACGTTGATGTCGTCCACGCCCGCGCCGGCCACCGTATGACCGCGGCGCTGCAAAAAACCGGCGGGAAGTCGGATCCCGCATTCGCGCTGCTTGAAAAGGAACTTCAAGATTTGGGACCGAAGGAACACCGCCCGTTAATGGGCGCCTGCATGGGTTGCCACGACGGAAGAAAGGCGCCCTCAGCATGTGCGGCCTGCCATAAGGAACTCGATATCCCGGAGGACCATAAACCGGCGGATTGGGCTTACAATCACGGCGGCGGCGCCCGCCGCGATATTCAGTACTGTGTATACTGCCACGCCGTTTTACTTGACGTCGCCAGACCGGGAGAACCGTTGACCCTTATGCAGGGGGTGCGCGGCAACCCGTTTTGCGTCGAGTGCCACATCCAACTGCCGGTGACGCACACCCCGGACTTTAAATTAAAACACAAGTTCCGGGCGGACCAGAACCTTGAGGGGTGCCTGGTTTGTCACGACGCCAAGGCAAAGGGGCCCGCCGGCCGGCAGGAGATTATCACCTGCGGCGAGTGCCACAGGACCCCGGAGACGCACCCGGAAAACTACCGTAAGCAGCACCCAAAGATCGTGGCCCAGAAGGGCGCGACCGGTTGTTTCAAATGCCACGACACTACGAGCTGCTCTTACTGCCACACGCAGGGCCTCGTGGGGCTGCCATAAAGCGTTCAGCTATTAGCCGTAAGCTATCAGAGGAGTCATCTTGAGAGATTTTAAAGAGTTAAAGGTTTGGCAAAAAAGCCACCGATTAACATTAACGGTCTACAAGGCTACTGCAACTTTTCCCAGAGAAGAAATGTACGGATTAACAAGTCAGATCCGGCGTTCGTCTGTCTCCGTAGCTGCTAACATCGCAGAAGGTTGTGGTAGAAATGGAGAAACAGAACTTGCCCGCTTTTTTCAGATAGCGATCGGTTCAGCAAGCGAGTTAGAATATCATCTTTTGCTTTCTCACGATCTCGAGTTACTGCAACCTCCAGATTATGTGCAACTTGCCGATGAAGTTAGTGAAATAAAACGTATGCTGACATCATTTATCCAAAAGCTGAAAGCTGACCGCTGATAGCTTTAATAAAAATGGAGTTCATAAACGATGGCCGCGGAAGAGAAGGAGAAACAGCCAACGGGCCGTTTGAAGCCCGTCTTCACCATCTTAGCCGGGGCGGCGATTCTTGTTACCGCCGCGGTCTTGTTTATATGGCCTTTTAACCTCACGGCCAGGGAAAAAACAGCCGAACAGTGGATTCAAGAAGGGCTTACGGCATTTAAACGCCAAGACTATTTTCAGGCCACCCGCGCCTTTGAGGCCGCAATACGCTTAGATCCGCAGGACGGACACGCCCCTTATTACCTCGGCCAGGTATACGATTCGTGCGGCCGCCGGAAAGAAGCGAGCGCCTGGTACGCGAAAGCGCTTCAGAACGAGCCGGCCCTTGCCGCCGCAAGCTTCAACCTTGGGCTTCTTTACGGCATCCAGCGTGCGCCCGAAATGGAACTAAACTTGCAACAGCAGGCTGTCGTCAATAACCCCCTGTTTGCAGCGGCGTGGTTGCGTGTCGGGGAGCTTTATTACCAGCGGGAGGAGTGGAAAAAAGCCGTGGAAGCGTACACGGCCGCCGGCAGAAACCCCAACGCCGTCGTCGACCGTACACTTATCAAGACACGGCTGTCCGCGGCAATGGACTACCTCACCCTCGACTGGCTGCCGCAAACCACGGAAAAGCTGACGCTGCCGGACAGTTCTCCCGGGAGTGACCGGTTGTGCGTCAGGTGCCACAACAACCCGCCGGCCGTTCACAGCCTCGAGCGCGACAACACCTTTGACTGCCTGCGCTGTCACGCGCCCCACAACCCTCTTTACCCGCCGCGGCTCAGGATACCGGAAAAAAACGAGTGCCAGATCTGCCACTTCGAATACAGTAGCAGCGCGTTAAAAGCCGCCCGCAAAGAGGGTGCATTGGTACATATCCCGCTGATTAACGGCAACTGCCGGGACTGCCACCTGGAGCACGCCCTTGGTGAAAAGTCGGCGCTGCGCATCAACCAGCGAGTCCTTTGCTTTACCTGCCACCCCGACTACAAGAACGAACTGACCCGCCCCGTTAAACACCCGCCGTACGGCAACAGTTTCTGCACCGATTGCCATAACCCGCACTTGAGCAAACACCGCGGGCTCCTCTGGGGACCGCAGAACCAGATGTGCTACAACTGCCACTTCGCCTTCAAGAACATTACTTTACTCCCGGTACAGCACTCTCCTTTCGAAAAGGGGTTCTGCACTTCGTGTCACGAGCCCCACGCTTCCAACTACCGTGGTCTGCTCCGGACCGACCAGCTGCGGCTTTGCTACAGCTGCCACTTCGACCGCGACGCCGACCTCAGCAAACCGGTAAAACACAAGCCTTACGCCGAAGGCAAATGCGTCGATTGTCACGACCCGCACGCCACCCGGACGAAAGGACTCCTGCCGGCGCCGTCCCAGACCGAGTTCTGCCTGCTCTGTCATTCCCGGGCTTACGTTTTCGGGCCGAAACACCACCCGGCTCCCGAGGGATTGGCGTGCACCGACTGCCATTCGCCCCACGCGGGTTACCTTAAAGCCTTGCTGCCGAAGAAAAGCCCTGATCTCTGCTTTGACTGCCATACGTTCGGCCAGGGCAAAATGGCTCTTACCTATTACAAACGTAGTAAACACGGGAAGTTGTCATGCTTTGAGTGCCACGGAAAGGAGGGGTTCGGATTCGGTTTTAAAACGCCGGAAGAAAGGCTCCGCGTTTGCCTGAGCTGCCATCCGGGTTATACAGAAAGAACGCGGCAGAAGGGAAGCAGTAAGTGCTACCTGCATCCCGTCGGTCCCCCGTGGGTCGACGTTAACACTAATAAGCTGCTGACCTGCAGTTCCACATGCCACAACCCGCACGGCACCGCGTACCGCAAACTGCTTACAGGAGGTGACGGGCTTTGTCTTCAGTGCCATAAAGACAAAAAGAGGCGGATTTGAACTTTAAGGGAAGCAAAGACAGAAAACGGGACCGATTAACGTATTACCTATTAAGTTAACCTGTTAATTGTGGGAAAAGACTCAAAAACGGGTGGGACCGGTGTATTACCTGTATGAGGGAACCCGCAACGGCCCAAGCACTACGAGGGCGTTGTTCCGAAAGAATTATCAAAAATAAACTAAACGCACTTGGGAGGCAGAACGATGAACAACGAGACGGAACCACAAAATGCTGCGGACCAAGAAGAAGCGGGCATTCCGCTCAAGAAAGCGCTGCTCATACTCGGCGCGGTAACCGGGATTATTATCGTGGCCGGTCTGGTCGTAGGATACTCGTTCTTTTGGGGCAAGTACCAGCGCCAGACCTATGACGACATCGTGCTCGAGGCGGCCAAGCACCGGGTTAAAGCGAACCCGAAGGACGCAATCGCGCATCTTGAACTCGGTTACGCCTACCTCCTGCGCCAGGAGGTGGACAAGGCGCTGAAGGAATACAAAGAAGCCTACGACCTGGACCCCAAGAATCGGCAGGTGCGGTACAACCTCGCGTTGGGTTACACCGCCGGAAATGAATACGAGGAGGCGATAAAGCTACTGGAACCCCTGGCCAAAGAGGGAATTTTCGATTTTGATTCGCATTATTCGCTCGGCGAGGCCTATTACTTGAACAAGCAGTACCCCGAGGCCGTCAAGGCCTTTTCCGAAGCAGTATCGATAAGACCGGGGTTCGCCAGTGCGTACTACTACATGGCGCTTTCCTACAAAGAAATGGGAAAGACGGAAGAAGCTCTCGAAGCGGCCGATAAGGCGCTCCGGCTTGTTCCCAAATACAAGGAAGTCCTTGAGCTGAAAGCGGAGCTGACGGGGAATCCGGCGGGAGGTGAAAACAATGGAGGCTAAAGAGGCGTTGGAAACAAGACCCGCCGCAAAAAGGGTCAAACGCGAACACGTAATCATCGCCGCGCTCGTTATCGCCTTACTGGCCACCATTTACTTCGGCTTGATGTACCTGCGCCGGACAAGTCCGGTGGAAACCATTAGGGCCACATTCCTGCCCCTGAGCCAGCCGAAATGGGTGGCCACCATATACGGCGAAGGCAACGTTTTCCTGCGCCAGCCCCGCAAGGTTTACGTGCACGGCAACCAGATATACGTCTCCGACACCGCGAACCACCGGGTGGTGGTCTTCGACTACAACGGACACTTCGTAAGGAAGTTCGGCGACACCGGAGATGAAAAAACACGCCTCGTTTATCCTTACGGCATCGCCGTGATCGGGAGTGAGGTTTTCGTCGCCGACGCCGGCCAGATGAAAGTGGCCGTATTCGACCAGAACGGCCGGTTCAAGCGCTATTTCGGCGACAAGGCGCTTGTGCACCCGGTGGACATGGTCTTCTTCCAGAACAAGCTTTACTTTACCGACGTCGGCCGCCAGCAGGTCGTGGTCATGGACCTGACCGGCAAAGAGACGCTCAGCATCGGGAAGTACGGGCGGAGCGAGAGCGGTGAATTTTACTACCCGAACGGTATCGCCATCGCCCCGGACGGGCGCATCCTGGTCGCCGACACCAACAACAGCCGGGTGCAGGTATTCGACAACAGCGGCAAGTTCATCGAAATGTGGACCGGCGACCTGGAGAAACATGAAGGGTATTTCGCCGCACCCTCCAGCATAGCTCTTGATAAAGAAGGGAATGCATACGTGGCCGACGCGCTCTGCCAGCGGGTCAGTATGCTGGACAAGGAAGGGAAGCTGGTGTTCGGCGTCACCCAGGTGGGGCGGTCGGACGAGAAAGACGCGCTTTCCTTGCCCACGGGGGTTTTCGTCGACGACAAGCAGCGGCTTTACGTCGCCGAGTACGGTAACTCCCGCATCGTAGTATACGACCTGAAGTAAGCGGCTTTGCGACCGATAGGCTTTTCACCTGTCGGAGGGGGTGTGGGAGGTACAGAAACACCCTTGAAAGGAGGTGAGCAAAAGATGAGCAAAGTAAAACTGTGCGTAGTACTCGCGCTCGCGCTCGTGTGCGCGCTGGCCTATGCCGCGCCGGCCCTGGCGTGGACCCATGGGCAGTTTTCCGCCACCACGGATGCCTGCGCCGGGTGCCACGTCGC
>JAGUUY010000062.1 GCA_020063185.1 Bacillota bacterium
GCGTTCCGCCTTTGTTACGTTACTGCTTCTAAGTAGCCAGCTTAAGGGTCCTCATTTTCATTGTTCGTGGTGCCACCTAAGGCGGCATGGTGCACTCCTTTGCAATTAGTAGTGCCTTGCCTTAAAAACGTTTATGCGGGAGAATTTTGGTCTATGGAATGGTTTCAGCGGATGGCGCCGGCGTTTTGTTAGTCGCGGTCGAAATAGGACAGCCCCGCCGGGGTGAGTGTAATTCCCACAGGCGCGTCGTAACCCGTGATGAAGTTGATCAGGCCTTCCTTTTTCAGGTAGTTGAGGCTGACCTCCAGCAGTTTCGGCTGGATATGCGGCAGCGCCCTGCGCAAGTCGTGAAAGTCTTTGTAGTAGTGACTACCTTTCTGCAGATAGTAATCGCGCAAGTACTTGATAATTGCTTCTTGCGTATTCTTGTGCATATTACCACCTGAGGGTAACATTACCATAGTTGCTTGATAACGGCAAGCGCTGTGGCTTTATTGCCAAACTACAGAGGACAGGCGGTGAAAGTGACATAACGAATGTTACTGGAAATTCGGCAAATTTTATTTAAAAAAACACCCCCGCTGTCTGTGGGGGCGCCTTTTTCGTACTTTACTGTTACTTCACCGAGTAGGCGTACATGGCGTTTGGGTGGCACCGTCAGAAATCTGAAAATGGCTTTCACTGCTGTTGTCCTCCGGATCACTGTGCTCCAGGCCGACGCGACATCGGCTTGCCTCGAGCGAACAGCGGCTTCACTTTTAAGGGCTTGACATGGTGGCCCTATGCTGTAGGTGGTTCCATTTGTGACTTTTTTGAATACAACTGTAGCGTTTGCCGGCCCAACCGCGCAGCCTGTTCGCTTAACTCACCTGTGCCGTGTCCGCGTTACCGGCCTTTCACAGAGCGATCCTTAAGGACAATCGGCAGCGGCCTTTCTTAACCCTGAACTTATTTTCAGGACAGAATCTCAGGCTTATCCCGCCATCCCGGTTGAAATGAAGGACCGGACCGCTCTATTCCTGCAACCGGCACAACACGACGTTGCCCCGCCGGTCGGCGTGGTATTCAGCATCCGCGCTCCCGCCGGTCAGCACGATTTTGTAACCGGGGGTTATGACCTGCGCGTACATCTGACCGGGTTCCGGACAGCCCAGGCTGGTATCGGACCAGTCCACCGCTTCGATGCCCTTCAAACTTATTTGGGTGGCGGGAACCCCCAGCCGCGAGGCAAAGTCGGCCGCCGCGAGGTTTACCGCCTCTTCGGCGCCCTCGCCGGCCGGCGCTGCAATGGTCTCCGGCGGTGTGACGATTACCTTACCTGTTGCTTCGTCCCACTCCACCCGAAAACCGAACGCTTCGGCCACGTACCTGGCCGGGAGATATGTCCTGCCGTCTTTGATCAGGGGGGCGACGTCGATTGTCAACGGTTCGTCGTTAATATAGATTACGCCGCCCCCAATCGCCATTTCCACCGTCACATCACCCATTGTCAGCGTCACCGCGCGGGCGGAGGCGCTCCACCCTATGCCGCCGTCGGGGACGCCGAGCGACCGGGCGAGGTACCGCACGGGGACAAAGGCACGGTTGTTTTCAATAAACGGCGCGGCGTCCGTTTCATAAGTCTTTCCGTCCACGGTGTAGGAACTTTCGCCGACCGTAAAAACCACCCGCTCAAATTGACCCGCCGAAGCCGCAGCGACTGTAAACACCATCAATAAAACAATTGTTAAAAATAAAACAGCGCTTTTTTTCAAGTTCTCCCTCCTGCTTTTTTAATGTCCGAACTCTGTCTAGGACCCGCGTGATTTTTCGCCGCCGTTGCTTTAAAAACCTCCTCTTTCCGGGCATCACTGGCACAAACAGGCAACCGTCCTTCTTAACTTTAAACAGCGCCGTGAGCATTTTTGTGACACGGCCGTTGTTTTTTCTTCCACAACACCGCTGCTAACTAATTCGCTGCTTGTTCCAGACAGCGTTTTACTTTAATATAAAAGCAGTAAATAATTTCTACTGGGGGGGGAACTCTTGAAAAAATCGTGGTCCTTGTATCTGTTCGCTGTCATCGTAGTCGCTTGTCTTGCCCTTACGGGCTGCGGCGGCAAGAAAGAAACCGCGACTGCGCCGGGGGATAAGCAGGCCGTGTCCAAAAGCGGCGATGAGTCCGCGGCGTCGCTTTTTGCCAAGGCCAAAAACATTAAAGGCATGTCATACGACTACGTAACTACGATGCCGACCGGGACGGTGTCCGGAAAAGTCTGGCAGCAGGGCAAAAATGTGAAAACCGAAGGGACCGCCGAAGGGCAAAAAATCGTCACCATTATCAATGGTGACACCAACACTTGCTATATTTACTACCCGGACCAGAATACGGCCATGAAGATGCCTGTGGAGGATGAGACGCAAGAAACCAAAGCGCCTACGGACTATGCGGAAGACGTTGACCCGCTCAACCTCAAATTTGTGGAGACAGCCGTTTTTGACGGCGCGCAGTGTAAAGTGTACGCCTTGCAGTCCGCCGAGGGCTCCATAAAGTACTGGATCCGCACTGATTACGGCATCCCCGTCCGCGTGGAAACAACTCTCACGGACGGTACGCGGATGGTGGTAGAGTATAAAAACCTTAAGGTGGGAACTCTCCCCGCCGAAACCTTCGAGCTTCCCGCCGGGGTTGAGGTTACCGACATGAGTGATTTGATGAACGAGATGATGAACCAGATGAACCAGATGCGTTAGTTGCCGGCTGGTCGCCGTAGCCGCGTCCGACCAAGGGTTTTCGTTCTCCCGCCCTTCCGGGCCCCCGGAAGGGCTTTGTTTTGCCGAGACCTTAATCGATGGCGCCATGCCGGCCTATAGAACAACGTAAAAACATCGTGGCGCCGCCCGCATAACCCGAAGCCGGAAGCCTCAAAATAATCTGGGGACGGCGGTTTATTTCGCCCTCGCATCTGTCGTCCACCGTGACGGACCGAAAGCCGGCGGAGGAAATCAAGCGCGTGGCCACACGAAGGTCGTTATACCTTAACCTGTTCAGTTTTTGTTTCAATCAGAAACGGTCGCCGGTCTTTCCCCTTAAACCGGCCGGCGCCGCCTTTTTGTCGCATGAATCATAACTCTCATTTGAGTCCGGGCGCTGTGTATCTCGGAGGGAAACGCTGTTTTTTCCGCGTCTGGGCTCCTCGGTCCGCCGTCGTCGACGTCTATTTCGTTGCGCCCAAGGAGCGTGCTGTGGCCCTGGACCGGACGAAAGCGGGTTATTTCCAAGGACTGGTCCACGATGTCGCACCGGGAGACCTCTATTTCTTCCTCTTAGACGGGCGGCAAAAACGCCCGGACCCGGCCTCGAGGCGCCAACCAAGCGGCGTGCACGGCCCGTCCCAGATTGTCGACACCCGCGCCTTCCAATGGTCCGATTCCTCGTGGCGCGGCCGGTTCATGGCGGAATTGGTCATCTATGAACTGCACGTCGGCGTCTTCACCCAAGAGGGGACTTTCGGCGGGGTCTTAAAACACCTTGAATACCTTGCCGAACTCGGCATTACGGCGATAGAACTTATGCCTGTGGCGCAGTTCCCGGGTACAAGGAACTGGGGTTACGACGGGGTTTACCCTTACGCGGTACAAAACTCCTACGGCGGGCCGGATGGCCTGCGGCGTCTCGTCGACGCCTGCCACCGGCGCGGGCTCGCCGTATTGCTGGACGTGGTTTACAACCACCTTGGTCCGGAAGGAAACTACCTCTCGGACTTCGGCCCCTATTTCACCGACCGCTACCGCACCCCCTGGGGGTCGGCCCTCAACTTCGACGGCCCGGACAGCGGTGAGGTGCGGCGCTTCTTTATCGACAACGCGCTTTTCTGGATCGACGACTTCCATATTGACGGTCTCCGGTTGGACGCGGTGCACGCCATCGTCGACACCTCGGCCTTCACTTTCCTTGAGGAGCTCGCCGCCGCGGTCCACCGCCGCGCCGATCAACTCGGTCGCCGCGTACACGTCATCGCTGAGAGCGACCGCAACGACGCCCGGTTGATAAGGCCGAACATCCTCGGCGGGTACGGCCTCGACGCCATATGGAGCGACGATTTCCACCACTGTCTGCACACCATCCTCACCGGGGAAAGGAACGGCTATTACCGCGACTTCGGCACGCTCCGGCTCATGAGCAAGACCTTGCGTGAGGGTTACGCTTACACCGGCCAGTACTCCGCCTACAGGAGACGCCGGCACGGTAACCGCCCGCGCGGCTGCTCCGCCTCCCAGTTCGTCGTTTTCGCGCAAAACCACGACCAGGTGGGCAATCGTGCTCGGGGTGAGAGGCTCGGCAGCCTGGTGTCTTTTTCCGACCTCAAGCTCGCCGCCGGGATGGTCCTTCTCAGCCCCTTCGTGCCGTTGCTTTTCATGGGCGAAGAATACGGCGAGACAGCCCCTTTTCAATACTTCGTCAGCCACACCGATCCCGACCTGATTGAAGCGGTACGCAAGGGGCGCCGGGAAGAATTCGCCGGTTTCCGGTGGGCGGACGACGTGCCCGATCCGCAGGCGGAAACGACCTTTTCCAACTCCCGCTTGAACCACGACCTGCGTGCCGGCGGCCGTCACGCGGTCCTTGTGGAACTGTACCGGGAATTGTTGCGGCTGCGGCGGGAAATCCCCGCGTTGGCAGTACTCGCGCGAAAACATACCGAGACGTTTTTTTCCGAACCGAAGAAGGTTATGCTCACCCATCGCCGGCATGACGGCAGTGCCGTGTGCGCTGTCTTCTCCTTCAACGATCAAGGTATGGAAACGGCCCTGCCCTTTCCACCCGGACAGTGGAAGCGGGTGCTGGACACCGCGGCGGAACAGTGGCTGGGAGACGGTAAAGACAGCCCCGATGTTTTACGGTCCACGGGGGAAGTCCCCCTTCTTGTCCCGCCCAAAACGTTTGTGTTGTACGAGCAACTTAAGGAGGCATATTAGACTTTGGACCGATACGTCTGTGTGCACGGTCATTTCTATCAACCGCCGCGCGAGAACCCCTGGCTGGAAGACGTGGAACTCCAGGATTCCGCTTACCCCTACCACGACTGGAACGAGCGCATCACCGCCGAATGTTACGAGCCCAATACCGCGTCACGCATCATGGACGGCGACTGGATCGTTAAAATCGTCAACAATTACACCAACATCAGTTTCAACTTCGGCCCCACCCTGCTCGACTGGATGGAAAGGAAAGAACCGGAGGTCCATCGGGCGGTGATCGACGCGGATAAGGAAAGTCGCAAAAAATTCTCCGGACACGGCTCCGCGCTGGCCCAGGCCTATAACCACATGATCATGCCTCTGGCCTGCAAGCAGGATAAACAGACGCAAGTGATATGGGGCATACGTGATTTCGAACACCGTTTCGGACGTAAACCGGAGGGCATGTGGATGCCGGAAACCGCCGTGGACCTTGAGACCCTCGCGATCATGGCGGAACATGGGCTTTCGTTCACCATCCTCGCGCCGCACCAGTCCCGGAAGATGCGCCGGATCGGCACGGCAGACTGGGAAGAAACCGGGGAAAACGGTATCGATCCGTCCAGGGCTTATCTTGTACGCCTGCCCGCCGGTCAAACTTTCACGGTCTTTTTTTACGACGGCCCCATTTCGCGCGCGGTTGCTTTCGAAAAACTCCTCAGCAGCGGCGAGAGCTTCGCGAACCGGCTTCTTGCGGGGTTCAGCGACACGCGGACCTGGCCCCAACTTCTGAATATCTCGATCGACGGCGAAACTTACGGCCACCACCACCGGCACGGCGACATGGCGCTGGCGTACGCGCTGGATTTCATCGCCGCCGAAAAGCCCGCCGTCATCACCAACTACGGCGAGTTCCTGGAAAAACACCCGCCCACACACGAGGTCGCAATAATCGAAAATTCTTCGTGGAGTTGTATTCACGGGATTGAACGCTGGCGCAACGACTGCGGCTGCAACTCGGGCCTGCATCCCGGCTGGAACCAGGCCTGGCGGACCCCGCTGCGCAACGCCTTGAACTGGCTCCGGAACACACTCCGACCAAAGTATGAGGAGCATGCGCGCGCATTCCTAAAGGACCCCTGGGATGCCCGCAACGGCTATATCTCGGTCGTTCTAAACCGCGCCCCGGAAAACATCGAACGTTTTTTCGCCGAACATGCGGTACGCAAACTCGAACAAAACGATGTGGTGCGCGCTCTGAAACTCTTGGAACTACAGCGGCACGCCATGTTGATGTTTACCAGTTGCGGCTGGTTTTTCGACGAAATATCGGGTATTGAGACGGTGCAGGTACTGCAGTACGCGGGCCGCGTGATCCAACTTGCCGAAGACCTTTTCGGCGAAGCGTACAAGCCTGAGTTTCTCGAAACCTTGGCAAAGGCGAAAAGCAACATTGAGGAGCACCGCGACGGCGCCCATATTTTCGAGAAGTTCGTAAAACCGTCCGTGGTCGGCCTGCCTAAAGTCGGCGCCCACTACGCCATCAGTTCTCTTTTTGAAGATTACGACGAAAAATCGCGGATTTACTGCTACACCGTGGAAAAGGAAGACTGCCAAAAACTTTCCGCGGGCAAATCCAGGGTCGCCGTCGGGCGCGCGCGCGTCATTTCCGACATCACCCGCGAATCCGCCGCCTTAAGCTACGGCGTCCTACAACTCGGCGCCCACAACGTGACGGGCGGCGTGCGCTATTACCAAAACGAGGAATTTTATCAGGAAATGCTCCGTTCCGTAAAGGAAACCTTCAACCGCGGCGATTTCCCGGAAGTCCTGCGGCTGCTGGACCAGCACTTCGAGGGCATGACTTATTCCCTTAAAGAGCTTTTTCGTGACAAACAGCGCACAATCCTGGATAAGATCATTAACGCCAACCTGGAAGAAACCGAAGCGGACTACCGCCGGATCTACAACCGGGAGGCGGCGCTGATGCGGTACCTGAAAGACCTGGGAATTCCTCAGCCCAAAGCGTTTGCGAAGGCCGCGGAGTTTTATCTGAATAACAACCTCCGCCGCGCCCTTGAGGACGAAACCCTCGACAAGGAAAAAGTCGTCGTCCTGCTCGAAGAAGCGAGGCTGCTCGAAATTCCGCTCGACGGTGAAGGACTGGAGTACACAATGGAGGCCAACCTTGGGCGGATAGCGGAACAAATGCGCGACATGCCCGCAGACCCGGCCACAATTGAGCTGGCGGCGGCCGCTACCGCCGTCGTCCGGGCAATGCCGTTCGAAGTCGATCTCTGGCAGGTGCAGAACGTTTACTACAGGCTCCTTAAAACTGTTTATCAGGGCTTTAAGACCAGGGCGGAGCGCGGCGAGGAAGACGCGCGCATTTGGATCGACCGGTTCGCCTCGCTCGGTGACGGGCTGCAAGTAAGGAGAGATGCCTGAGGTGAACGGCGTTCGGGTCCCCACCGCCACTTACCGCCTGCAGTTCAACGGGCGGTTCGGCTTTGCCGACGCGAAAGCCCTGGTACCTTACCTTCATGAACTCGGGATTACTGATGTTTATGCCTCACCTATCTTTAAAGCGCGTAAGGGCAGCGCGCACGGCTACGACATCACCGAACCGGCGCTGCTGAACCCCGAACTCGGAAGCGAAGCGGATTTCGCCGCCATGGCGGAAACCCTGCGCAGCTATAACATGGGGTTATTACTGGATATCGTACCCAACCATATGGCCGCCAGCAGTGAAAATCCCTGGTGGCGCGATGTCCTGGAGCACGGTCCCGCTTCGCCCTTCGCAGGGTTTTTTGACATCGACTGGCGGCCCTTCAAGCCGGGTCTGGCCGGCAAAGTTCTCCTCCCCGTCCTCGGCCGGCGATACGGCCGTGCGCTTGAGAACCGGGAACTCGCCGTAGTCCTGAGGGAAGATGGCTTCTGGGTAAGATATCACGAGGACCTTTTTCCCCTTAACCCGCAGGCTTACGTTCAACTGCTGCGCGGCTGCCTTGCAGCGCTGAACAGCGGCGCGTTCGCCGATGATCCTGTCAGCCGTGAACTATCCGGCTTAATCTCTACCTTTCAAACCTTGTCGGATGAAGGACAACCCGGCCGGGCCCTCGCCGGCGCTAAAGATCGCCTTTGGAACCTCTACCGGGATCATGCGAAGGTTAAAAAAGCGATCGACAAAAGCCTTGACGGCATGAACGGCAAAAAGGGCGACGCCGGGAGCTTTCAGGAACTGGACCGGTTGCTGGCGTCGCAGGCTTACCGACTGGTTTTTTGGCGGGCGGCGAACAAAGAAATCAATTACCGCCGGTTCTTCGATGTCAGCGAACTGGTCGGCATCCGGGTCGAGGAGGAAGGCGTTTTTGCGGCCGTTCACGAACTCGTCGTCGCGATGGCCCGTACGCGTCAGATCACCGGGCTGCGTATCGACCACATCGACGGCCTCTACGACCCGCTGGGATACCTGTCTAAATTACAGGGGCACGTGTCCGGTGCGCGAAGGGAACCGGGATTCTACATCGTTGTGGAGAAGATACTCGGCAGCGAGGAGGTGCTCCCCGCGGATTGGCCCGTCGCCGGGACTACGGGTTACGATTTCCAGAACGCGGTCAACCAGTTATTTGTAAGCCGGCTCGGCGCCAGTACCCTAAACCGGATATACACCCGGTTGACCGGTTCCGAGGCCGACTTCGCCACCGTCCTGTACGCGCAAAAGAAGCGGGTGATGCTGGAACTGTTCGCCGGTGAAGCGCGTGCCCTGGCGCTGCGGCTCAATCTACTGGCCGAACAGGACCGGCACGCCCGCGACCTGACCCTGAACGAGTTGGAGGAAGCCGTTATCGAGGTCACCGCCTGTTTCCCCGTGTACCGTTCCTACATCCGCGGCTTCGAGGTGCCGGAGCGTGACAGGAGGCTGATCCTTGACGCCCTTTCGGAATCAAGGCGGCGCAACCCCCCGGCCGGACCGGCGTGCGAGTTTTTGGTACGGGTACTGCTTCTGGAGTCGCCGTCTGACTCCGCCGCGTTCTATAGAGAGGCCGGGCTGCGTTTTGTCATGCGCTGGCAGCAGCTTACCGGCCCGGTCATGGCCAAAGGGTTCGAGGATACCGCGCTCTACGTTTTCAACCGTTTCATATCGCTGAACATCGTGGGCGGAGACCCTGAGACAACAGGAGTTCCTGTAGCGGAGTTCCACCGCTTCAACCGCGAGCGAAGCGAAAGTCGGCCCCATACGATGAACACCACGTCCACCCACGACGCCAAACGCAGCGAAGATATTCAAGCAAGGATTAACGTTCTCTCGGAAATCCCGGACGTCTGGGAAGCGCGGCTCGAACGCTGGCGCGCGTGGAACGGACATAAAAAGCATTCGGTCAACGGCCTGCCCGTTCCGGACGGCAATACCGAACTCCTGCTCTACCCGACGCTGATCGGCGCCTGGCCGCTCAACGATGGGGAATCGCCGTCCTTCAAGGAGCGGCTTCAAGCTTATTTAATCAAGTCCGCGCGCGAAGCAAAAATCCACACCAACTGGCTCGACCCGGACGAAGATTACGAAAAAGCACTGGTCGGTTTCGCGGCCGCGATCCTGGAACCGGCGGCCGATAATCGCTTCCTTGAAGATTTCCTGGTCTTTCAAAAGCTGATTGCCCGTTACGGCGCTCTTGGTTCCCTGGCACAATTGCTGCTCAAAATCACCTCGCCCGGTTTACCCGATTTCTATCAGGGCATGGAACTCTGGAACTTTAGTCTGGTGGACCCTGACAACCGGCGCCCGGTAGACTTCGAAAAACGCGCCGAACTTTTGCGGTCGATCCGCAACCGTGAAAAAGACGGGCTGACGGACTTGGCACGAGACCTGCTCCGGTCTTGGAAAAACGGGAGAATCAAGCTGTACGTCACTTACAAAGGTCTCCTCTGCCGTAAAGCTTACCGGGACCTATTCCTCAAAGGAGAATATATCCCCATCAAGGCTTCCGGTCCGCAGTCCGAACATGTTTGCGCTTTTATACGCCGTCAGGGGAAAACGTGGGTGCTGGTGGCGGTGCCCCGCCTCATCGCCCGTCTCGAAAGAGCAGCCGGCAGGCTTGATACCGATGCGGCCTTGTTGAGGCGGTCCCCGCCTGCGGCATTGCCGCCGGAACAAGCGGTATGGGAGGAAAGCATTCTTATGCTGCCCGACGAAGCGCCGGATTGCTGGCTCAATACCCTGACCGGAGAAAACCTTACGGCCTCATCATCCGCGAAGAGCGCGGGGAAATCCTTTGCTCTCGCAGACGCATTCGGTAAGTTTCCCCTGGCTCTTTTTTACGGACAGGCGAAATAAGTTCCGGCTTACAGGCTGTTCTGAAGCATGCCCTTTATTAACATCAACTCGTCCCAAACGCCCCGCGTGATGAGGAACCGTTCCCGCACACTTTCCCTCGCCCTTGTTCCTATCACGCCCGCCAGGGTGGGATGGAGCAAAAGGTGCGTGAGACGCTCGGCCATTTCCGCGACACCCCTCTCCCCCGGTGTCACCAAAAAACCGTTGTAACCGTCGGCGATCTGCGAGGCGATACCGCCCGCGTTGCCGCCGATGACCGGCTTCGCTTTCCACATTCCCTCCGTAACCGCCAGCCCGAAACCTTCTTTCAACGACGGCTGCAAAATGATGTTGGACGCCCACTGGAAAGCGTTAATGTCCAGGTGATTGTATGGCGGTAGGTTAATCAGGTGCACATCGGGGAGACCTTTTACCTTCTCGGTCAACTGCCCGAAAATGATTTGGTTTTCAGGATCGTCACTGGCCGTACCCCCCACCAGCAGCAACTGACAGGGCAGATTTTTGCGCACCTCCATGAAAGCGTTTACGGCGTACACGTGGCCCTTGAAGGGATCAAACCGGGAAACCAAAGTGATGAGGGGCTTTTTGGCAGGATCCTCAATGCCGTATTTATTCAGTACCGCCCGCACCTCGCGCTCGGTTAACCGCCGATTCTTGTCTGAAAGGGGGTCGATATACGGAAGAATAACGAACGGAGCAGTTCGCCAGCGCGGTGTGCAAATTCTTGACGAAAAGATGGCGGCGTCGTAAAGTTCGATCAACGGCTTCAGAAAATCCATCATTAAACAAAGCTCCGTGTCCAACTGGATATGGCAGCGCCAGACCCACTTCTGCCGCTCGCGCGCTTCAGCCGGCGCGTAGGTGATCAACCCCGCCGGTTGAGGGTCATGAATGATGATAACGTCGGCGCGTTCGTTGACCAGCTTGTAATTAGTCCTGTTCGTATCCCAGTACATCTTTGAGCCTATGATGTCCAACGCACCGGGTTTGCCCTGTAAAAAGTTGTGCAAGGTCTTGGTGAACATGAAAAAATGGTGGTCTCCCGTAATCACGTCCCAGCTCACATCCAGGCCTAGTTCCTGCTCCATTGGTATCACCGACTGAAGCATCTCGGCCACACCGCCGCCTACACGGGCGGAACTAACCTGCTGTAAATTGACGCCTCGCAGCTCCTCTCCTAGCTTGAGCAGTTCTTCGATCTTCTGCTCGCCTACAAATTGTGCGTAGCGAAACAGCCCCCGGTCGTTTGGAAGTTCCGCTCCGGCCTTTTTCCTTGGTTCAGCTTTCTTGACTGCGGCCATAAATACACCCCTAGCTTCAAATTATTGCTTTTTCAGGAATTTGTGATAGATTCGATTTCTTTCGCTCCTTTTCCTTTTAAATTAAAAATAAAACGGCGTTTGCCTATATAACACCGCCGGAACACAGTTCTTTTTTATCTTTGCCGCATATTGCGTTAAAAAGCGCATAAATGGGGCTTGTACCCTGATTAAATTACCTTCCACGGGTTCGGACCCCAAATATGGTCCTTCCGCCGACGCCGGTAAACTCGTGTTGTTCTGCGCCAGGCGGGTACATCAGGACTTATAGGGGGTCTAGCTTTCCGCCTACTCCTTCAACATTTCCTTTATTTTTTGCGTGTAAAAATCCGTCAAGGACTCCGCGATTTCCATCGACGCTCCCTCGCTGAATACCCGGCAAACAGGTTCTTCCGGGTCTGGCAGGATCAGCGCCCAGCCGTCCGGGTGAAACACTTTCACCCCGTCGATAAGTTCCATCTCGGGCGGTTTTTCCTCGATAAGTTTCCGGATGACCGTCCCTTTCTCTTCCCACGAGACCGGGACTTCACGTCGCGTGAGAAAAAAGGCCGGGACCTCGTCGACCATTTCGCCGATGGTTGTTCTCTGCGCGGTGATGAAACTGAGAATGTGAACCAATGCGGCCAGCGCATCGAATTGCAGCAGGAACTCGTGCGCCTCCGCTAATGTGGCCCGCCGCCAAAGGTCCTGGCGGGTGAACTTGGTCCTGATGACCTCCGACCGATAGCGGGCGGCCATAGCGTCGATCGCCCGCGGCGCCGTCACAGGCACCACCACCGGCCCGCCGCGCAGTTTCAAAGCCACAAGCGCCAGAATTGCCGTGAACAGGTCGTCCTGTATGATCCTGCCTCTTTCGTCCACCAACACAAGGTGGTCGGCATTGGCGTCAATTACGGCCCCGCAGTCCGCCCCGTTTTCCACCACGGCCCTGCAAAAAGCGGGCAGGGTTTCCTGATAATCGTGCCAACGCCGCGGGTTGCCGAGCGGGCCGGCATGGGTGAAGTTTATGAATTTCAACCCCAGTTTCCGGCCCAGTAGCGGAATGGTTCGCCCGAAGTTCGCTTCTTCAAATAGAAGAACCACTTTCAACCCGGCTTTTTTCATCCTCTCGGTGCCGTAAGCGCAAATATGGTCAAGATAAGCGTCCGCCACGCCCGTCAGGTTTTCCACCTCGTGAACCCCCGAAGCGGACTTCCGGGCAAAGTCCCCCTTGTAATAAGCCTGTTCGATTTTCCGCTCCACCCCACGGGTTATGTTCCCGCCCCCGGCGTCGGTAAATACCAGCCTGAGTTTTTCGGGATTTTGGGTGGAAAGCAGTACGTGAACTCCCCCGCCGCAACCGAACGCCCTCACCCCGAAGCGATGCATGGGGGTGGTACCGTCCCCCAAGTCGGCTACTCTCACACCCACAGACTGCAGACCTGAAGACAGGGCGGACTTTATCATTTTGGCCACCGGGTAGACGTCGCTCGATATACCTACAATCGTACCTTCTCCCAACACGCTGCCGAAACATCCCCCCAAGCGCATTACGAATTCCGGGGTTATGTCAAGGTTGGCCATGCCGCATATTCCTTCGGCCCCGAAAAGGCGCTGGGGCATACCGTTGCCCCAAACGAGGCTCTCGTGAACGGTAGCGCCGACATCCACGGTTTTGTGAGGCCATAGTTTTACACCCGGTTTCAAAATGCCGCGTTCTTTGATCACGGAACTGTCACCGATGACCGCCCCTTCGTAGACGCCTGCCTGTTCCTGTATTTGCACATTGTTACCGAGTATGGCGCCTCGCAGCGCTGATTTTCTGCCGATGAAGCAATGGTCCCATACCACGCTCCGCTTGATGCTGGCCCCGGTCTGTATGGTGCACCCCCGGCCGAGCACAGAGAATTCACCTATGCCGACCCCCGCACCCACTTCCGTATGTTTACCGAGCACCACCGGCCCCTCAAGTTTGGCGTCGGGGTGTACCAGCGCTCCTTCCTCAACCCAAATCCCCGGGGACACCTGTTTGCCTGGAAGTTCGACCCGTACCGCGCTCGAAAGAATGTCACGGTGCGCCTGGAGATAAGCCTCAAGTCCCCCGATGTCGCACCAGTACCCGTCGGCGACATAGCCGTAGAGCGGCTTTTTTTCCTTCAGCAGGAGGGGAAACAGGTCCTTGCTGAAGTCGAAGTTGCGGCCGTCAGGGAGATAATTGAAGATTTCGGGCTCCAGAACGTAAATGCCGGTATTTACCGTGTCGCTGAACACCTCGCCCCAGCCCGGTTTTTCCAAGAATTGGCGGATGCGGCCCTGCTCTCCTGTGATTACTACCCCGTATTCCAACGGACAACTCACCCTTGTAAGGACTATGGTCGCCATGGCGCCGCGCTTCCGGTGGAATTTCACGGCCTTGTTGAGGTCTATGTCCGTCAGGGCGTCACCGCTTATCACAACGAAGGTCTCGCTGAGGAAAGAGGCCGCGTTTTTCACGCTGCCGGCCGTACCAAGGGGGGTGTCTTCGATAAAGTAACGCATTTCAACACCGAAGTCTTTGCCGTCACTAAAATAATCCAGAATTAATTCCGGAAGGTACCTCAGGGTTACACCGATTTCGCGGATTGCGCAGCGTTTTAAAAGAGTGACGCAGTACTCCATCATCGGCCGGTTAGCCACGGGAACCATCGGTTTCGGCAGGTTGCAGGTGAGGGGGCGCAGACGCGACCCTTCCCCTCCCGCCATAATAATCGCTTTCAAATCTTCATCCCTCCTATGCGTACCGCCCGAACAACTGGTGGACTTTAGCCGGAAACCGCCGTGTTTGACCGAAGTCCGGCCAGTGGACCCGCCTTCTGTTTTGCCTGATTTTATCGTAGACCGCTTTCGTTTCTACGGCGATGTCGTTCCAGTCGCACTCCGTCTGTATTTTGCGGTAAGCGCGTTCCCTAAGCCCTTCGGCGTATCCCGGATTGGCGAGAAGGTACGCCACCCTGGCGGCGAGCGCATCCGCGTTGTCAGGTTCACATTTTAACCCGTCGTACCCGTTTCGGACGATTTCGCCGAGGCCGCCTGTATCCGTTACCACGACCGGCGTCCTGGCGGCCATCGCTTCGAGCGCGACCAATCCGAACGGCTCGTAAATACTGGGGACCACCGCCACAGACGCCCAGTTGTAAAGCGCATTGCGCGTGACGTCGTCAATATAGCCGGTGAAGTACACCCTGTCGGCAATACCCAACTCTGTCGCGTAACGCCTCAGTTCCTGCTCGTGTGGTCCTTTACCGGCAATGACGAATTTGGTGTTGGGGTGCTGAGAGAGTATTGTCGGAACCGCAGCCAGCAGGACCTGGACCCCTTTTTCCCTGACCAGGCGGCCTACCCAGAAGACGATTTTTTCATCGGGGGCCGCGAACCACTCGCGGCTCACCTGTCCTGCCGGCGGGGCAAAGTTTTGTGGTTCGACGCCGTTCTGAATTACGGATAACTTGTCCCCAGGGACCTGAAAAACATATTTCAACTCGTTTTCCATGTAGCGGCTGCATACGATTACGTGCCACGCCTCATAAGCGAGCCACCACTCGACGCCGCTGATAAACCGCTGTATATCGTTGTGCAGACCGTTGTTTCGCCCGAACTCGGTAGCGTGGATCGTGGCCACCAGGGGCATACGGAAGGCGTGCTTCAAAGCGCGCGCCGCCCACGCCACAAGCCAATCGTGGGCATGTACGGCAGTAAATTCCGGTATGCGCTGCATTACTGGAAAAGCCCGTTCGAGCAGCGCGACGTTAAATTGCAAAACCCAGGTGATAAAATCCCGGGTTCCGTTGGCGTACGGGTGCACCCTATGAATTTTGGCGCCGTTTATCTCCTCGACTTCCGGCACTCCCGGCGCGCCGCACGTGAAAACCACCACCTCCACCCCCTGGCGTGATAGCGCGGCGGTTAAATCACAGACGTGTCGCGCCAGGCCGCCCACATTTTTGGGCGGGAATTCCCAAGAGAGCATGGCAATGCGCATTTTGTCTCCTCCCTTGTACTATTTATGGTTTAATTACGCAGGGGTAAAGGAAATTGAAGAATCCGGCGGCGGCATAAATAAGACGCGTTGCCCTTCCGGTAATTTTCGCTTGATTGCATCTAGCGTATATTATCCCCGCAGGGCGACGTCATCATCCGCGGGGAATGTTTCCGCATTTAATACAAGTTTTTTAGAAGCGCGAATCGCGCAGCCATGGACGTTTCAAAAGCGCGAACTGAAATAAAAAACCGGCGCCCGGCATGAATGTTCGTGAAAAACCTTCGGCCAGGTTTTCCAGAACGACAATCTTATTGCCCGGGCGCCGGGGCTGTGAGCAAAGACTGGAATTTTGTTAAACTATCCTACCCGTCTGGATGGTATAGCTCCAGTTCATGCCGCCGTTATTGTCCCACTTGTATGCGCCGCAGCGAAAACAAAAGTTCATACGTTCCTCGTCATAAGGTACTTCGAAAGTTTTAATCCACCCCCACCCCGTACGGGACATTTTCAGGTCCTGAACCCTGTGCCAGTCCCTTGCCGGGCCGTAACCGACGCGAAGATAAATCTGATCTGTGCCGGCCTGGGCCAGCATGCCGTTATAGAACACGGTGATTTCTTCACCGGCCGTAACCGGGGTGGGATCGACAACCACGCCGCCGGGCAAGTTGGCCGGGTGCGCTTCGCGGTAGCGTGCCAGACCAGGCTCGTAATTTTCCCGATACTCCAAGAACCTTACCTCCTTAGCATAAGTTTGAAGGTTAAAAACTGTAAAAATAGTATGCCCCCGGATTTTCTTAATAACCGCGGGGGCATGATTCAAAAGTCGGAAGTCGGAATATAGAATATAGAATACAGAAGTCAGAAGTCTGCATTCAGAAGTTTGGGAATGGAAAGAATTCGGAGTTAAGTACGGCAGTGGAAGACAAATCAATACGCTGATCCGAACTCGGGTCTTTCGACTCGTGACCCGCGACTCGTGACTCGTGACTTCTATCTTCTGTATTACGCGGGACCGATGGCAGCGTACAATGTTTTCGTGAGGCTCGCCACGGCGCGGTTCACGTTGTCGATTAACAAAGCGATATCCTCAGGCGCCGCCGCTTCGATATGCACGCCGGCAACCACGACGACGGTCTGCCCCAGTGCGGTTACCAGGTGCTCAGCGGCCGGGCGCGCTATTTCGTCATCGCGGTGTCCGTAAAGCGGCACAACGGTCGACACGGCCCGCAGTTTCCCGGGTTCAGACGTGCTCGGACGCGGCAGGGAAAGGACGACCGCACCCACGTGAGGGCTTTCCCCGCCTAAAATCTGAACAATCAACCCGCCGTCCGTGAGTGTGGCGCGCGCCTCGATTCTAAACCTGCCCTTGCCGGTTCTTTTAGTGAAGGTGCGCAGCACTTATTCTCCCCCACTTTCAAACGCCGAACCGCTTTCGTGTAAAGCTACCCTGTATGCAAAGCCACCCTGTAAATAGTCCGAGGTTCGAAGTTCACAGTTCACAGTTAAGGGAATCAAGCTGTTCTCATCACTTTTTCATTAGTACCCGCGTGTCTCCCATCCGCCTGGTAACGCGTTTCGCGTCAAGATATTCCAACAGCGGCAGGGCGTGTTTGCGGGATGTGTTCAAGAGGTCGCGGACTTCGCCGAGAGAAATCTCCGCCTTTTCCTGAAGGGCCCGGACAATAATATTCTGCGCGTCACGCAGCGCATCCCGGTGGATCAACTGTTCTTCCGACAGCTTGACGAGCATACCGGCCCGTATCAGATAGTTTAAGTATTCGACCGCACTTGCGGGCGCGATGTTAAGTTGCGCGAAGGCGTCCTCCCACCTGGGCGGCTGGAAACGGGCCTCGCGGTAAACGTCTTCCAGGGCCGTGAGAGCCGAGTTCACCGCCGCCGGCGGTTCCCCGGTAAACCCAACGCTTGTAACCACCTGCGGCAGAAGCGCCACCGCCCCGTCGTCCGCCAGTTTTTGCAAAAACCCCTGAAAGACGCGGCTGCCGATGCCGGGAAAGAGACGCGAACGGAGTTCCTCGCGCGGATAACCTTCCCTTAACGGGTAATCCCGGTGGTAATCCGCGACGAGTTCCCCGACCCGGCGCGCCAGTTGGGTGTAGTAATCGGCATCAATGAGCAAGCGCTGGTTGTCGACGTCATAGGTCCTTATTCTTTTAGCAGTCGCGAGTTCGGCGACAGCCGCTTCCACTGTATCTTTATCCAGACCGAGCATGTTCGGCAAGCCGCCGGCCTCAACCGGGGCCCTGGCGTTACCGAGGTAATGCGCTACCTTTTCCGCCGGCGAGCCTGTTTCCACCGTGCCCAAATAATCCAGGACGTCTTTGCGGAACCGCTTGTGCCGTTTCGCGACCGGTTCCAGAACCGTACCCCCGCCGATAGTGGTTACCGGGGAGACCGACCGCAATACGAAACGGTCAAGTCTGCCGGCGACTATCGGCTCATCCAGAATGAATTGGGCGTAACAGGAGTCCTCAGGCTCAAGTTCGTCCCTGTCGAGCAGCAAAACACGCCCGGTAATTTCCGAGGCGCCGAGGTGCACGCGAACACGGGCGCGATTTTTAAGCGTCTTTGCGGACTTTAACAGAAATATCCTGCCGTCCAGCGTTCGCGTCGGCGTGAAGAACCCGGGGGTGGCAAGAACGTCACCCCTGGCGACGGCCTGGCGCTCCAGCCCGGCAAGGTTAACCGCCACACGCTGCCCGGCCCGCACTGTGCCGGTTTTCGTTTTGTGCACCTGAAGTGAACGAACCCGCGCCGTGGCTTTCTGGGGTAAAACCGCCAGGGAATCCCCCTCTTCTATCGTCCCGGAGACCAGCGTACCGGTTACTACCGTGCCGAAACCGGCAATGGTGAACACCCTGTCGATCGGCAACCGTACCGGACCAGCAGCCGGCCTCTCCTGGGCGGCCTGGACGAGTTCGTCGACAACCGCCACCAATTGCTTCAGGCCGCTCCCTGTCGCTGCCGATACCGGTACGATGGGAGCGTCGGCGAGCGATGTCGCGGCAATGTACCCTCTAACGTCTTCCACAACCAGGTCCAGCCACTCCTGCTCAACCAAATCGGTCTTGGTGACAGCCACGACACCGCGGTTGATGCCCAGGACTTGGACGATATCCACGTGCTCCCTGGTCTGAGGCATGACGCCTTCGTCGGCGGCTACGACGAGCAAAACAATGTCTATGCCGCCGATACCGGCAAGCATGTTCTTAATAAACCGTTCGTGTCCGGGAACGTCTATGATACCTGCCCTGATCCCGCTCGGCAAGTCAAGATAGGCAAAACCCAGTTCGATGGAAATACCCCGTTCTTTTTCTTCCTTCAAGCGGTCCGTATCAACGCCTGTCAGGGCCTTGATCAACATGGTCTTCCCATGATCGACGTGCCCGGCCGTACCGATCGTTACGTGTTTCACCTAATTCCCCCGCGCCGCGTCCTGTAACGCCGCTACCACCAACGGTATTTCGGACATTGCGATGGTGCGCACGTCAAGCGCCAGGGCGTTCTTCTCCGCACGGGCGATCACGGGCGGATCGTTAAACCGCAACCGCCGGATTGCCTCATTCACGCTCAGATCATCGCGGTATTCCACGCAAACCAGTGCGGAAAGCAGGGCAGCGGTCGGCATTGCGCCGCCTCCTACCTGTGAGATCCCTTCTTCCACCCACACATGCGCCCGGCCGCCAAGCGCCTGCGATAAACGCGCAGCGAGTTCGCCGGCCACGGCCTTAAGTTCTCCGATGGGCCGGAGCAGCATTCTTAGCGTCGGTATCTCTTCGAGCGCGGCATCCCCGTCGAAGTATTCGCGCAGAGTGGCCTCAAGCGCCGCCAGGGTCAGCTTATCAATCCGTACCGCTCGGGCCAGCGGGTGTTTTTTCATCCGTTCAATGTAATCGCGCTTTCCCACCACAAGGCCGGCTTGAGGCCCCCCAAGGAGCTTGTCGCCGCTGAAAGTAATGACGTCCGCGCCGGCGGCTACCATCTCCTGAACGGTAGGCTCGTAAGGGAGACCAAACCGCGACAAATCAACCAGCGAACCGCTCCCGAGGTCCGATACGACCGGCAGGTGATACTCCCGGCCGATACTCACCAGCTCTGCGACCGGGACCTCCTGGGCGAACCCGATGATCCGGTAATTCGACATGTGAACGTGGAGCAGCAGGGCTGTGCGCTCGTTCACCGCCCCGCGGTAATCCCTGCGGTGGGTCTTATTTGTAGATCCCACTTCCACGAGAATTGCGCCGCTTTGCCGCATTACATCAGGAATCCTGAAAGAGCCCCCGATTTCGATAAGCTGCCCGCGGGAGACGATGACTTCGCGCCCCGCGGCCAGCGTGCTTAGCGCCAGCAGAACAGCCGCCGCGTTGTTGTTCACCGCCATCGCCGCCTCGGCGCCGGTAAGACGGCATAACAATGCCTCTACCACCGCATGCCGCTGCCCGCGTTTACCGGCAGTGAGGTTATATTCCAAATTTGTGAAGCCCGAAGAAGCGCGCGCCACAGCTTCTTGCGCCCGACGGCAAAGGACGGACCGCCCGAGATTGGTGTGCAGGACCACGCCGGTGGCGTTGATGACCGGTTTCAGGTTCGGGCGCACGGCGTGGGTAACCCGGCGGACAACCTCCTCCCGCCGGGCGCCGCTCGGTTCGTTGTTAAGAATCGCTTCACGCGCCTGGCTCAGTACATCCCGAACCGCGTCCACCACCACGCCGCGCGGATATTCTTCAAGGAGGCGGGCTGTCTCGGCCCAGCGCAACACCTGGTCGACAGCCGGCAACTGGCGCAGTAAGCCGTTTTTCTCTTCCGGCGGCATCACATCACCCACTTCTTTATACATCGTTCAACGTTTTAGGCGCAAGGTGCTAAGTTGGCTTAGATGGCTGGGCCTTTGGGATCGGTTCATAGTTCACGGTTCACAGTTCGAAGTTCGTAGTTAAGATCAAACAGAGTGAATTCGGGAGTCAGAATCCGGACTCCTGAATTCACGACTCGCGACTCGTACTCGCGACGTTCAACGCGCCTCACATGGCTCTCTTGGCCGAAAACTATAAGAAACGGATCATACGGTAATCAGTTGTCCGCTGCGCCGGAACATACCCGGCGTCACGGATGATCCGGACGAGATCGCTTTGTAAAATGCGGTGGTGCGTACCAGCCGCCCGCACTACATTTTCTTCGATCATGGTACCCCCGAAATCGTTGGCGCCAAATGTAAGGGCTATTTGGCCGACTTTGGCGCCCTGGGTAACCCAGGATGCCTGAATATTACGGATGTTGTCCATCATCAGACGTGACAGCGCCAGCATACGAAGGTACTCAACAACCGGGACCGGCTTGCCGCCGAGCGCGGTGTTTCCTGGTTGGTACGTCCACGGTATAAAAGCGGTAAACCCCTCCGTTTTATCCTGTAAGTCCCGCACGTGAAGCATGTGTTCTACCCTTTCCTCGGGGGTCTCCACCGAACCAAACATCATGGTTGCGGTACCGGAAAGCCCGATTTCAAAGGCCGTGACCATTACCGCCAGCCATTCCTGCATGGTAATTTTTCGCGGGCTGATCATCTGTCGCACCCGATCAACCAA
Organism: Bacillota bacterium; assembly: GCA_020063185.1. GTDB lineage: Bacteria > Bacillota > Desulfotomaculia > Desulfotomaculales > Ammonificaceae > SURF-55. Next base: position 21,193 of record JAGUUY010000062.1, read on the forward strand.
AATCTCCGCCCCGCCCCCGGGCAATGAATCCAGCCCGGCCTCTTTAAGTCGCGTCAGGACTTCTTTGACCGTCAATTTCTCTACCCGCCCAAGGTGGACTACTTCCGCGGGAGATAAAGAATGAATCTGAACGTTGAAGCGGCTCTTTAATTTCCTGAACAGCCGCTCGAAGTAGTCTATTCCCAGTTTCGGGTTAAGCCCGCCCTGAATAAGCACTTGCGTCCCGCCATGGTCCACCAGTTCCTTGACCTTCCGTATGATTTGCGCGTGGCTTAAAACGTACGCGTCGGGGTCCCCCGGTTTCCTGTGAAACGCACAGAAGAGGCATGCGGACTGGCAGATGTTCGTGTAGTTGATATTCCTGTCAATTACAAAAGTCACGATTCTTTTCGGGTGCATCCGCCTTCTGACCAAATCGGCCGCACGCCCAATGCTCAAAAAGTCTGCTTTGTAGTATAGTTTTACACCCTCGGCAGCCGAAAGCCGTTCCCCTTTTACCGCGCGTGCCAGAATACCGCTGACTTCAGACAACATCATCACCCCAGACGGCCAGCGTCTTGACGCGGTCATCGATTAAACCCGATTTATAAGCGTAATCATAAAACAGCAGCAAAGCCCGCCTGTACTCTGCATCGAAGCCGTACCTCACGAGACTGAAGTATTCTTCGACCACGTGCCCGGGCAAACCTGTCCGCCGCTGTCCGACGCGGATTATTTCAGGCAGACGTTTCATGCCTTCTTCCTTGGCTGCCGTCAGGATATTGGCCAGAGCACGCGTTTCCTCAGGGTACCGACAAGCAAATTCGCGGCGCACCACCCATAGGGCGTAGACCATCTTCTCGCCCGTAAAGTGCTTCCAGACCTCACCCAGGTCGGTTATTCTAAACGGCAGTCCCTCCCGCTGTACCCGCCGGCGGCCGATAAGCGCTTCGTCACCGATGAGCAGCGCGGCTTCGGCTTCCTTTAACATGGCGTCCAAATCGGGAAGCCTGTCAACAAATGCGGCATTTAAATGGTAGTAATGTTCAAACAGGACTTGCAGCATCACGACCGACGTGGCGGAGGACTTGCTTACCGCAACCGTACAGCCGTCGAGTTCTGTAACGGGCCGCCGGCTGAAAAGCAGGATGCTGCCCACGCTGCCGTCCGCGCTGATGGAAATGTCCGGCAGGATGATACCCTTGTCTTGATGTCTGGCGTATTCAATTGAAGAAAGAGGTGTTAAATCAATCTTCCCCTCCAGAAATAACTGATTAAGTTTCGTGGGAACACCGCTGATTATTTTAACCGGCGGTTCCGGAACAACTAATTTTTTTTCCAACGCATAGTAGACGGGAAGGCAATTAAGGTAATCGACTCTCCCCAAGCGGATTTTCAACCTAAAAACCCTCCCTGATCACGTTGTACAGCGCGTCTCGCTCAACCGGAACGCAGCCGGCCGTGCTGATAAGATCCACCATGTCCAGCCGGGCGATTTGCTGAACCGTTTCGCCACCCGCGCTGCGGGTTATTCTTTCTTCCATAACCGTCCCGTCGACGTCGTTAGCCCCAAACCCCATCGCTACCTGTGCCACCTTTGGACCGATCATTACCCAATAGGCCTTAATGTTGTCGAAGTTGTCAAGCAAGAGCCGCGCTGCGGCAATAGTCTTAAGGTCATCATAACCCGTCGTCTCCCCCAGGTTCCACCCTTTCATTTGCGTATTTTTGGGGTGAAACGCCAGCGGCACAAAGGTTAAAAAACCGCCCGTCTCGTCCTGCAAACGCCGCAACTTCAGGAGGTGGTCCACACGCTCGCCAAAAGTTTCAACGTGTCCGTACAACATCGTGGCGTTCGTCTTGATGCCCATGCGGTGCGCGGCGGCGTGTACCTCCAACCATCGTTCCCCGCTTATTTTGCCGGGACATACCAGCCGTCTGACCCGCGGCGAAAATATTTCCGCCCCGCCGCCTGGAAGACAGGTCAGGCCCGCCTCCTTCAGCCGGTCCAAAACCACCTCTACGGAAACTCCGTGTACCCTTGCCAGGAAATCGACCTCAACCGCTGTGAGGGCTTTAATGGTGGCATCAGGCACGATCGCCGCGACACGGCGAAGCATTTCCAGGAAGTACGGAAGCGTGAGCTCAGGGTTAAGCCCGCCGACGATGTGTATTTCACGCACGCCGACCGCGGCTGCTTGCTGTACCTTCTCTTCAATCTCTTCGAGCGACAAAGTGTACGCGCCCCTGTGCCCTGGAGGACGACTGAAGGCGCAAAAACGGCAGCGGTTCACACAAACGTTGGTGTGATTAACGTGCCGGTTGACCGCGAAGCAGACCTTGTTTCCGTGCCTTTGCCGCTTCACCTTGTCCGCAAGGCGCCCAACCCCCAGCAGTTCACTGGACCTGAACAGTTCAATACCGTCCTCCCGATCCAGCCTTTTGCCGTTTGCGAGTTTGGCCGCTATTGCTTCCAATTCCCCGTTCAGCGCCCACAATCCTTCCAAGGCACACATCTCCGTATCAACAGATCAAGATGTCCAACATTGTGAACAGAAACATACCCACGCTCAAGATACCGTTCATTGGGAAAAATGCCGTGCCGGCCCGCGACAGGTTATTGGGGCGCAGCATCCGGTGCTCATAGACCAGGACCGCAACCGCAAATAGGACACCGGCAAGATAAAACGGCCCGAGGTCCATTACGGCCCCCACGAGCATAAAAAACACCGGCGCGAATATATGACATACCCGCGCCACCCAGAGCGCCCGGCCGATCCCGAAGCGCACGGGCAGCGAATACAGCCTTTCTTTCCGGTCAAAGTCGTAATCCATACACGCGTATATAATATCAAAACCGGCCACCCAAAAAAGTACCCCCAAACCCAGTATTAACGGCGCCACCGCGAACCGGTCGGTTATCGCCACCCAGGTCGCCACCGGCGCCAGTCCCAGGGTGAGCCCAAGATAAAAATGGCTCATCCAGGTAAAACGTTTGGTGTAGGAATAAAGCCAGAGGATCAGCACCGCGGCCGGAAGGAGTTTCAGCGCCAGGGGACTGAGTTGCCATGCGGCGACCGTCAACAGACAAAAGGACAAAAACACGGTAAGCCAGACGGACCCGGCCGAAATCAACCCCCGGGGGAGGGCCCTGTCGGCGGTGCGAGGGTTCTTGGCGTCAATTTCCCGGTCAATCAACCTGTTCAAAGACATCGCCGCAGTCCTTGCCCCGACCATGGCCAGCGTTACCCAGATGATGTCGTGACCGGAAGGGATTTGTTTTTCCGTCAGGAGCGCCGCAATATAGGCGAACGGCAAGGCAAAGACCGTATGTTCGAACTTGATCATTGTCAAGAAAACAACGGCTTTACTCAGTGGTCTTTGTACAGGCGCGTTAAAGGCCATATTCTTTCCACTTCCTGTCCACCAGCGCCTTGATCTCGCGGCTCATTATGATGTCATCGGGCCACTGGCGGTCGTGTCCTTCACCCGGCCACTTCCTTGTAGCGTCGATGCCCATCTTGGCGCCGAAGGCCGGCTGCGGCGACGAGTGGTCAAGGGCGTCGAGCGGTCCGTCTGTAAGCACCACATCCCGCCGCGGGTCGATGTTGTTGAAAACTCGCCACCAGACTTCGTTCATGTCCTGGACCGCAACGTTATCGTCGACAACGACGACCAGTTTGGTAAAAGCAAGCTGCCCCATACCCCAGACAGCGTGCATTACCTTACGTGCGTGCCCCGGGTAGCGCTTTTTGATGGAAACTACGACGCAGTTGTGAACCACCCCTTCAAGGGGAAAGTTGACATCGACCACTTCCGGCAACTGTAAACGTATTAAGGGTAGAAACAGGCGCTCTGTGGCTTTGGCGATGTAAGCGTCCTCCATTACCGGCCGCCCCACGACCGTGGCCGGATAGATCGGGTTTCGCCGCCTGGTGATACAGGTCACGTGAAATACCGGATAGTAATCGGCAAGCGAGTAGTAACCGGTGTGGTCGCCGAACGGGCCCTCCAACCGCGGCTCCGCTGAGTCGACATAACCTTCGATAATTATCTCGGCCTCGGCAGGCACTTCCAGGTCGACTGTCTCGCAGCGCACAACCTCGACCGGTTCGCGGCGGATGAAGCCGGCGAAGAGAAGTTCGTCAACCCCCTGGGGCAGCGGCGCCGTTGCCGCATAAATAGAAGCCGGGTCTCCCCCCAGCGCCACGGCGGCCTCAAGCTTTCGGCCCCGGGCGTTTGCCTTCTCGTAATGGACCGCACCGTCTTTATGAATATGCCAGTGCATGCCGGTGGTTTTGCTGTCATACACCTGCATCCGGTACATGCCTACATTGCGCTGCCCCGTCTCCGGGTCTTTAGTGATAACGAGCGGGAGTGTGATGAAGCGTCCGGCGTCTTCAGGCCAGCATTTTAAAACCGGGAGCAAGGTGAGGTCGGGGTCTTTTTCAATCACTTCCTTGCACGGCCCGGAGCGGACAACCCTGGGAATAAAGGAAGAAAGCTGCGTGAACTTGCCCAGCATCTTCAGCTTGTCCGTCCATGACTGCGGCAGTCCAGGCTGGAGCAGCCGGCCTATTTCCGCTCCCAGAAGGTCGAGGTCGGTTGTGCCCAACGCCAGCTTCATCCTGTCCAGGGTACCGAACATATTTGTCAAAACGGGTATCGTGTGCCCTTTGACGTTCTGAAAGAGGAGCGCGGGACCGCCCGACTTAACGATCCGGTCGGTGACTTCGGTAATTTCAAGTTCCGGGTCGACTTGTGCGTTAATTCGCACTAGTTGTCCTTTTAGCTCCAGGACACGAATATACTCACCAAGGTTCCGGTAACCCAACCATACCATCCTCTCAGTCGTCGGTCGTCAGAAAGAACTCAAATTCAGCTGTCTGCATTCTGAATTCTATATTCGATATTCTACATTCTATAATCACCGTTTAGTCCCCACATGAACCGCAACGATACCGCCTGTCAGTTCGTGGCAACGGGCGTTCTTCAGCCCGACGTCCGTAAACAAATCTGTGATTTCGTCCTGATGGGGAAAAGACTTCAGGGAATCCGGGAGATATTTGTAAGGTCCCGGCAAGCCGACACCGAGACGTCCCATGACCGGCACGAGGTAGTCAAAATATAAATAATAGACCTGCTTAAAAACCGGGAAACCAGGTTTCGCCAGTTCCAACGAGACCACCTGTCCGCCGGGCCTTACCACGCGCATCATCTCTTCGATCGCACGCCGGATGCTGGGAACGTTCCGGAGCGCGAAACCGATGGTGGCGCAGTCGAAGACATCAGCGGGAAAAGGGAGGTCCATCGCATTTCCGGAAACCAACTCCACCACATTCCGGTATGGGGTCTTGGCCAGATTTCGGCGACCCTTTGCCAGCATCTCCTCGCAAAAGTCAACGCCGACCACACGCCCTCCCGGCCCGACCACCCTGGCTTGTTCAAGGGCAAGCATGCCCGTGCCGCAACATACATCGATCCCACAACCCCCTGTTTTCAGTCCGCACTTGCCGACGGCAAAGCGCCGCCAGTGCTTGTCCCGGTTCATACTTAAAACAGTGTTGAGGAAATCGTAGCGGTGGGCGATATTGGTGAAAAGGGCGTGGACGTAAGTCTCTTTATGCTTATAATTCTGGGGCGAAATCATGCCATCTCTCCCAAAGCCGTAAGCTCCACACTCCCCAGCCTGTGCTTCCGTAAAGGAGCTCAACGCGCTCTAATATGGCTGTATAGTCGTTATCGGCGTTCGCTTTACTACCGGGAAGCAGCGACCTCCGCCGGAGTTTCCCGGTTTAAATAATCCAGGAATTGGTGCAGTTGTCGCCGCGCTTGCCCGGCGGGCAAAACCGAAAGTACGTTGCGGGCCGCCTCGATGTATGTTTCCGTTTTTAAGGAAGGCGATTCGCGCTTCAGGTAACCATAAGCCATACCGAAGTTAATCCCAAAATCGAATAGTTGCGCCTCAAAGTCCGCTCCGGCCATCATTGCGGGCAGCCGACAGCATTCGCCGATTAAAAGCGCCGTCTCTTTCCTTATTAGACCGGAGGGATACTCAGGCCCTTTAAAATTCTCTACCGCCGCCTCACACCGGGCGCAGACCGCTCTCGCCAGAGGTCCAAGAAGATGTTTCAACCCGGCGTCGGCCAGCGCCCTGAAAGAACCGCTGAACAGGTAGTCGCCGGCCAAAACGTAAGCCTTCAAATCGCCGCTTTGGACATCTTCCTCGGCGGCTTTACCGTGAACAAACTCCGCCAGAAAAATCAATTGAACCGCTTCCGCCACATAAATGACACCGGCGGGGGGTCTCCCGCAGAGATATGCGGATGTCATGACCAGCGCGGGACGAAGGCAAAATTCCAGCGGATCGTTCTCCAAATACTCACTGTACTGCACCCTGCCGGTCTTTTTTAACAGTGCAGCTACGGCCGCATGCACCGTATCGAGGTCTTTCCTTAGCGGCAGCAGCAATTCGGAAACATTCAAAGAAGTTCCTCCCCAGACCTTATAACAACTTTAAATTCGCCTCCCGGCACGTCTTTTCCTGCCTAAGCCCGATATTCCTTACCGCCGCGTTTATTTTGACTGTTTCCGGGCGCGAAATGTTCCGACCCTTTTTAAGAAACAAAAGGCCTTGCAAGCTTCGTCCTGTTGCAAGGCCCTAAGTCGATGCGCTTTTTTCTTTTAAACCCGTACTAATAAATACCCCCCCTTATATTATTTGCGCAAACCTGTCGTATAGCGGCGGGATGACCCCTCTTTGCTGTTCGTTTGCCTTTATATCCTGCGCTTTGAAATATTGCGCAAGATAATTGCAGGCCTGCCATGGGTCGACCCGGTCGCCGCAGGTGAAAACATCCACCGCTGCGTAACCGAGTTCCGGCCAGGTGTGGATCGCAAGGTGTGACTCCGAGATCACCACTACACCACTGATCCCCTGGGGACTAAATTTGTGAAATACGGTTTCCCTTACTTCAGCTCCTGCCTCGAGTGCGGCATTGACCATGATCTTTTCGACCAGTTCGATATTGTTGAGAATGTCAAAATCACAGCCATAAATTTCGGCTAGAATATGCCGACCCAAAGGTTTCATTTCATTTATCTCCCCCTTTGTTAAAATATTATTGGAACCACCCCGCATTCAAACCAAGGCCCGAAACGATGCCTTCCAGTGTCTGGGCATGACGTAGAAACGCCTACCTTCAAGCACTGGTTTGAGTGCAGGGTCAATTCCAACCATCACAATTTTAACACATCCCCCCTTCTTGTCAACAAAATTTTGCACCTGTATTATTATTATCCACCTCAGCTACTATGTAGTTACTAAGCCTTCCTATTCCCTGTATATCCACCGTTACCTTATCCCCGAATTTAAGCGGTCCTACTCCTGCAGGGGTTCCGGTCAAGATGACGTCTTCCGGATTAAGTGTCATGATCTGCGATATGAAACTTAATAAGGTGTAAACGTCAAACACGAGGTGCTTTGTGGAAGAATGCTGCTTGCGCTCCCCTTTGACGTAAAGCGAAATACGGCGGTCGCTCGGGTCAAACTCTGTTACAATATAAGGTCCGAGCGGGCAAAAGGTGTCATAAGATTTTGCCCTGGTCCACCGGCCGTCTTTTTGCTGGAGGTCGCGGGCGGTTACGTCATTCGCCCCGGTATAGCCCAGAATGTAATCCGCCGCAGCCTCGGGGTTCACTTTGCTGGCTGTCTTTCCGACCACCACGGCCAGTTCGGCCTCGTAATCAACACGTGTCGCCGCAGCGGGGTAGATAATCGCCTCCCCGTCGGCAATAACGGTTGTGGAAGGTTTAATAAACAAGACGGGTTCCCCGGGAAGCGGGTAGCCCAGTTCGGCGGCGTGGTCCCGGTAATTGAGGCCCACACAGACAATCTTGCTCGGCCGGCAAGGAGCGAGCGCCTTCAGGTTTGCCAGCGTGTACCCGCTACCGGCCGCGGGCGCCCCGTAAAACCCGTCCGGCAAAGGGTACACCGTTTCCCCGCGGACAACACCTCGAAACACGCCGTCCGGACCTTCAAAGTAACCTAATCGCATGCCGAGTTCAACTTTCCTTTAAGAATATGTATAACAGCGGTGTAATACCGAAGATGGTCGCTGTGGAGGACGCCACGGTGCCTGAATCGTTGAACGCGAAGGCCGCCGCCACGGCGACCACTACGCCGATAAAACCGGTGAAAAGATGGGGGTAACGGGTGCGAAACAGCTTCATCACGCCCACCGGGCGGTAAAACAGGAGGAGAAGCCCCCCGATCCCCGCCGTCAGGATACGCGACCAGATGGTGTAACGGAAAAGCTTGTAGTTCATGGCCATCTTGCGGGAAATAATGTCGAACACGGCCTCCGGGTTACTCAAGGCCAGGAAAAGGTTCCTGCCGATATGGGACTGGGCCCCCTGGCCCCTGAGCAGGTCGAGCACGGCAAAAAGCGCCGGTATCAGAGCCAGGGCCGCGGCAACGAGAGCCACCATGCGCCAGCTGAACTTAAGGCCGGTAAGGATTAAAAAAGTGACCGGGAAAGCTACCGTGGCGGTGAGCAAACCCCCGAAGTTGGCCCCCAGGGTCGGAGCGCCGAGGGTTATGATAATTAACAGCCATGTCAGCCCGATCAAGTATAACGTAATCCGGCGCGGCCAGCCGGTTAAAGCGCAGGCGCCGCCGAACAGCGCCGCGCCGATAAGAATCCCCATGTATTCGTTCCCGATCCCGTAAAAACGAGCGCCGGCAATCGGGTCATAGCTGAGAATCGACTTGCTCAGCAGGATGTTGCCGGCGAAGGTGTCGCCCAGAATCAAACCGACGGTGACCATTGATATGAAAAGGAAGCCCGTAAGCTGTCTGCGCCGTTCGAAAATAATCGTGAGCATGGTGAGGGCGGCGGTAACCGCCGCCAGGCCCGCCACGTAAACCGCCGTTGACGCGGGGCTTATTAGCGGCACAACCAGGCAGGCCGCGGGAAAACTTAAGATGCTTAACAACAGCGGATATATGCCCAGCTTTCTTGCCAGTTGCTGTTCGCGCATCAGGATTAAGAGCACGGACGCAATAATGAGGATCAGCACGTAGACGAGGTATGTCTTTATCAACCAGACGCGGGTATTATGAATAAACAGCGTCTGTTGCCGCAGTTTAAATATGTGTGCGCTTTGGTCCGGTACCAGCACGGCGGTGGAAGACCGCCCTGACATCGTCTCGGGTGTCCGGACGCCGAAAAAATCAAGCACGGTGGGTGCAAGGTCGGTATTCATGATAATACCGGGGCGACGGGTGGAAGGCGAAGTCAGCACCGTTCCCGCGGCTACCTTCGGTCCTGCCATCGCCACCGGAGTGAGCCAGTCGCCCATTTTAAGGGCCGCGTATGAAGGTGTGGGCGATACGATCATCAGCCGGTCACTATGATGGAGGTCGAGGTCCCCGGCCAACTTGCCCACAAAACCGTCGGCGCGTACAAGCGTGTCATGCCAATGCCGCTGGAACACATCTTCCATGACCTCTTCGCGGGCTTCGTTTAAACGCGACGTATCACCCAGGTCGATGACAATAAATTCGGCTTTGTCTTTCAGGTCAAGCCACTTCTCCCACAGAACGTCGTAGTCGGTACGCCAACTACCGGGAAAAACCGGGTCCTTTAACAACAGGTCCCGGCCGACATAGCCTGAACCGACCACACCCTTACGATCCATGGCGATCGTCGCCACCTGCCGTGCAGGCTTTTCGCGCCAATCGGCGTTGCCAAGGCAAGCCGTCTTGACACCGGCATTTTTCAACCCCTCCCCCATTCCTCCCGGTATCACCGGGTGGGGCAGTTCCGCACTGTTCCTGATCAACTGCGCGATGTCAAGTACTACCACATTTCCGGGCCCGGCGGCAATGCCGGTACGCTGCTCAAACTGTTCAAAGGCATTTATGTGGTGGGCCGCCTGTTCCTGAAAACCATAAGCGTAGGCGCCCGCTTTTGTCGCCAGCGCCATGGCTCCGGCCCCCACGGTGGCATAGGTGTTCTCTTCATTCCTGGCGCCGCCCGTGCCGGTGGTCATCA
>JAGUUY010000170.1 GCA_020063185.1 Bacillota bacterium
ACGTCGCGCACGCCAGCACCGCGGGGACCGTCGCGCTGGTCCGCGCGGCCAAGGCAAGGGGCATCCGGGTTACAGCGGAGGCCGCGCCGCACCATTTTACCCTGACCGAACAGGCCGTGGAGGGCTACGATACGAACGCGAAGGTCAACCCACCCTTGAGAACGGCGGCCGACGTCGACGCGGTGAGACAGGGACTGGCGGACGGAACGATCGACGTTATCGCCACCGACCATGCGCCGCACAGTCGTGAAGATAAGGAATGCGAGTTCGAGAGCGCTCCGTTCGGGATTTCGGGGGTGGAGACGGCGGTAGGGCTGGTCTTTACCGAGTTAGTGAATCAGGGCATACTCTCCGTCCCCCGGGCCGTAGCTAAAATGACGATAAACCCGGCGTCTGTTCTCGGGTTAGAAAGCGGCACGCTTGAAGAAGGAACGGTTGCCGACATCACCATTATCGATCCCGGCCGGGAAGAGATGGTGAGCCCGGAGAGTTTCGTTTCGCGGGGCAGGAACACGCCTTTCGCGGGGCGCGTTTTAAAGGGTGTACCGGTAGGCGTGGTCATCGGGGGCCGGTGGTTTGCGACGCGTCCCTAAGCGAAAGGGAGCGAGAAACCTGTAGTGGCGGGAAGCGCGGCTTCGGAGGATGTTTCGGGACGGCGATGGGGTATTCAGAAGGAGGTACGGTTATGCACTGTGCGCTCGCGCTTGAAGACGGAACGGTTTACCATGGAGAAGCCTTCGGCGCGGAAGGTGAAAGCTGGGGCGAAGTGGTCTTCAACACGGGGATGACAGGATATCAAGAGGTGTTGACCGACCCTTCGTACTGCGGGCAGATTGTGACGATGACCTATCCACTGATCGGGAACTACGGCATCAACGCTGACGACTTTGAGTCCCGGCGTGCGTTCGTACGCGGCTTTATCGTCAGGGAAGTGTGCAGTACCCCTTCGAACTGGCGCTCAAGGTGCAGTATTGACTTTTACCTTGCCAGGCAGGGAGTGGTGGGTCTCGCCGGCATTGATACCCGCGCGTTGACTAAAAGACTAAGGCGGCATGGTACGATGAGGGGTGTTTTGAGTACGGTGGACCTGAAGCCGGACAGCCTTGTCGCGAAAGCGCGCACATGCCCTCACCTTACCGGCCAGGCGTTGGTACCGGAAGTAGCTACGCGGGAGGCTTTCAAGGTGCCCGGGGGAGGCAGGTACCGCATAGTGCTGTATGATTTCGGGGCCAAGCGGAACATTATTCGTTGTCTTAACAAACGGGGTTGTGACGTAATTGTTGTCCCACCCGACACAACAGCGGCGGAGGTTATGAGATACTCGCCGCATGGAGTCATGCTCTCAAACGGCCCGGGTGACCCGACCGACATCAGCCACGTCGCCGGGCCGGTAAGCGAACTTATAGGTATGGTTCCGATCTTCGGTATTTGCCTCGGACACCAGATCCTGGCCCTGGCTTTCGGCGGGCGGACGTACAAACTGAAGTTCGGACATCGCGGGGTCAATCACCCGGTGAAAGATACAGCCACCGGGCGTGTTTTCATCACTTCGCACAACCACGGCTTCTCTATCCAAGAATCCTCGCTTCCAAACGATGTTTTGGTTTCGTATGTCAGTGTCAACGACGGAACGATTGAGGGAATCCGGCACCGTTACCTGCCGGTTTCTTCCGTTCAGTTCCATCCGGAGGTATCACCGGGTACGAATGACGTTGAATTTCTGTTTGACGAATTCTTACAAGTCATGGCCCTTGAAGGGAGATAAAGAATGCCGCGCAGGCGAGACCTTAAAAAAGTAATGGTCATCGGTTCGGGCCCGATCATAATCGGCCAGGCCGCCGAATTCGATTACGCGGGAACACAGGCCTGCCGTTCTTTAAAAGAAGAAGGATTAGAGGTTGTTTTGATTAACTCCAACCCCGCGACCATCATGACCGACGCCAACATGGCGGACCGTGTTTACATCGAGCCCCTGACACCGGAGTTTGTCGCCAAAGTACTCAGGCAGGAAAGACCCGACGGTTTACTACCCACCCTCGGCGGTCAGGTCGGGTTGAACCTGGCGCTTGAACTGAGCAACAGCGGGGTCCTTAAGGAACTCGGCGTGGAACTGTTGGGCACACCGCTGGAGACGATAAAGAAAGCGGAAGACAGGGAACTCTTTAAAAACATGCTCGAAGAAATCGGAGAACCTGTACCGCGGAGCGGTATAGTAGAAAATCTGACGGACGCTGTTGCTCTTGCCGAACAAATCGGCTATCCGGTTATTGTTAGACCGGCGTATACTTTGGGGGGGACGGGGGGCGGAATCGCGCGAGACAAAAATGAACTCCAGGAGATTGCCGCGCGCGGCCTGAAGCACAGCATCATCAATCAGGTGTTGATCGAGCAGTGTGTCATCGGTTGGAAGGAAATTGAGTACGAGGTGATGCGCGACGGAGCGGATAACTGCATTACCGTCTGCAACATGGAGAACTTCGACCCTATGGGGATCCATACCGGCGACAGTATTGTTGTGGCGCCTTCCCAAACGCTCAGTGATAAAGAATACCAATTACTCCGGACCGCCTCTCTGAAGATCATTCGGGCTTTGGGGGTCGAAGGCGGGTGTAACATCCAGTTTGCCCTGGACACGGCCAGTTATAAATACTACGTGATCGAGGTCAACCCGCGCGTTTCCCGGTCGTCGGCGCTGGCATCCAAGGCCACCGGGTACCCGATTGCCAAAGTGGCCGCGAAAATAGCCGTCGGATTACGGCTGGACGAGATCAAGAACGCGGTTACCCGCAAGACTTACGCATGCTTTGAACCGGCTCTCGATTACGTGGTCGTAAAATATCCCCGCTGGCCGTTCGACAAGTTTGCCCTGGCGGACAGGGCATTGGGTACCCAGATGAAATCAACGGGCGAGGTAATGGCTATCGGCCGGACTTTTGAAGAGGCGCTTATGAAAGCGGTCCGTTCCCTGGAGATCGGTCTTTACAGCCTGGCGGCGTCCGGTATGACAAAGCTGCCCGAAGGTGAATTGGAGAGAAAACTGGCCGGGGCGCACGATGAACGGCTTTTTGCGGTGGCGGAGGCGCTCCGGCGTAACTTCACACCGGCGCGGATTACGGCGCTATCCGGTATCGACCCCTGGTTTGTGGAAAAAGTCAGGTCCATTTTGAACTGCGAAAACACCTTAACCGGGAAGCGGTTTGGGGAGCTTAAACAGGAGGGTTTCAGAAAGGCGAAGCGCCTCGGGTTGGCGGACGCGCGGATTGCGGAACTTACCGGAACCACGGAAAAGGACGTCCGCGCCGGGCGGAGGGACATCGGGCTTGAGCCCGTGTACAAAACGGTAGATACGTGCGCCGCGGAATTTGATGCCGAAACGCCGTACTATTACTCCACATACGAAGCAGAGGATGAAGTCTCCGTAGAAGGAGAGCGCAGGGTTGTTGTTCTGGGGTCGGGTCCAATCCGCATCGGCCAGGGGGTCGAATTTGACTACTGTTCCGTGCATTGCGTATGGGCCCTTCAAAAGGAAGGGGTCAAGGCGATAATCATCAACAACAACCCGGAAACGGTCAGTACCGATTTTGATACGGCGGACAGACTATATTTTGAACCGCTGGTACCCGAAGATGTAATAAACATCCTTCGTAAAGAGAGGCCTGACGGAGTGATCGTGCAGTTCGGCGGCCAGACGGCCATAAATCTCGCCAAACCTGTAGCCGCCGCGGGTTTTAGCATCCTGGGCACTTCCGTGGCGGATATTGACACTGCCGAAGACAGAAAAAAGTTCGACAGACTGCTTGAGGACTTGCGCATACCCCGCCCGCAGGGGGGCGCGGCCTTGTCGGTCAACGAGGCTACGGCCGTTGCGCGGCGGATCGGTTTTCCCGTGCTGGTCCGACCTTCATATGTTCTCGGGGGCAGGGCGATGGAGATCGTCTATAACCAGGACGATCTTGTTGAGTATATGCGTTCGGCGGCCAGGGTTAGTCCGGAGTACCCGGTGCTTGTCGACAAATACATCTTTGGCAAAGAGGTGGAGGTCGACGGCATCAGCGACGGCGAAGACGTTCTGATTCCCGGAATCATGGAGCACGTGGAAAGGGCCGGTGTACACTCCGGGGATAGTATCGCGGTTTATCCGCCGCAAACGCTGACTCCGGAAATAGAGACCAAAATTGTCGAGTACACCGGGCGATTGGCAAAAGCGCTCAAGGTACGTGGGTTGATGAACATTCAGTACGTGATTGGTACAAACAACGAGCCGTACGTCCTGGAGGTTAACCCGCGGGCAAGCCGGACCGTCCCGTACCTTAGTAAGATCACCGGAATTCCCATGATCAATCTGGCGACACGGGCTATCCTGGGCTACAGAATTAAAGATTCCGGTTACGGCTGCGGGCTCCAGCAGCGGGCGCGATACATAGGTGTCAAGGTGCCAGTTTTCTCATTCGCCAAGCTGCTGGACGTTGATGTTTCTTTGGGTCCCGAAATGAAGTCGACCGGTGAAGTGATGGGTGTGGACAAGGAGTATGCGGCTGCTCTATATAAAGGTTGCCTGTCCGCGGGTTACACTTTTCCACGCCGGGGAACAATTCTGGTTACGGTTTCCGACCGTGACAAGCAAGAAACCGTGCCTATCGCCGAGGAACTGGTCAGGTTAGGATTCAGGATCCTGGCGACGGCGGGGACGGCAAAGGCGCTAAATTCCGATGGGATCAGCGTGGAACCGGTCAAAAAGCTTCATGAAGGCTCTCCGAATATAGTCGATCTTCTGCGGACGGGGAAAATTAACCTCGTACTGAACACTTTGACACGGGGTAAAATGCCGGCGCGCGAGGGCTTCCGGATTCGCCGTACGGCAGTGGAACTTGGTGTGCCGTGCATCACCTCGCTGGACACTATGAAAGCAATTCTCGCCGTAATGAAAGCCGAAATGCGCGGCGAATATATCTCGGTATTACCACTTCAGGAATACCATTTTGAGGAGGCTGGGGCGTGACGTACGAAGCAGAGATCGTAACGCAAAAGAAACTGGCCACAGATTGCTACAGGCTTGAGTTTTACGCCCCCGAAATAGCCCTGTCGGCGCAGCCGGGTCAGTTCCTAATGGTCAAGACGAGCTTAACGCTTGACCCTTTGCTCAGGCGTCCGCTCAGCATCCAATCCGTGGACCATGCACGGGGGCTGGTAAAAGTGGTATACCGGGTCGTGGGTAAGGGTACCGCCCTTCTGGCGGCCAAAAAGCTAGGCCGGCGATTAAACGTTCTCGGTCCTCTCGGCCGCGGGTTCACAATGCTTACCAACGGAAAATTCGCTGTTGTGGCCGGGGGGCTGGGAATGGCGCCCCTTTATTTTTTGGTCCAACGTCTTAAAGCGCTGGGTAATGAGGTCACAGTTTTCTACGGGGCGCAAAACCGCTATCAACTTGTTCTCGTGGAGCAACTAGCCGGCCTGCGCGTAAATTACGTCACGGCGACGGACAACGGATCGAGCGGCTTTAAGGGAACGGTGGTGGACCTCTTGCGTGAAAAGGGTCTGCCGCCGGTGGACATCGTTTATGCCGCCGGGCCGCCCCCAATGCTGAGGGCGCTCGGGGAATTGCTGCGGGAGGTCGGCATGCCGCGGACCGAGGTTTCTCTGGAAGAGAGAATGGGATGCGGCATCGGCGCCTGTCAAGGGTGCGCGGTAAAAGTGCACGGAACAGAAGGGCCTGTTTATAAGCGGGTTTGCGCCGACGGACCGGTTTTTTCGGCGGAAGAGGTGATTTGGGAATGAAACCGGACCTAATGGTTGAACTCGCGGGGTTAAAGCTCAGCAACCCGATTTTGACTGCCTCGGGTACCTTCGGCTTCGGGCTCGAATACGAACCGTACGTAAACCTCCGGGAACTGGGGGCCGTCGTGATAAAAAGCGTAACCCTTAACCCCCGTCAGGGCAATCCGCCACCGCGCGTGACCGAAACCCCCGCGGGAATGCTCAACAGTGTCGGCCTGCAAAACCCCGGCCTGGCGGCGGTTTCAGAATATTACGTGCCGGAACTGAAGCGGCGGAAGGTCAAAGTTTTCGCCAGCGTGGCCGGAGAAACCATCGAGGAATATGGAAGAGTGGCGTACAGCCTGGCGGAGGCCGGTGTAGACGCCATCGAGGTAAACGTTTCCTGCCCCAACGTGGCCGCCGGAGGGTTGGCTTTCGGATCGGACCCCGATACCACGGCTGCGGTTACCGCCCGGGTAAGGGCGGCGGTCGGAAACCTTCCTGTTTTTATCAAACTCGGCGTTATGGGCGGGGACGTTGTTGAAATAGCCGGGGCCGCAGCCGCGGCCGGAGCAAGTGGTTTTTCACTCATCAATACACTTCCGGGACTGGCGATAGACGTGCGGGCAAGGCGGCCCGTACTGGGAAATATCACGGGAGGCCTTTCCGGTCCGGCAATCAAACCCGTAGCACTTTGGGCGGTCTGGCGTGTGTATAAGGAACTGAGGCTCCCCATTATCGGTATGGGAGGCATCACCTGCGTGCAGGATGTAATTGAGTTCCTGCTGTGCGGGGCGACGGCGGTGGCCGTGGGAACGGGGAATTTTATCAACCCGGGATTGACCGTGGAGTTGATAAACGGACTCGAGCGCGCTTTGGCGGCGGAAGGGATCAGCGGTGTAAGCGAACTCGTCGGCGCGGCGCATGTTGAGAGGTGAGAGGTCGGAGGTGAGAGGAGAGGTGAGGGAAGCAGCCGAACAGGAAA
The DNA here is from genome assembly GCA_020063185.1 of Bacillota bacterium. Classification (GTDB taxonomy): domain Bacteria; phylum Bacillota; class Desulfotomaculia; order Desulfotomaculales; family Ammonificaceae; genus SURF-55. The sequence goes on from JAGUUY010000170.1 coordinate 6,740, forward strand.
AAGGCGGACAGAACCGCCGCTCGGCATTATGCGGGAAAGACCGGTTGATCGCGGCCCTCGATGTTGATGATTTGGGCAGGTATAAAGAACTGGTAAGAACCCTGTCCGGCGCTGTAGGCGGTTTTAAAGTCGGCATGCGGCTCTACTACCGGGTGGGGCCTGAGGCGCTGGCTTTCTTAAGAGGTATGGCGCCGGTCATATTCGCTGATTTAAAGCTGCACGACATTCCTTCCACCGTGGGCGGCGGTGTGCGTGCCCTGGTTGCGCACGGGGCGACCCTGATTAATGTTCACGCCGCCGGCGGAAAGGACATGATGCGGGCGGCGCGCGAAGCGGCCGCCGCCGAAGCGGATCGTTTGGGCGTAACCCCGCCCAAATTGGTGGCCGTCACGGTTTTAACAAGCCTCGACGAAGAAGCGCTGGCCAACCAGATAGGCATCCGGGAACCGTTGCAGGCCCGGGTGATAGCCTGGGCGCGTATGGCGCAGGAATGCGGACTTGACGGGGTTGTTGCTTCATCTTTGGAGGCGGCAGCGATCAGGAAGGCTTGCGGCCCCGGCTTTGTTATCATCACCCCGGGGATTCGTATGCCCGGTTCGCATGCCGGTGACCAGCGGCGTGTGGCGACGCCGGCGCACGCGGTGCGTGAAGGAGCGGATTATATCGTGGTGGGAAGGCCGGTGGTGGAGGCGGAAGACCCGGCCCGGGCGGTAAAGGAAATCGTAGACTCGCTGGAGTAAATCGCGGGTCGCGATTTACGAGTCACGAGTCACGGGTCGCGAGTCAAAAGTCCAAAGTCCTCAGTTCAAGCTAATGCGGCGCG
>JAGUUY010000151.1 GCA_020063185.1 Bacillota bacterium
CACTCCGCGAGCACCCAGGCGAGGGCCGCCGCCCCCGCGGCCGTATTGGTTACTATGAACGCGCTCACGGCAAGCCCGTTCGCCGCGAGGGAACTCCCGGCGTTGAAGCCGAACCAACCGAACCAAAGAAGCCCGGCGCCGAGCACGGTGAGAGGCAGGTTATGGGGGAGCATGGGTTCCACGCCGTGCCCGCGACGCCGGCCAAGGACCAGCGCGGCCACGAGACCGGAGACACCGGAACTGATATGCACCACCGTTCCGCCGGCGAAATCCAGGGCGCCTAAATTCCTTAACCAGCCGCCGACACCCCAGACCCAGTGGGCCAGCGGGTCATAGACAAACGTGGACCATAACAGGGCGAAAATCAGAAAGACCGGAAAACGCATCCTGCCCACTACCGAACCGGTAATCAAAGCCACGGTGATAATCGCAAACATTAGTTGGAACACCACGAACAACTGGTGTGGAATCGTAGCGGCGTAATCCGGGTTAGGGTCGAGTCCGACGCCGCTCAGCCCCAACCACGAAAGGCCGCCGACAAGCCCGGCCTTATCGGGACCGAACGCCAGGGAGTATCCCCACAACACCCATTGCACGGAAATCAAACCCAGCACGATAAAGCTGATCATAATTGTGTTTAAGACATTTTTTCTGTGCGACATACCCCCATAGAACAGGGCCAACCCGGGGGTCATCAACATCACAAGGGCGGTTGCGGCCATCAACCACGCGGTATCGCCGGTGTCCACGGCGGCCTCGCCTGCCCAGGCCGCCTTTGGAAACAGGAGTATAGCTAAAACCACCAGGCCCTGCAAGCAGAAACGTATCATTTTGGTTTCCTCCCTCGGTTCGAAAATTTAAATCTATCGTCTCGCCCCGGTTCGGATGGCGCCCGGCCTTACCAGGACGCTGAAAAAAGATAAGGCGCTTCGACTCTGAAGCTGCGACCGCTTCCTCGAAGCACCTTTGCTTCCCGTTATATGTTTTATCCTTAAAAAAACACAGGGCGCCAAGCTTTCGGCTTCAGCGCCCCAAGGATACGCCATTGTTATCCCTGAACAAACCTGATATGGAAACTACATACTCTAATTTATACCTTGCCGGTTATTGCGTCAATTACTTTTTTAGTAAACATAATTCTTTAAATGCGTTCGCGCTGGATTTATAAATGAGTTAAACGGTGTCCATCCCTTTGCCAAAAGAATTGCCAAGAATGCCGGCGTAGCGGTATATAATATCGTATCGGGCAAAGCAGGCGCGCGAAATGAAGGAGTTCTCGAGCGGCCGCAAGGCCGATACCCAAAAGAGGCAGTGATTTTGTACCAGTTTAGGGATACTTTTTACGTTTTCAAAAAGTACCCGGTGCTCATCCCCATCGGCGCCGTGGCGCTGTTGTCCACGCTCGGTCACGCGGTCTTCGTGCTGATTCTGCCCCTCTATCTCAAGGAAACTCTTAGTTTTACCGCGAGCATTATTGGTGTTGCTTTAGGCGCGTACGCGGTCAGCGAAACAATTGTCAAAACACCGGCCGGTTTCATAAGCGACCGTGTCGGGCGTAAGGCGGTCATCGTTTTCGGCCTGTTTCTGTGCACGCTGGTCCCCCTGCCGATGACCTTAATCAGCCATCCGGCCCAACTGGTCCTGCTGCAGGTAATAAACGGCGCCGGCGTTGCGGCATTCTGGCCTGTGCTTGCGGCCTTGACCGCGGACAAGGTCGCTGTACAAAACCGCTCGCAGGCGATGGCCGTCTTCAATCTTTCTTATCTCGTGGCGCTCAGCTTCGGCCTTGTACTGGGAGCGTACGCTAATCAGGCAGCCGGCAGCAACGTTGCAGCCTTTTACGTTGCCGTCTTTTTCCTGGCGGCCGCAACCGTCACCGCCGTCGCGGCTATCCCTGGGAAGCTAAGGGCGAACCGGGCAGCCAGGGAGGACGGGGTACCGTCTGGTGAAAGAAAAGGGACGTGGACCCTGAAAAAGGAAATAGCCAGATATACAACGCTGCTCGGCGAACGGCCCGTTCTAAAAGCAATGCTGTGCATATCACTTTTACAGCAGTTCGGCACCGGACTGCTGGCGCCGGTATTTGTAATTTTCGCCAGTGAGCAACTGGGTTTCAGTCAGATGGATATCGGTCGGGTGCTCTTGATCCCGGCGGTGGCGGTAGCATTGCTGGCATTGCCCTTTGGGCGCCTGGCCGACATGGTCGGAAAAGCGAAGGCCGTCAGGTACGCTTACGCCGCCGCGGCGCCGGCGATTTTTCTCCTGACCTGCGGCGGCGGTTTTACGGCATGGCAAGTCCTGATAACTGTTGCGGGTCTGGCTTATGTAACGGGGGCCCCGGCCTGGACGGCTCTCGCCAGCATAGCGGCCCCGCGGGGTCGCGGCGGGGGGACCTTAGCCGCGGTCAGCACGATGCACAGTCTGGGTTTTATCCTCGGACCCGGGGTGGGCGGGCTGCTTTACGACCACGTTTCACCGAGCGCACCGTTTTACGGTTGCAGTGTCGTTCTTTTGGTCTGCTTGGTTCTGGTAAGACTGCTGGTTTCCGAAGAAAAGCTTACCGGAGACGGAGCGCAGGCGCGTCCCTAAAGTCAAGTCAAGAGCGCCGCGACGATACCCACCAAGAATATACCGTCAAAGACTCCGGCCCCCCCGATGCTCAAAACAAGCGTTCCCAGGTCCTTAAAGCGCGGCCAGTTTAAAAGATCGGCGCCGATGAGCGTTCCCCAAACTCCGGAAATGTAGGCTACGGGGGCGGCGTTCTCACCGGCCAGCAATACCGCCGCCGCAGCGGCTACCAGCGGCGGAATAAACGCCGGAAGGGCTATGCCCACACCGGGTACGGG
>JAGUUY010000219.1 GCA_020063185.1 Bacillota bacterium
GTCAGCATTCAGCCATCAGTATTTAAGACCGTTGGACTGCCTTTAACCTGATAGCTGATAGCTAAAAGCTGATAGCTTTGAATTCAAGGTTCAACGTTATTAAACGCTGAACGGACCCCAAAGGTCCATCCCAGTAGCTCGCACGCTGAACGCTGAACGGACCCGAATGGTCCATCAGCATCAGCTTGAACTGTGAACCGACCCGTAATTCACGCAGCTCAGTATTCACTTCGAATTATTTTCGAAGGAGGAGGTTTGCTTCGTTGGAATTAATAATAAAGCCTGTCCGTTCCCTGAACGGCGAGATGAAAGTTCCCGGCGACAAGTCCATTTCTCACCGGGCGCTGATAATCGGTGGGGTCGCTGAAGGCGAGACTACGGTAGACAATTTTCTCCCCGGCGAGGACTGCTTGGCTACGCTGTCCTGTTTAAAGGCCCTCGGTATTAACATTGAAAGTTCTGCTCCGGACCGGGTAAGAATCACAGGGAAAGGTCTCTGTGGCCTTTCTGAGCCTACGGAAGTACTGGACGCAAAAAATTCAGGCACGACTATGCGCCTTCTCCTGGGCATACTCGCGGGACAGCCTTTTTTTTCGGTGATTACGGGCGACGCCAGTCTACGTAAACGCCCGATGGGGCGGGTGTCGGGACCCCTCCGGGACATGGGCGCAGCCGTAATGGGACGCCAGGACGGCAACCTCGCGCCGCTGGCGGTAAAGGGAGGAGGGCTGAAACCCATTGCCTACGAGTCTCCTGTTTCGAGCGCTCAGGTAAAATCAGCCGTACTTCTGGCCGGGCTCTATGCCCCGGGTAGAACCAGTGTATCTGAGCCGGCACTGTCCCGGGACCATACCGAGCGCATGCTCCAGGACTTCGGTGCAAACGTTACCCGTGACGGTTTGACTGTTACTCTATCGGGACGCCCAGTACTTAACGGTAGAAATATCCATGTGCCGGGGGACATATCCTCGGCGGCCTTCCTTATTGTCGCCGCATGCATCGTTGACGACGCCACGGTCAAAATTAATAAGGTAGGGCTTAATCCCACGCGCACCGGTATTCTTGAAACTTTGCAGCAGATGGGGGCGGATATCGAAATAACTCGTTGCGGTTCATCAGGCGGTGAGCCCTTCGGAGACATCACCGCACGTTCCTCCGATCTTCGCGGGGTAGAAATAAGCGGAGAACTCATCCCACGGCTTATTGACGAAATTCCCGTTCTTGCTGTGGCTGCGGCATGCGCGAACGGCACAACCGTGATCCGGGACGCCGAGGAACTCAGGTTTAAGGAATCCAACCGCCTGAAAGCCATGGCCGAACAGCTTAACAGGCTTGGCGTAAAATTGGAAGAACGTACGGACGGTTTAATAATAAAGGGGGGGCGGAGGTTGTCTGGGGCCAAAGTCGACAGTTTAGGCGACCACCGGGTGGCGATGGCCCTGGTTGTGGCCGGCCTCGTGGCCCAGGGGGAAACATGTGTAACCGGTACCGACGCGATCAGCGTATCCTTCCCGGGATTTATGACGGTTCTTTCCGGTCTGAAAACCAATAAATAAAATTTCCCCCTTGTGGCTGCGGTTCAACCCATAAATCCTTCTCAAAAAAGGAAAATAGCCCGGCACTGTCGAAATCCAAACACGTTAGGCGGAAGGGCGGTAGCCTGGGTTGCTTATTGCCATAGACGGACCCGCGGGCGCAGGCAAGAGTACCGTGGCCCGAAAATTGGCCGGACTTCTCGGCTATAACTACGTAGACACCGGCGCAATGTACCGTGCTGTTACACTTATTGCGCTGACTTCCAACGTATCTATTCACGATACCGAGGCACTGACCCGGTTGGCGGAAGAACTTGAAATACGCTTCGAACGGGGCGCAAACGACGAGACCCTGGTTATTGCCAACGGGCGCGACGTCACCCGGGACATTCGTACGCCGGAGGTTTCGCGTTTCGTTTCGCTGGTCGCGCAAGTCCCGGGAGTTCGCGGTCACCTGACCGATAAGCAAAGAACCATGGCCGGGTTGGGTCAGGTTGTTATGGATGGCCGGGATATCGGCACGGTTGTTTTACCGGAAGCCGGAATGAAAATTTTTCTGACCGCGACGGTTGAAGAACGGGCGCGAAGACGTTTTTTTGAGACCGCAGGCGAGGGTTATAGCATTTCTCTTCAGGACCATATAGATGAAATAGGTACCCGGGACATCCTGGACGCATCGCGGGAAATTGCACCCCTGGTCCAGGCGCCGGACGCAGTGGTCATTGACACCACCGGCAAGGATCCCGACCAGGTTGTGGAGTTAATACTGTCTCTTTTAAGGGGAGGCTGAGGTATGTTACTCTACTGGTTTGCGTGGGTCTTGCTGCAAGTAATTCTTCCGGTACTCCGGCGGTGGAAGGTTATTGGGCGGACCAACCTCCCGTCCGAGGGCGGAGTAATTGTGATCGCCAACCACCAGAGTTACTGGGACCCACTTGTCCTGGGAGCCGCACTGCCGCGCCGGGTTTTCTTTATGGCCAAGGAAGAGTTGTTCCGGATACCCGTATTCGGCGCGATCTTGCGCCTTGTCGGCGCCTTCCCGGTGAAGCGGGAATCCTTCGACCGTAAAGCCTTCAAGACTGCGCTTGATTACCTGATGCGGGGAAGGGTGGTCGGGATCTTTCCTGAAGGGCGCCGCAGCCATACGGGGCAATTCTTACCCCCGCAGCCGGGAGCCGTTTTTCTCGCTTTAAAGGCCGGCGCCCCGCTGGTACCGGTAGGACTGATCGGGACCAGAGGTGTTTTCGGCAAGGTCACAGTACAGGTCGGCAAACCTTTTTTTCTGCATACAGAATCCGCGAAACCGTCACGCGCGGAGATCGAGGACGGTAGCGCAAAAATAACCGCGGCAATCGCCGCGCTGGCAGGAGCAGATACCGGGCAATCATGGAAATAAAGCGGGCCGCATGGGCGGGTTTCTGCTTTGGTGTGAAAAGAGCAATTGAGTTAGCTCTAAAAGCCGGTGCCGAGCACGGCGGTCCCATATATACACTCGGGCCTTTGATTCATAATCCTCAAGTTGTTAAATACCTGGCCGATAAAGGAATACAGGTTATAAAAGATATGGCGGCCGCAAAGGTGGGGACCTTGATAATACGGTCTCACGGGGTGGAGCCCAAAGTTCTGGCGGCCGTCAAGGAATTAGGGTTAAGACTGGTTGACGCCACCTGCCCTTTTGTCATGCGGGCGCAGCAGCTCGCCAAGGACCTTACCGATCAGGGTTACACGGTGGTGGTCGTGGGTGACCGGAAGCATCCAGAAGTACAAGGTATCGTCGGCTGGACGAACGGGCAGGCGCAGATAGTTGAAAATCCTGAAGAAGCGAAGGAACTTCCTGAATTTTCGCGAATTGGAGTAATAGCGCAGACCACTCAAACACCGAAAAACTTTACAGCAGTGGTTGAAGCGCTCCGGCAGCGTAAAGCCGACGTAAAAGTGTTCAGCACCATCTGTCATGCGGTGGCCGACCGGCAGCAGGCCGCGCTCGAATTGGCCCGCCAGGTGGAAGTAATGGTTGTAGTCGGCGGCTACGAAAGCGCCAACACCCAGAAACTTACCCGCCTCTGTCTTGAGACGGGAACGCCCACCTATCACATCGAAACCGCAGGTGAACTTTCAGCCGCATGGTTTAAAGGGGTGCAGGTAGCAGGTCTCACCGCCGGCGCTTCCACGCCCGGCTGGATTATCGAGGAGGTTGAAAGGCGAATGAGTGAGTTCGGGGAAACGAGTAATCAGGACGAAATGCAGGCAATGGAGCTTAAAACTCTCCGCGGAGGGGAGATAGTGAGGGGGATTATCGTAGAAGTAAACCAGGATGAGGTTCTGGTAGACGTGGGCGCAAAGTCGGAAGGCGTAATCCCGCTCCGCGAATTGTCCTGCTGTGAAATCGGTTCCCCGCACGAAGTGGTCAACGTGGGCGATGAAATTGATGTCTGGGTGATAAAAGCCGAGGACAGCGAGGGACGCATTATTCTATCGAAAGGGCGCGCTGACGCCGAAAAGGCCTGGACATATTTACAAGAGGCGTTCGATAGCGGCGCCGACATCGAAGGCTTAGTGCGGGAAGTAGTAAAAGGAGGTCTCATCGTTGACCTGGGAGTCCGTGCCTTTTTACCGGCGTCCCTGATTGACAGGGGTTACGTTGAGGATCTTTCCAAATATATAGGCCAAAAAGTCACCTGCAAGGTGATAGAGTTTAACCGGCCCCGGAAAAAGGTGGTGCTTTCCCGCAAGGTCGTCCTGGAGCAAGAACAGCAGCAGAAGCGAAAAGAAACCGTGGAAGCACTCCAGGAGGGAATGGTTATCACAGGCACCGTTCGCCGGTTGACCTCGTTCGGCGCCTTCGTGGACGTCGGCGGCATCGACGGTTTGCTGCATGTTTCGGAGATTTCATGGCACCGGGTCATTCACCCATCTGAAGTTCTGCACACCGGAGAAACGATCGAAGTGAAAGTCATCAAGGTGGACAGGGATAACGAAAAGGTGAGTCTTTCCCGAAAACAAATAATTCCCAATCCGTGGGAAGATATCACCGTTAAATACCCGGTAGGCAGCCTGGTCGAGGCCAGGGTAATTCGTCTTGTTCCTTTTGGCGCTTTTGTGGAATTAGAACCTGGCGTCGAAGGCCTTGTTCACATTTCCCACTTCGCCGACTGGCACGTAGCCAAGCCCGAAGACGTTTTGAGCGAGGGCGAGACGATTACTGTACGGGTTCTAAGCGCCGAGCCCGCGGCAAAACGAATCCGCCTTTCTTTGCGTGACGCTACACGGCAAGGAACAGACGGTACGGCAACGGGCGGCGAAGTCCGGGAAGGTAAACAGGTTGAAGAAAGCTCGAACGAAGGCGATTCCGGCACTAACGAAGACGATGATCCCGGCGCTATGAAAGGAGAAGCGCCCGCGGTCCTGCCCGAAAGTAATGCGTAACGGGCCGCCTTTTTTTCCCTAAGACCCGGCCGCTTAAAAACCACCCTGCCAACGGTCAATGAGAGTCTGTTTATTATTCAACGCCGCCTTTTTTCCAGGCGGCGTCAGTATTTTAAAAAACGCATAGTTTAGGCAAAAAAGGGTAGCATGAAAACGACTCAGTGCGCCGGTTTTCGACGTTCAACGTTCAAGCTAATGCGGTGTGAATTAAAAGTCGGTTCGAAGTTCGAAGTTCAGCTGAGATTGCATGGATTACAGGTCAGTTCACAGTTCAGCTAATGCGGCGTGAATTAGGGAACCGTGAACCATGAACCGTGAACCGTGAACCGACCCTAAAGGTCTATCACCTTAAGCCCGAACCGTGAACCTTAAACCGTGAACCTTAAGGAGTGGGTAGTATGGAAAGGTTCCCAATAGGCGTAATTCTATTGATCGTTCTTTCGGTTATTGTATACCTCGGCATCGGGCACAGGGTACTTGACCGGTTGAGACTTACCGACAAGGCGGTGCTTGTCATTATCGCCGCGCTGCTTTTGGGAAGTTTCATCGATATCCCACTGGGCAACAGGGTCTCCATTAATGCGGGCGGCGCTCTGGTGCCTATCGGACTGGCTGTTTACCTTCTGGCGGGCGCCGGGACCCAGACGGAACGGACGCGGGCGCTCTGGGGCGCGCTGATAACCGGTATCCTGGTTTATTTCATCGGCACATATGTCATGCGTGGAATTCAGGAGCCCGCAGGGCGCTATGCCTTCACCGACCCGCTTTACCTTTACCCCGTCGTTGCGGCGATCGTCGGTTACATCGCAGGCAGGTCCCGACGGGGCGCTTTCGTGGCTGCTACTCTTGGGGTTCTCCTCGGTGACATTTTCCAGTACCTGAGACTTTCACTGGCGGGCGCCCCGGCCAGTGTCTTCATCGGAGGGGCCGGCGTTTTTGACGCCATTGTCATCGCCGGTATTTTCGCGGTCGTTCTTGCGGAGGTAGTAGGTGAAACCAGGGAGAGGATACAGGGCGGCCCCAGCGAAGAAGGCCGACCACAAAAGTTGCTCGTAAACCTCCGGTCTCCCGAAAAAAAGGACACGCAAAGGGGTGGGGAAAATGACCGCTAAGTTCAAGTTCACTTTAGGGGTCTTTATCATCACCGCAGGCATCGTAATGGGGCTTCTGAACGCCCAGACAACTTCACCCGTTTTCGGCGGTCTTTTTGGCGCGCGCGAAGCCGAACTCGAACCCGGGGACTTCTTTACCGTCGTGGACCAAGATCACGAAACCATTGACCTCCTGGGACACATGGTAGTGCCCGGGGACGAAATAATAACCGGCGAAGGCAAACGCTACCGTATTGAAAAGACGCGTGACCGGACTGCTTATGCGCGTCTGCTGGGCATCGACCGCGATGTTTTGGCATGGGAGGCGTACTTCGAAAGAGCGACGATACCGGTGGGAGCTTTGGGACCGCGCCGTGACGTCGGCATTTACCACACGCACAGTGATGAATCTTACATCCCGACGGACGGAACGCACTCGATTCCTTACCGCGGCAGTATCATGAAGGTGGGCGGCCGCCTGTCGAACAAACTTACCGACCACGGGACGAGGACAATCCACGACGTTACGCCTCACGACCCTCATGACGCCGCAGCCTACCTCCGTTCGAGAAAAACGGCCACGCGCATGCTCCGCCAGAACCCGATCGCGCTGTTTGATGTCCACCGCGACGGCATTCCCGATCCGGATTTTTATCGCCAACAGGTCGCGGGAGTTGACATCGGTCAAATCCGTATGGTTATCGGCAGGCAAAATCCAAGGATGTCTTCCAACCTCGATTTCGCCAAACGCCTGATGACCTACACCAACAAGGTTTACCCCAACACGGTAAAGGGCATTTTCATGGGCCGCGGGAGCTTTAATCAGGACCTGATGTCGACCGCGCTTCTGCTGGAGTGCGGCACGTACACCATAACGCGCCATGAAGCTGAACGCGGTGTGGCCCTTCTGGCCGATTCCGTCCCGGTTGTGCTCGGTCTGACCGACCCGGGTCCGGGCTTTCCCGGGATAGCCAGGCCGATCGCCGGCAGGGATGCCGCCTCTCCCGGGGCTTGGCAGGCGCTCGCCTGGATTCTTGCCGCCGCCGTGGTAGGTGTCGGCGGCTATCTTGTCATCAGCGCCGGCAGTTGGGAAAAAGCTATCGCACGGCTTAAAGGTTTCTGGGGCCGTGAGATGAAGGTTCTTGGGCGAGGCCGGCGTAACGGCGGGAATAAGTCGTAGTTGAAAGTCGTCTATCACTGTTACGGAGGAACCCATACCTCGGTGATGGCGGCATCGCTGCATACCGGACTGTTCTGCGGGGGGCTGCCGGAAAACCGGAACCTGTTCGGTTTGCCCCTGTTTAACACCCAGGACGGGGACAGCCGGGGTAAGCTCCATTTATACGGCATAGACGAAAACGGCAACCGGGTTTACGTTATCGGACGCAGCAGGGACGCCGATGCTCTGACCCTGGTATTAAGCCGAGCGACGAAAGACGATGCGGCGGGCGACGTGCTGTTGATAAACGCCCTTCCCTGTGTCACCCTCCTGCTGAGGATCGGAGGCTTCATCTGCTGCCGCCTGAAACTGCACCGCCTCGGAAGACCGCTCGTGGCGGCAGGGCTACGTCAGGCGTATCGCTGTCTAAAAGAGCTTGTTTACAGGGTGAAGGTGGAAATTGCGGGTTGAGAATCGTTTACTACAACTGTCAAGGGGTTCCGGTGGCAGGTATCGCGGCGGCCATAAGGACAGGGCGCTTGCCTGACGACAGGGCGCCTAAAGCGTCGGAGTTATCGGACCTGCCGTTCATACATCGCCGGAGCGCCTTCGTGTTTTACGGCGCCGACAAGGGGAATAACGCCGTTTACGGCTTGTGGTGTAAAGCGGACCGAAAACTGGTGCAGCGCTTTTTCCACGTCCGCTGCCAACTGTACGGTGAAGAAAAATGGGATTTAAAACCTGTAGACCATATACCGAACACCGCCGCGTTAAAGTTTTTTTGGCATTTTTGGCGTGCCGGCGCCTGGTTCGACCTTGGCTGTTTTCATAAAACCATGATGGCCTGTTATCCGCACCTGCTGAAGTCCGCACTCGAGGATTCTTAATACAACGTTCAACGTTCAAGGTTAACAGTTCATCGTTCGAAGTTCAAGCTGATACAGCATGGATCCAAGGTTAGTTCGAGGTTCGGAAGTTGAATGAAAACATGGGTTATACCTGCAAAAAATCGGACGGGACCTTGACTCCCGGGCCCCGCTCCGATATGTTAACTGTGTTGACAGTGCGGCGGGCTAAAGGTTCAACGTTCAACGTTCAACGTTAGGAAACAAAGAGATCGTTCAACGTGCAACGTTATTAGAAACGCTTAACGGACCCGAAAGGTCCATCCTAGTAGCTCGCACGCTGAACGGACCCGGATTCCACGCCGTATTAGCTCGCACGTCGAACGTAAAACGGACCCGAAAGGTCCATCCCAATAGCTCGCACGCTGAACGGACCCGGATTCCACGCTGTATTAGCTCGCACGTCGAACGTAGAACCGACCCGAAGGTCCATCCCGTGAGCTTGCACGTCGCACGTCTAACGCAGGAGTAGGAGTTTGAAAGGTCTGCGCATTGAAGCGGTAGAGCCGGGAAGCACGGCCCACCGGTGGGATCTGCAATCCGGAGATTACCTGACCGCGGTGAATGGGGAAGTCGTCAGCGACATCCTCGACTATTACTATTCACTGTCGGAAGGTAAAGCGGTCATCAGTTTCCGCCGCGGAAATTTAGAATGGAACGTCTCGTTAACCGGGAACGCCCCCAGTGGTCTTGGACTCCGTTTTTCCAGACCGTTCGGTCGGATTCGGCGCTGCAACAATCGTTGCGTCTTCTGTTTCGTTGACCAGCAACCACCCGGCTTGCGACCGAGCCTCAACTTTAAGGATGACGACTACCGCCTTTCCTTCTGGGAAGGTAACTTTGTGACGCTTACCAACTGCACCCGGTCCGACCTTAACCGGATTATCACCCAGAGGTTGAGCCCTCTTTATGTATCGGTCCACGCTACCCGGCCGGGACTCCGTGCGGAAATCATGCGAAACCCCAAGGCGGGAAAAATACACGAACAACTCCGCACGCTTGCCGGCGGTGGAATAACACTGCACACGCAGGTCGTTCTGTGTCCCGGATGGAACGACGGGGAAGAGCTTTCCCGCACGGTAACCGATTTGACCGGTCTTTACCCGGCAGTGCGCTCGGTGGCTTTGGTCCCGGTTGGGTTGACAAAGCACCGCGAAGGTCTTCAGCCGCTTAAAGGTGTGACTGCTGTAGAAGCCGAAACGGTACTCGCGTTTCTTGAGGCGGCCCAGAAAAAAAACATGCGCCGTTTTGGCGCCAGGCTCGTTTATGCCACCGACGAGTTTTATCTGCTCGCAGGAAAACCTTTCCCCCCGGCGAAGGAATATGAAGGTTTTCCCCAACTGGAGAACGGTGTGGGGCTGGCCCGACGGTTCATCGACGCCTGGCGGAGGGTGGAAAAACGGCTGCCGCCGGCCGCCGCTCCCAAGCGGGCGGTTGTTGTAACCGGAACCCTGGCACAGGCGCTTGTCAGACCGGTAGTCGAGCGGTTAAACCTGATCGAGGGGCTCGAAGTGGAAATACTAGCGGTAGCCAACAGGTTTTTCGGACCCGGTGTAACCGTGGCGGGTCTGTTAACCGGCGCGGACGTTCAACAGGCATTGGCGGAAATACACCGGCCTGAAGTAATCATTATTCCATCGCCCGCTTTATGTGAAGGGACTTTATTTCTTGACGGCGCAACCGTGGAAGAGATTGAAGCCGCGGCAGGTTGTCAGGTACTCGCGGCAAGCGGCCCGCAGGAACTTGTTAGGGCGATGGGTTTAAACGTTCAACGTCCAACGTGCGACGTGCGACGTTAAAGAAAAGATCGTGCAACGTGCAACGTTCAACGTTTAAAAATCGTTCAAGGTTCAACGTTCAACGTTCTACGTTATTAAAAACGCTGAACGAACCCCAAAGGTCCATCCCAACAGCCAGCACGTCGAACGTCGAACGGACCCATGATCCATGCCGTATAGCTTGGACCGTGAACCTCAAACTGTGAACCGACCTCAAATGTCCATCAACCTGAGCCCGAACCGTGAACCGTGAACCGTGAACCGACCCTTAATCCATGCCGTATTAGCTCGCACGTCAAACGTAGAACCGACCCGTTATCCATGCCTTATCAACTGAACCCGGAGGTTTCCATGCAAGACAAACCCGTCGTCGCCATCGTAGGGCGGCCCAACGTAGGCAAATCAACCCTTTTCAACCGCTTGTTGGGCCGCAGGGTAGCCATTGTAGAGCCGGAGCCCGGCGTTACCAGAGACCGTCTATACCAGGAAGCAGACTGGAACGGACGGAGTTTTATACTGGTCGACACCGGCGGCCTGGTGGATAAAGACGCCGACGACATGCAGGTCGCCATTAGAGGACAGGTCGGGCAGGCCCTCCTGGAGGCGGACGTCATTCTTTTTGTGGTCGACGCGATGGCCGGAATTTCGCCAGAGGACAGAACAGTGGCCGAAGCCCTCCGGCGGTCGGGCAAACCGGTCGTGCTGGCGGTCAACAAAGTGGACCGTTTCGACCCGCCGCCCGTGTTGAGCGACTTCTACACGCTGGGCATAGGGGAGCCGGTCCCGGTTTCGGCCAGCCAGGGGCTGAACACCGGCGACCTCCTCGACGCCCTGCTCGAACTACTGCCGCACAAAAAGCCCTCCAAAGAAGAAAGGGCTCTTCGCGTGGCGATCATCGGCCGGCCGAACGTAGGCAAATCCTCGCTGGTCAACGCCATCCTCGGTGAAGAAAGGGCCATCGTCAGTCAAGTTCCCGGCACTACCCGGGATGCCGTCGACACCTATTTCCGACACGAAGGCCGGAACTACGTTCTGATCGACACCGCCGGTATCCGCCGGAAGAGCAGGGTCGACCTGCCGGTGGAGCGGTACAGTGTTCTCCGGGCGCAGAAATCCATCACCCGGGCGGAAGTTGCGGTCCTTGTGCTTGACGCCGCTGAAGGCGTGACGGCGCAGGATAAAAGAATCGCCGGTATGGCGGAAGAATCGGGCAGGGCGGTAGTCATCGCCGTTAACAAATGGGACCTTGTATCCCCGGAACGGAAAGACGCCGGACGCTACCGTGATTACCTTAAGCAGGAACTCAGCTTTATCGCGTACGCGCCCATGGTTTTCACCACGGCCGTTTTACGGCAGGGTGTTAACCGGCTGCTCGGCGCGATAGACCAGGTAATCGCCAATGCTTGCCGCCGTGTTCCGTCATCCGAGTTGAATTCCCTGCTCGAAGAAGCCATGCTGCGGAACCCGCCGCCTCCCGTAAAGGGCCGCCGCCTGGAGATAGACTTCGCCGCTCAGGTCGCAGAAAACCCGCCCGTTTTTCTCCTTTACGTCAACAGTCCGTCCATCCTGCACTTTTCCTACCGCCGCTACCTTGAAAACCAGCTCAGGGCGGCCTACGATTTTACGGGAACACCTGTACGCTTCGCGCTTAAAAAAAAGCGGAAAAACAGCAATTAATGCCAACGAGCCCACTCGATGACCCAACGCGGTTTAAATACATACACTGTATTAACACTTGTGTAATAACACTTGAATATATATTTATTTCCTAGTAACTTTTAACTAGAATCGTTCAACGTTAACAGTTTGAAGTTCAGGCTAATGCTGCATTAATTAAAAGTCAGTTCGAAGTTTGAAGGTTCATAGCCGTCAGCCGTCAGCATTCAGCCATCAGTATTTAAGACCGTTGGACTGCCTTTAACCTGATAGCTGATAGCTAA
>JAGUUY010000175.1 GCA_020063185.1 Bacillota bacterium
GAATATAACGGCAGCAGGATATCTACCGAGGTCCCCTCACCCACGTTGCTCTTTACGCGCAGCTCCCCGCCCATCCGCCGTACAAGCGAGGATGAAACGGAGAGCCCGAGTCCTGTTCCGCCTAGTTTGGTTGTAAAAAAGGGGCGAAATACATTAGGGATCCTCTCCCCGGGAATGCCCGGGCCGTTATCCTTTATATCACGCAAACGTTTTTTTCGTCTTTGCTCACAATAATCTCCAGCAGTACCGCCGTCCCGCATCGCCTCAATCGCATTCCGCCTTCGATAATACCCTCCCCCGCCAATGGCACGACTTGCCAGTGCACTTCGTAAAGCCTGGCTACCTCGACGGCGATAAAGACACCATTTGTTCAATTTCACCAGCATTCTTGCCCAAGTGCGGTAACCTCCCTTTCATAAGTCGAACTATTATTCTACTAACCGATTCTCTTCCCCTTTTTTTAACCAACCAAAAATTCCCTATTAAAGCGAGTGATTGTGACAAAATAACCCACGGATAAATGGCATTCCCAACTATGCTATTTTTAACCAGCTCTATGATTCGGCGTTGTTTTGAAAAGAAAGATGTCTTTGCGGTGTGGCGTACCCCACCTCGGAATAGATATCGTCAAATGAAAAAAATGAGGGTTTAACTACTCTGACTCACGTTTGCCAAGACTGTATTATTAATTAAGTCATCCTTCGACACATCACAAGCGGGGTGCCCCGTTCATTTTTCCCGCCACCTCACCCGGTAGCCTCTTACGTCTACGTGTACGAACCCCTGCGTGTGATAAATGCCGATACCGTCAGCTCCGCAGCTTGCCGCAAAATCAGCCAGTTGATCGGGGTCGACACCCTTTACGGAAATGTCTGCGGCCTTCCCGTAAAGGTGCTGGCTGTCAGGTGAGCCCCCGACTTCCTTGTTGTACTGCACGCACCGGTTCCAGGAACGAACGGTCACCGGCCGGTGCCCTGCTGCGGCCCTGATCGACTCTAGCAACCGTACAAGTACGTCGTCAACCACTATCCGGCCGCAGCCGCACTTGCACCGCGCTTCCTCCTCGGTGAAATGCGAACTTAATTTTTCCACTCATCAGCGCCCCCTCCCGACGTTTGATAAACATTTTACATATGGGTTCTTTGAAATTACCACCCATAACTTGCAATTTAATGTTGGGTATGCGGCTGACTAAAACGCCTGTTAATTACCGAGCTTGTATTATTACCATTATCTTTTGGCTATGGTTCGGTTTCACTTTAAAAACAGCGTCGTTTCGGCTAATATTTTACTTATACGGTCTGCGGAGGTGATGTCTTGCGAATCATCGTGGGGATCACGGGCGCGTCCGGCGTGGTTTACGGTATAAAGCTGTTAGAGGCATTAAACCGATACGGGGCTGAAACCCATCTGCTGCTGAGCAGGCAGGCGGAAATCCTTATCGGCGTGGAAACCTCGCGCTCGGTTGCCGAGATACGCTCCCTTGCTTCATACGCCTACGCCGAGGACGACTTTCACGCCCCGGTCGCCAGCGGCTCTTTCTTGCACCAGGGTATGGTGATCTCCCCCTGTTCCATGAAAACTTTGGCCGGTATAGCTTCCGGTTACGCCGAAAACCTGATTCAGCGCGCCGCGGACGTAACGATTAAAGAGACGCGCCGCCTCGTCCTCGTTCCGCGCGAATCGCCGTTCAGCGCCATACACCTCGAAAACATGCTCAAGCTCGCCCGGCTCGGGGTGGTGATTGCCCCGCCCGTGCCCGCCTTTTACGGTCGTACGGAGGACGTCAGCGACCTCATTGACTTTTCGGTGGGACGCATCCTCGACCTTCTCGGTCTGGAAAACCGCCTCCTGAAGCGGTGGGGGGATTGAGGGAGAAGAAAACAGCAGTGTGTCGGCCGTGAGTTGGGCATTTTTGACCGGTGTTTTTCGACTTCGGTCTCTGGGATCAGATCGGGTAGCGGTGCAGAAAAAATGTGGCCAGGCTGAAGTAGATCAGCATACTGCAGACATCCATCAGGGTGGTGATGAAAGGCCCGGACGCCAGGGCGGGGTCAACGCCGAAACGGTTGATGATCAAGGGCACAAAACTGCCGATGACGGCGGCGATGATCATGCTTGCGGTGAGTGAGACCCCGACGATGAACCCCAAGACAGCCTCCCCCTGCCAGAAGTAGGCGACAACCGCCATAATGGCGCCGGAAACCACGCCTACCAGCACGGCCACTCCGACTTCCCCCGTAATGACCACCAGCACACCACGGGGGCTAACCTCGCCGGTCGCCAGTCCCCTTACCACCACGGCCAGCGTCTGGGTCGCCAGGTTGCCCGGACCGCCCGCCATGACCGTCATAAAAAAAGCCAGCGCCGTGATGGCGCTCAGGGTTGCGGAAAAGTTGGCGATAACGCTCGCGGCAAGAAGCCCGCCGAATAAAAGCACCACCAGCCAGGGGAGGCGCTTGCCGGCCCGTTTTAAAACGCTCGCGTCGAAGTACCGCCCTTCATACTCGACGTGCGCAAGGCGCAGAATGTCTTCAGTAGCCTCCTCCTCCAGCACGTCAAGAACGTCGTCTACCGTAACGATGCCCAACAACTTGCGCTCATCGTCAACCACCGGGACCGCCAGAAAGTCGTATTTACCCACAATCCGGGCCACTTCTTCCTGATCCGTGCGGACGTTTACGCTTACCACCTCGGTCCGCATAATGTCGGCCACGCGGGTGGAAGGCGCTGACAGGATCAACTCCCGCAACGACACCACGCCTGCCAGCATGTTGTTTCTGTCGATGACGTAAACGTAGTAAACCGTTTCCGCGTCGGGCGCGGTCGCG
Organism: Bacillota bacterium; assembly: GCA_020063185.1. Classification (GTDB taxonomy): domain Bacteria; phylum Bacillota; class Desulfotomaculia; order Desulfotomaculales; family Ammonificaceae; genus SURF-55. Next base: position 2,832 of record JAGUUY010000175.1, read on the forward strand.
CGCAGGCTGTTGATCGCCTCATCGGCGGTAAGGTCTTTTTTCACGGCCACGTACTCGGTGGTCATGATCCCGCCTGCTGTATCGGGTTCGTAGACCAGCAGTTCCTGAACGTCCTCCGCCTCGGTCGTCCCCATCAAGGACAGAAACCGCTCCTGCTCTTCGCGCGGCATCTCCCCGAGCAGGTCGGCGGCATCGTCCGTGGACATCTCGCGGAGGATCAGCGCCACCCGTCTTTCGCCTAAACCCTCGAGCAGCGCCACCACCTCTGACCGGTCCAACTCGTAAAGGACCGCGGCCGCCTTGTTCGGTTCAGACATCCGGATAATCTTTATCTGCTGGGCAAGGTTCAGCTCAGGAAGCGCTTCCGCCAGGTCGGCGTAATGCACCTCACGCAGAAACCGCCGCAGGCCTTCAGTAGGACCGGCGGCAAGATAAACGCGGATTATCTCCAGAACGTTTTTGGCTTCGTGCGACATGTTATTTCCTCAATAAAAAAGCCCTCGTTCCCTATATTTTCTGGAAGGCTTTAGCTTTCTTAATAACTCTTTTCCACTTTAGCAGCTAAAATTACGGATGTCAATTTTTGCGCTTAAAACCGTATCAACGGTCGGGCCGGTAGCCGAACTGCCTTAGAAACACCTCGTTCCGGCGCCAGTTCTGTTTTACCTTAACCCACAGGTCAAGATAAACGCGCGTGCCGAAGAGCGCCTCAATTTCGGCCCTCGCCGCCTGCCCCACCTTTTTCACCATCTGGCCCCCTCCCCCCAGAAGGATACCCTTATGGGAATCTTTCTCGGTATAGATGACGGCCCGTATGAGCAACACCTTTCCAGGCCGGGGAACCACCTCTTCGACCACCACCGTTACACCGTGCGGGACCTCTTCCCGCGTCAACTGCAGCACCTTCTCCCGGATCAGCTCTGCGATTACAAATTGCTCCGGCTGGTCGGTAACCGCCTCCGCCGGGTAGTACCTTGGCCCCGGCGGCAATTGGGATATAATTTCTTCAATCAGCCCATCGACGTTGTCCCCTTTAGCGGCGGAAACAGGGACGATGGCCGCGTACTCATGTTGCTGCCGGAGGTTGCTGATCAGTGGGAGCAGGCTCTCCTTCGACACCAGGTCAATCTTGTTGATGCACAGGATTACCGGGGTTCGCGCGTGCTTGAGCCGGCCGAGTATGAACTTGTCGCCGGTCCCGAATGGGGAATGCGCTTCGATAATAAAAAGGACAAGATCGACTTCTTTTACGGTGTGTAGTGCGGCTTTAACCATGTAATGTCCCAACCGGTGTTTGGGTTTATGAATTCCGGGGGTGTCAAGGAAAATGACCTGGGCCCCGGGGCGCGTCAAGACGGCCAGAATCCGGTTGCGAGTGGTCTGGGGCTTGTCGGAAACAATGGCTACCTTGGCCCCCACCATTCGGTTCAGAAGCGTGGACTTGCCGACGTTAGGCCGGCCTATAATACTTACAAACCCCGAGCGGTGTTCCTTCGCTGTCATTTCCCGAAAGCGTCCGGTAGAAGTGCGGTTAAAAGCTGTTCTTGATATTCTCCACTATAGTCGGCCGTAATAATCCGCATTTTTGGATTAAACTCGTAAAGCACCTGCCGGCAGGCGCCGCAAGGTCGGCAAAAACCCTCCTTGTTCCATGCCACCGCCAGAGCCTCGAAGTGGCGGTACCCGGCGCTGACCGCGTTTAACACAGCCGCTCTCTCAGCGCAAACTGTAAGGGCATAAGAAACGTTTTCCACGTTCACGCCCGAAAAAATCCTGCCTTCCCGCGTCAACAACGCCGCCCCCACCAGAATGCCGGAATAAGGGGCATATGCGTTTTCGCGGGCGGCAAGGGCCATTTTTACCAGTTCAACCGCCTGCACGTTTACTACACCCCGGATAGGTTTGATCCCAAGGTTTTCAATATTTCTTCCTCTTTGCCTCGCATCCGCGCGGCGTCTTCGTCCGTCTCGTGGTCGTAGCCCACCAGATGCAGCACGCCGTGTACCAGCAGCATCGCGACCTCCTCCGGCAAGGCCCGCCGCAAAGCGTCCGCCGAACGGAGCGCGGTTTCGAGCGAGACCACCACGTCACCCAGGAGCAGGACCAGAGAACCGTCTTCCTGCAGTTCCTCTTCACCCATGGAAAAGGACAAAACATCTGTTGGTTCGTTTTTTCCGCGGTAACGAAGGTTCAATTCCTGCATGGCGATATCGTCTACGAAAGCTATGCCGAGTTCCACCTCTCCCTGTAGTGCGGTTGAGCTTAACGCCGCCTCCGCCGCCCGGCGCGCGGCCGAAACGAGCGAATTTTCCACCGGCACACGCTCCTGCAAATTCTGAACAATCACGTTCATTATGATTCTCCTCTTTAAGCTAATATGTCAAAGCTGCCGGGTCCGTTCGACGTTCAACGTTACTAAAGCTGAAAGCTGACGGCTGATGGCGGACGCTATTTTATGGCCCGCGACCCGCGACTCGTAACTCGCGACTTCCGGCTACTGACTACTGAATTCTATTGTTCTTTCTTACTTTCTTCCTGGCGTTCCCGCGCGTACTCTACCCTGCTGTGAAAAATGCCGCCTAACACACGGGTAAACGCCGCGGCGATTTTCTCAAGGTCCCGAAAGGTCAAAGCGCATTCGTCGAGCTGCCCGTCATGCAGTTTATCCTTTATCACCC
>JAGUUY010000057.1 GCA_020063185.1 Bacillota bacterium
CGACGACCTGTTCAACATGCTTTCCAAGGGTTCTTCGTACTACATCCCGGCGGTCGCCGAGACGGCCGATTCCGTCAGGGGTCAGGAAGTGTCGTTCAAAGCGAAGCCCGACGAATTCGTAACGCCGGATGAGCTCGCCAGGGTTTTTACAGCGGCGGGCTTCGAAGCCGAAACCGCTGACGGCAAGGTTAAAGTGCACGGGGACCTCGGGGCGCTGACGGCGGTTGCCGCGGCCGACGCCGACGCGCTGTATAAAGAGGATACGGCGGCGCTGGCGAGCAAATACGGGATGGACGGCCGCAAGGTGGTTTACTGCTGGTATTTAGGATTTAAGTCGCTCGAGAAGGCCTTTCTCGAGGAAGGAAAGGGGCCTGAGGCTGTTTTCGCCAAGAAGGTAACACTTAAAGCCCTGGAGCCGGCATACAACTTTGCCGGCATACCGGCGGCCAAGATCAGCGAGCGCCTGGGAATCTCTGTTTTCCTTCTGACTTTCTACGTGTTTTACACGATGTGGTACGGGTTCGCGGTCATGTTTCTTTTCGAAGGGCTCGGCATTTCGGCCAGTAAAGGGCACTAGACTTCAACGGCTATCTTAACAATGCCCGCGCCTGTGGGGGGTCCATACCGTACGCTACAGGCAGCTCTTGCCGAGGCCGTTACGGCAGGAGACGACGTGCAAGTACCGTTTGGAACGGCGGGCGTATCCGGTTTAAGGGCCCCCCATCTTAATAGGACGCGGGCTCCGGAAAACTCCACGCGGCGGGTTCAGATCTTCTTCTGGAGTGTTGTCGGTGTAGGGTTTGCGTGGAGGTCCGGACAACTTATTTGCTGCCGAATCTTTCGGTTTAAGGAGGTGTTGGCAAATGTTTAAAAAGGTTCTCCTTCCCACGGACGGTTCCGAGAATGCGCTCAAGGCGGCAGAGTACGTGACACAACTGATGAAGACGCACTCCGGGATAGAGGTAACGGTGGTAAACGTTTATCGGCTCCTGCCGGACCTCGCAACACATGACCTGCCGTTCGATCCCCGACTGATTGAAAGCGCCAAAGAGGGATCGCGGCGGGCGATAGCAAAAACGGTGGCGGTATTCGAAAAAGCGGGGTTGAAAGTAACGACGCTTTCCCAGGAAGGTGACCCCGCCGGGGAAATCGTAAGCTGCGCCGAAAGCGGCGGCTTTGACCACATCGTCATCGGTTCACGCGGTATGGGCGCTGTAAGCGGCCTTATTTTAGGCAGTGTGGCGCAGAAAGTTCTGTACCTGGCAGCGTGTCCGGTAATCGTAATTAAAGCTTGAACCTGGGCCGGGTACTTGTAGAAAGGCACTTACTCGATCAAGTGCTCCCCGGGTAACAAGGCGGGCGGTATTCCTCGCATACCGCCCGTCTGTTTTACTTTGGCGGGGTTGATTTAGTAACGTTTCTGAAAGTACACCAGGCTCCCGACATAACCTGCCAGACCAAAAAGCAATTCCGCAATTGTCCGGGTAGAGACTTGCCCGTCAACTGCCATCTCTTTGGCGTAAAACCAGAATACGGCGGCCAAAATGAAATAGAAACCGACGGCTAAAGATCGGTAAGTAAGGTACTCAACCCGCTCATCCAGGTTCTTGCCTCTGGCCTTAACGAGCCTGATTTTAAAAACCAAGGCCAGCGCTAAAACGGCCACCAACAGTATGGAGCCAAGCCACTCATCGGCGCCGTAATACAGGTTGGCTGCAATAATCATCAGGATGAGGGTCCCAATAAAAAGATAGTTGGTCCAGATGATCTCCCTGAGAAAACGGTTACCCATTTTACTTCGCCTCCTCTGACCACTCTGAAAAGTCAAACACATCCTCAATCCGGCAAGCAAAGACCCTGGCCAGCCGGTAGGCCAGAATCAGGGAAGGATTGTATCTCCCGGCTTCAATTGAAATGATACTTTGCCGTGAAATCCCAAGTTTGGCGGCCAACTGCTCCTGGGTGAGGTTATGCCGGCCGCGCAATTCTCGTAACCTATTTTTCACGCATAGCTCGCCCCCGCCATGGTAAAGTTTCCTTTACATTATCGCATATGCAAAACCAAATGTAAAGGTGCTTTTACATCTATTTTCGACAGTGCGAATTTGAATGGGCGCTTAGGTTGCGCCTGGGCTCTCTCTGTTTTCCTTTACAGGCGATCAGTCGTCGGGGATAATCATACTGATTGTACTTATTAAGGGGGAGCCGATTTGTTCGCCCCGAGAACCCGCCGGGCTGTATTTATCTTTGGCGCCATATTGTTTCTGGCCGCTCTGTTCTGTTTTCCGAACGAGGATTCATCCGGGCCGGATGTCCTCTCCTGGTTGGATATCCTTCGGCCGGAACCGCGGTTGGAAGTGCCGCTGGCGGTTGAAAACCGGGATGCGAACGGCAACGGTGTTCCCGACGCGCTGGACTTCGTCGCCGGGGCGCGCGCAGAAGTTGAACGCCGTACCCGTTACGACACCGCGTATTGCGCGGGCGGCTACCCGCCGGAGGGCCGGGGCGCATGCACCGACGTTATCTGGAGAAGCTTTCAGAAGGCCGGTTACGACCTTAAGGAAATGGTCGACAAGGACATTAGACAGGCCGCATCCGCCTACGGGATCACGGGAAGACGGCCCGACCCGAATATCGACTTTCGCCGTGTCTCCAACCTGACGGTTTTCTTCAAACGCCACGCCGAGGAGCTTGCCACGACAATCGTGCCTGGAGACAAGGACAACCTTGTAAACTGGCAGCCGGGCGACATTGTGGTCTTCGGACCGCCGCTTGAGCATATCGGTATTATTTCCGACCGGCGGCGCAATGACGGGGTGCCGCTGTTAATCCACAACGCCGGGCCGTCCGCGAGTGAAGGGGACTACCTCCTGAGTTGGCCCAGCAGCATCACCCACCACTTCCGTTGGGGCGGGAATTGATCTCAGTTTTTGTAATTACAGCCTGACTTTGTTGGCGCCGCGGAAGGAAAAGGAGGAAAGGTTATTGGTCGGCAGCAAAATTTTGCTGCAGGGATTAAATGCGGACCATAAAGGCATACAACAAAGAAGGTGAAGGAATATGCCCAAAACGCAAGCCTTGACGGCGCGCGGCGTTACTGTTATTATTAGTAAAACTGAATA
>JAGUUY010000223.1 GCA_020063185.1 Bacillota bacterium
CCATGGAGTTGACCATCAGCTCGACGAGGCCGCCGTAGTTGATCTTGTATTTATCCCACAACTGGTAGTGAGCGATGGCGTCCCTGATTGCTCCCTTGCAATTCGAGCAGGGCGCGCAGAGGTATTTAAAAGGGTATTTGTCGGGATCAAGTTCGTCCTTGAAAGCTTCCAGGGTCTGTTTCATTTTCATCCTCGTGGCGATTTTATTCCGAAACTGAGCGAAGTTATAGGACTGCATAATGGCCAGACCGCCGCCGCCGCCGCAGCAGAAGTTATACACGCCGTGGGGGTTCATTTCCCGGAATTGAGGGCAGATTGCCTTTATGGACTTTCTTTGGGGCTGTACAATACCCATCATCCGCACCATGTTGCACGGGTCGTGCAGGGTAACCGGAAACTCATTTTTCCGGGGGTCGAACTTAATGGCGCCGCTTTTGATAATTTCCCATAACAACGGTAAGCAGCCCTCACGGGGTACCTCCGAACTTGACAGATCCCCGGCCAGGACCCGGTCTGCGACAACAACATAGGCCTTGGTAGCGTGGCCGCATTCGCCGATGACTACCTTTTTCACGCCGAGCTTCTTCGCTATTCTCGTATGTCGTAAGGCCACGCGCGCCAGTTCCACGTCGTCGTTCCACAGGCCGTAGTTCACCGCGTCATAGCCTACTTCTTCGCTTGAAAGAGTCCAACTGATGCCGGCCGCCTCAAACAAGACGGCGAAGGCCTCGGGGTTTTCCGTCCAGGAGAGGTACTCGCCGGCATTATGGATGAGAAGGATATCGGCGCCTTTCTTATCGACGTGAACCTTGACCTTTTTTCCTATTCTGTCACCTATGTCTTCCTCCATGAAGTCTACCGTTTCCTTGAGTCCCGAAGGACTCATGCCGGTGGAAGACCCTACCATTAAATGCTGTACGCAACCTTTTTCAAAAATCTCAATCGGGGCTAAGCCCATTTCCTGGGTGAACAGCTTCCGCAACTCACGGTTAATAACGCCGTTGTCGACACCCATGGGGCACCTTTGGGCGCATCTTCTGCAGATGGTGCACCGGTGACACGATTCCGCAAGGCGGTAAACGACCTGCCAATTCAGGTCGATGTCGGCCCCTACGAAGCGGCCGAGCAGCCTGCCTTCAGTCGTGAAATACTTCTTCCAAATCCGCCGCAGGATTTCGGACCGGTGCGTAGGCCTGTAAATCTCCTTGCCGCCGCTGGCCAGAAAATTGTGACAGGCGTCGGAACAGGTCTGGCACTTAACGCAGTAATCCATGGAAAGCCTTAAAGTCTGAACAAACGTCCAACTGTCTTGCGGCGTGAACAGTTTCTGGAGGCCGCTTAAAAACCGGTTTACCAACCAGTCTTCTTCTTCCTTGGTCTTTGGTATGGGCAAACCCATGTCAGTATGGCCGTCGAAGCTCAGGTCGTACTGGCCCCACCACCTGTCGGGGGGCGGCTTAAACGGGTCCTCCCCGCCAAGGTTCGGCACGTGCATCAGGTCCTCAACCCTCAGGTCGACGAGCGGCTCCTGGCCGGGCCGCGCTATATCCCTGAGTTTGGGCCTCTTGTGCGCTCTCGCAACCCCGCTCATAGTCTTACCCTCCTATTCTAAATCTTCTAATCCGGCGCCATGCTTCTCAGCCGAGTCGACCTTACCCCCTTCCCTGTAACTTCCGGTGGTTTAAAGAAACTTATAAGCGTGCTGTATTTAAGAAATCTAAAATTTATTAGCATATGCCCAATATAACACCAGACAATTAGCGTGTCAATAATTTTACATATGTCCATAATATTCTGAATTTTACACCCGAGGACTATAGAACTTCAAAACAAAACAGGCTCCCGAAACTCGCCCCCAACAGGGAGGTTCAACGTCAGACTTAAAGTGATGGACCTTTGGGATCCGTTCAACGTTCAACGTTGATAAAAAACCGAGGCATAAGCAATTGAACAATTTTCATATCCTGTGGCACCCGCAAGTGTCATGAACGTCGGCAAAAAAAAGACCTCCCTTGCGGGGAGGCCGGTACAAGTTTCATTTTGAATTCTAATGAAAGTCTTCGTACTCGATAAAAGGCCTGTCAATGTCGACCATTGCGTTTACCATAAGCTCGACCAGGCCGCCGTAATTGAGGTTGTATTTGTCCCAGAGCCCGTAATGGGTAATGGCGTCGCGGATGGTACCCTTGCAGTTGGAACAAGGCGCGCACAGGTATTTGAACGGGTGCTTGTTCGGGTCAAGTTCGTCCTTGAAGGCCTCCAGGGTCTGGTGCATTTTCATTCTGGCCCCGATCTTGTTCCGCCACTGGGGGAAGTTGAACGACTGGATGATCGCGTACCCCGAGCCGCCCCCGCAGCAGTAATTATAAACGCTGTTCGGCGCCATCTCCCGGAACTGGGGTGCGATAGCCTTGAGCGCCAATCGCTGCGGCTTAACGATACCCATCGCCCGTACCATGTTGCACGGGTCGTGGAGCGTCACCGGGAAGTTGTTTCTGCTCGGGTCGAATTTTATGGCGCCGCTCCGGATTATCTCCCACAGAAGCGGGAGGCAGCTTTCACGCGGAACCTCCGAGCTTGACATCTGCCCCGTCAGCACCCGGTCGGCGATAACCACGTACGCCTTGGTAGCGTGGCCGCACTCCCCGATAACGACCTTTTTCACACCCAGGTCTTTCGCTATTTGCGTATGTCTTACCGCCACGCGGGCCAGTTCCACGTCGTCATTCCAGAGCCCGTAATTCACCGCGTCGTAACCGACCGGCTCGCTCGAAAGCGTCCAACTGATACCCGCCGCCTCAAAAAGGATAGCGAAAGCTTCGGGATTTTCCGGCCAGGAAAGGAACTCACCCGCATTGTGAATCAGGAGTATGTCGGCGCCTTTTTTGTCGACGTGCACCTTGAATTTCTTACCTATCCGGTCGCCGATGTCCTCTTCCATAAACGCCACGGCGTCCTTTAACCCCGGAGGGTTCATACCGGTGGATGAGCCCACCCGTAAGTGCTGCACGCAGCCCTTCTCGACGATTTCAATCGGCGCGATGCCGAGTTCCTGGCTGAAAAGCTTTCTGAGTTCCCTGGCGATGATGGCGTTGTCGACTCCCATGGGGCACCGCTGCGCGCACCGCCTGCACAAAGTACACCGGTGGCCGAGTTCGGCAAGCCTGGTGACTGTTCGCCAATTGACGTCGACATCGGCGCCTACAAACCTCCCCAGCAGCTTACCCTCCGGCGTAAAATACTTTTTCCAAATTCGCCTTAGGATCTCGGACCGGTAAGTAGGACGGTAAATCTCCTGCCTGCCGCTGGCGAGGTAAGAGTGGCAGGTGTCCGAACAGGTCTGACATTTTACACAATAATCGAAAGAGAGCCGTAATACCTGCTGAAAGGTCCAACTGTCGCCCGCGGTAAAAAGTTTTTCCAACCCGCTGAGAAACCGGCGGACGAAAAAGTCTTCCTCCTCCTTGGTTTTCGGTTTGGGGATGCCGATGTTGCAATGACCGTCAAGGCTCATCTCGTATTTGTCTATAAATCTCTGGGGTGTCGGCTCGATCGCCGGTTCCTCGGTAATACCGCAAGCCCTCATCAACTCGTCCTTGTTCATGAACATGAGCGGCTCGTCCCCGGGTCTTGATATATCTTTAATTCTCACTTTTTTTGCTGTCGCAACCCCCGCCATGCTTATAAAAGACCTCCTTTGGCATCAAATTTTTTACGCAAACAGCGTAAAGAAAGTTATTATTTCTTGACGTCCCTTGCGTCTACAATCTCAACTTCTTCAACCCATGTCTTGTCCGGCACGATGTGCGGCCCCAACCAATTGAGCTTGTATCCAAGCTGGGATGTGATTCTCTTGTCGACGGCAGAGCCTTTTATGTTCAGGATGTCGTCCCAAAAGACTTTGTCAAAAGTGAAATACTTCGCGACATAGTGGAAAAGCTTGGAGAAAGGCATGTAGATTACGAACAGCTCAAATAACAGAAAATGTAGTCCAAGCCAGAAGGAAACCGTTACCGGTTGGAAAGAGAGGACTCCCGCGATGTAATACCTCCCCTCGGCGTAAAACAGCGGACCCGTAAAGAGAGCGATGATCCCGGCACAGAAAATCGCGAGCATGAAGAGCAGGTTGAAATAATCCACAGGCGCCGTATACTCAGCAAGTTCCTCGTTGCTTACCCTTTTCAAAAGGAGGCCGAGCGACCCGAAAGCGCCGAGAAACAGTGCGATTATCCCCACAACGTTGGTAAGGGGTTCAATGGCGCCCCAGTTAAACAAGTTTTCAACCACCATGAGTAAGACCCATACGACCAACAGGTAAATTCCCCAGTGCATGGCGAAGGAGAAAGGCCACATACCGTAACGGTTGTACTCCTTAACTTTCTTTAACAAGAACACCTCCGACGCCATGTCCAAAATCCCGTTGATCCTGATATGATGGCGCGGTTTACCGACGTAGTCCAGTTCTTCCATGAAAGACCCGCCGTAATGATGTTTCGGTTCCAAGGGTAAAGGGTAAAGTTCCCACCGGAGATGAAGGGGCATCGAATTAAACTTTGCAAATCTGTACACCGCCATAAAGACGAAAACCACGACCGCCAACCAGGCCAGATACACCGAAAATGCCATCTTTCTACCTCCTTTTTGTTAATTGGTTAGAGTATACCATGCTGTACTTATATGAACAAAAGTTCACAATATGCCTCCTTTGGCGATATGGCTTGGTTACCGGAAACTATTACCAAAATGCTTGGCCATGCAAACGCAAAATCAAAAAAGCTTGATATATCCAGTTAAAAACAAAATAGCCCACCTTCACCCAAAACGGCTCTTTTATTTGGTTTGAGCCGCAGGGCTGAGTGGACAGAAATTTTTTTAAATAAAGAAAATTACAACAACTAATATCTTTCTAGAAAGTACGCCTATTTAATCCGGGCTGTAAAACTCCAGCTCCAAGAACGGCGGCAGGTCCACCATCGCGTTGACGATCAGCTCAACCAGCCCGCCGTAAGTGATGCTGTATTTGTCCCAGAGCTTGTAATGCCCTATCAGGTCCCGCATCGCACCCTTGCAGTTCGAGCAAGCCGCAATGACGTACTTTTGAATACCGGGATCCAGGCAGTCGCTGAACGCGTCCAGGATTTGTTTGGTCTTCATCCGCTCGCTGACCTTTTTTCGCCACTGGGGAAAGTTCAGTTCGTTCATGATCGCAAAGCCGCTGCCGCCGCCGCAACAGTAATTGTACGGCCCGTTCGGCGTCATCTCCCGGAACTGCGGGGAGACGGCCCTGGTGGCATGACGCTGCGGC
>JAGUUY010000192.1 GCA_020063185.1 Bacillota bacterium
CCCAGATCATTTCTTCAAGCTGCGAGCGCGCCACCGCCAAATTTGGGGCGAGCCGCCCCAAAACAAGCATTCGGCTGCCGAGTCCTAGACAAAGTTCAGTGAGGTCGAGCGGTCCCTGACCCCGAAGAGTGGCTATCGCTTCGGCTACTTCCACCGCGTTGCCGATGGCGTACCCGAGAGGCTGATCCATGTCGGTAATGAGCGCCGCCACCTGCCGCCCGGCGCGCTGCCCGATTAACACCATAAGTCTTGCCAGTTCCCACGCCGCTTCCGTGTCGTGAATAAAAGCACCGCTCCCGGTCTTAACGTCCAACACGATTGCGTCCGCGCCGCAGGCCAGTTTCTTGGACATGACGCTCGCTGCGATGAGCGGTATGCTGTCCACCGTAGCGGTGACGTCCCGCAAAGCGTAGAGCTTCCTGTCCCCCGGAACGATTGACTCTGTCTGCGCCACAACGGCCACGCCCACCTGGTTGACCTGTGAAACGAACCGTCCCGGTTCGAGGGACGTCTTGAAGCCGGGTATCGACTCCAATTTGTCCACCGTCCCACCGGTATGCCCGAGCCCTCGGCCGGACATTTTGGCCACCTTTGCGCCGGCCGCCGCAACCAACGGCGCCAGGACCAGGGTGGTCTTATCACCCACGCCACCCGTAGAATGCTTGTCAACCTTAACTCCCGAAACGCCGGAAAGGTCCAGCTTCTCCCCGGACCGGCTGAGCGCCTCGGTCAGCGCAATTGTTTCCGTCGTATTGAGCCCGCGAATGTAAGCGGCCATTAACAATGCCGCCGCCTGATAATCGGGAATCACGCCCGCGGCATAGTTCTTGATAAACCAAGTGATTTCTTCCACAGAAAGACGCTCACCATCACGTTTCTTTTTGATAATCTGGTCAGCCTGCAACCTGTCCCCTCCTTAGTTTATTCCGACTTGTCCCGCAAAGCTGGCCCCTACTTCCCAGCCGAATCCAAAAATCGCCGCAATCGTTGCGGCTACATCGGCAAAAGTCGTCCGTGTTCCGAGCGGTACTCCTTTTTTCAGCCAAGGTCCCCAAACCAGGAGCGGTACGTATTCACGCGAATGGTCGGTACTGGCGGTCGTCGGATCACACCCATGGTCGGCCGTAATAATCAGCAGGCCGCCTTCCGGAACAGCGTTGAGCAACTCGGGCAGGGTGACATCAAACTCCTCCAGGGCGCTGGCAAAACCTCTCGGATCGTTTCGGTGACCGTACAGGGTATCGAAATCGACCAGGTTCGTAAATACCATCCCGGGCGCCATCTCCCGAACAGCCTCCACCGTCTTGTGGAAATTATCTGCGTTATCCTGCGCGGGAATGCTGCGGGTGATCCCGCGGCCGGCGAAAATATCGTGAATCTTACCGATCCCCACAACCACAAAACCCCGGTCCGCTATGGCTTCAAGCACGGTGGGTTGCGACGGCGGCAGTGAAAAATCGTGACGCCGGGGCGTGCGGCGGAAATTTCCGGGAGTACCTGTAAACGGCCGCGCTATGACGCGCGCCACCGCATGCTCCCCGGTTAACACCTCCCGGGCGGCGCGGCACATCCAGTAGAGTTGCTCGACAGGCACAATGTCCTCGTGCGCCGCAAGTTGAAAAACGCTGTCCGCAGAGGTGTAGACTATCGGCCGTCCGGTCTCGAGGTGTTCCGCGCCCAATTCTTCGATAATCAACGTGCCGGACGCAGGCTTGTTTCCCAAAACTTTGCGCTCTATTCGCCGTTCAAAAGACGTTATCACTTCCGTTGGAAAACCGGCGACATATACCGGAAAAGGGCGTTCGAGAATCAGACCGGCCAGTTCCCAGTGGCCTGTTGTGGTGTCCTTCCCCGGCGACTTTTCCGCCATCCTCCCCCATGCCGCCGCCGGCGTCCGCACGGGCTGAAGCCCTTTGACGGCCGTAATTTTTCCGAGTCCGAGACGCTCAAGGTTCGGCAGGTTCAACCCGCCGACCGCCTCCGCCAGGTGTGCAAGGGTATTACTGCCCTCGTCCCCGTAACGGACCGCATCCGGCAAGGCGCCCACTCCTGTGCCGTCCAGTACCAAAATTATAACTCTGTTAACAGCTATTCCCATTTCGCTTTCGTGTATTTACCGCCTTCGTTTTTACTAATGTCTCAGGATCTTCAAATCGTTAACGTTGTCGTACCGCCTAATTTCTCAGTTTTTCAACGACCATGGTACCTAAGCGCGCGGGTGGGACTGGTCATATACCTCCCGCACCCGCTTGCCCGTAAGGTGCGTATACACCTGCGTGGTGCTGATATCCGCGTGCCCGAGAAGCTCCTGAACCACGCGTAAATCGGCGCCGTTTTCCAGTAAATGGGTGGCGAAGGAGTGTCTCAGGGTGTGCGGCGACAATTTCTTGGAAACGCCTCCCATCCTGGCGTACCTTTTAAGCAGTTTCCAGAACGCCTGTCTCGTCAATCGTTCACCGCGACGGTTAACAAAAAGAGCCGGCCCTTTGCTGCCCCCGCTGAGAAGCGGCCGCCCGCGCGCAAGGTAGTCGTTCAGGCATCGGTGAGCGACACGGCCCAGCGGCACAAGTCTTTCCCTGGCGCCCTTCCCAAACACCCGCACGAACCCGGCTTCGAAATTAACGCTCTCCAAATTCAGGCCCACCAGTTCGGATACCCTTACCCCCGTAGCGTAAGCAAGCTCCAACATCGCCCTGTCTCTAAGTCCTGCAGGCGTAACGCCGCGTGGGACTACCAATATCTTCTCCACCTCTTCGACGGTTAAAACCCGCGGCAGCCTTTGGATGAGCCTGGGTGAATTTAACTCGGCTGTCGGTTCCTCGCTCAGGATATCCACCCGGTTCAGAAAACCGAAGAAGGCTTTAAGCGCCGCAAGCCGTCTCGCCACTGTTGAAGCAGTAAACCCGGCTCGCTGGAGTTCAAGAAGATAAACCAGAACGGCGTCCCTAAGGCCGTTCGGGACTTCGTAGCGACCTTTTTTTGTAAAGCTTATAAAATGGTTTATATCGGACCTGTAAGCCGAAATGGTGTTTTGCGCCAAGCCTCGCTCAACGTTTAAATGATCAAGAAACTCCCGCAGCCACCCCTCGAGCACCGAGCCAGCTCTCCCCGCAGCCAACCAACTCTTGAGATCAGCCTGCCTTTCGTTTGCGTTAAAGGAATTCGCCCGGAAAATAAAAACTCCTTCCGCTTTCCAGGAAGGACCAGCATGCTCCTAAGGGATGTTGTTGTTAAAAATCGCCCCTATGGTAACCTCTAAGCTGCTTTATCAGCTTGTCAAATAAATTCTGGCGTTCATTTTTTTCTCTGTCGGTTAAAGACCGGGAGGCAACGGAGGAATCCCGGGACCGTTGGGCCATGACCTCCCCCGTTCGGACAACCCCGTACACCCCCAGAATCAGCGCCGCTAAAAGCACCAGTAAAAACAAAAACCTGACTGTTTGAAGAATTTGCTGGCGGGTCCAGATGACAAAAATCACTTTTTCACCTCCCTACTCCTCGATCATCGGCAGCACGACCTGCGCTATCCCCGGCACGACGTAAGCTTCCACAACCGCCGCGCCCAGGGCCACCACGCCGCCGGCGACCATCATGCCTGTGTAACGCAGGAAAAACGGGAATACGGGCGTTTCCGGGTTGAATCCCCGGCGCAGCAGTAAAAGTGAAAAAGAGAAAGAAGCCACGGCCGTAAAAAGAAACACGGCCAATAACAGTATGTTTTGCGGAAGGATTTCCGCCAGGACCAAAACAAAACCGTATGCCCCCTTCTGACGCACCAGAAAACCCGTGGTAAAACCAAGGGCGTAACCACGTAAAAACAAAACCGCCGCCACAATCGGCATGCCTATTACCGTAAGACCAGCGATGTAAATTACACCTACCGGAACGGTATTACGCATTACGGCATGGCGGAAAACATAACCCTTCTCCTCGGTGGTATCCGGGGTCGCCAGGCGCGCCATGTAGTCTTCTAATTCCACGGCCTGGTTAGGATCCAGCTGGGAGGCGCTCTCTAATCCCCAGGCAAAACCCGCGGCGATCATCAGAAAAGCTGCCAGGTATAAAAACCAGCAGCGCCGGAATGAAGACAGCAAAAAGAAACGGAGGACGCCCGCTGCGGTTGCAGTAGGACGCCTTAAGATCAAATAACGGGGAAGCAACCGAACCACCCCCGCAGCCTGTCCGGTTCGAATACACGGGTCTTTTAGTCCGTTTGCCACATCCTATGCCGCCGGGACATGGGTTATGCCGAAGCATAACGGCACGTCGCCGCGCGTAAACTCTTCTAAACCGTCAGAAACCAAACGAAAATCGCTGAAGGGATGGAGAAACCATGCAGGTAGTCGTGACACCGTGCGCGGTCTATGTCGCCGGCACAGCCGGGAGGGTTTTTAAATACATCGGTGAGCTTTACGCGGATCAGAAGATCACCTTAAAGGAATTCCTCAGCAATCGAATTCATTGAAGAAATGCCGAGGGGACGGTCCCTCCGACAACATCAAAGCTGTTCTGCGGACCACCTCCCGGTTTATTCTTAAAACATCCGCTATGCGTCTTAACGAAAGGTCGGATTCCTTCCGCAGCAACTCGATCAAATCATTCCGGTACGCCCTGTTC
>JAGUUY010000007.1 GCA_020063185.1 Bacillota bacterium
GGCGCGCAGCGACGATACCCTGCTGGCGGGGATCGAGCACCGGGTCTCCGAGACAGCGGCTTATTTAAGGGAAAGGGTTGCGGCCGGGGTGGAGAGAAAGCTGGCGGAAGATACGGCCGCCGGGATGGAGGTAATCCTCGAAGAGAGTTTTAACGAAGTTGCCCCTCCCATCGCGGCCAGACACGAAGGGGTTCGCCTTTGCCTGTTCGTGGTTGAGAACAAGCGGCTTTTAATTAAGGGGTCTTTACACGAATACACGAAACTGAGCGCGGAAGCGCAGAAGAAACGGGAGGAAAGGGTTTACAGCGAGGCGCTGCTGGGTATCGAAGCCGTAATCGGCAGCGGCAAGCCCCTGTCGCGGATGGGCAGGACGTGGGACGATTGTTTTTACGAGCAACTGGTGCCCCTGTATGTAGGCGACAGGCTGGTGGCCGTGGTCTGGGCGGAAGAACGGATTCACCCTATTTTTGCGCAGAGCGCCAAAATGCGTTTAATAGTCCGTTACGCCGTTTTGGCGGTGTTCCTTGGGGTTATCCTGGGGGCGGCGGTAATCATTGCCACATTGACCAACCGGATTTCCCGGATTCAGAAAGGCGTGGCGCGGCTGGAGACCGATCTCACCGCCCCCCTTCCGGATATGCCCGGCGAGTTAGGTCAAATAACCAACTCCCTCAACCAAATGGCCAGGGGTTTAGCCGAGAAAGAGTTGATCCTTGAGAAACTGCGCCGTTCAGAGTGTTTGGCGGCGCTGGGACGCCTGGTCACCAACATCGCCCATGAGCTGAAGAATCCGGCGGGTGTGATCGAGGTTACGGTACAGTTGATTGATGAGGAATATAAGAAGAAGGTCCCGGGTCTGGACGAGTACATCAAAGTAATTCGGAACCAACTCAGGCGGCACAACGAACTTGTGCAGGAACTGGTGGATTTTGACCGCCCCAGCAGTTGCCAGCTGAAACTGCTTTCGGTCAACCGGCTGTTGCAAGAAGTTTTGGGCTTCAGCGAGCCTTTGCGCAAGAAGTACAATATCGAACTTGCGCTCAGTCTGGGGAAAGCGCTGCCGGGGGTTCAGGGGGACAGCGAAAGGTTGAAGCGCGTATTCAGTAATTTGATTACCAACGCGATCGAAGCGATGCCTTCGGGAGGGACCTTAAGCGTGTCTTCAAAGGCTACCAACGGTTACGTTGAGGTAGCGGTGCAGGATACCGGGTTCGGGATTGCCGCGGAGGATATACCGCACATTTTTGAACTGTTTTACACGACGAAGGCCGGCGGGACTGGCCTGGGGTTGGCGCTAACCAAGCAGATCGTAGAGATGCACGGTGGTCAAATCACGGCGGAGAGTAAGGAACAGGGCGCAACCTTCAAGGTGTACCTGCCTTCGTCGGCGGATTGAATAGCGGTAAGGGGGATAAAGTATGGACTCAATGCTTAAATTCACCCAGTTTTTAATTGTAACTAATGTGTTCCTCGCCATAGGCGTGACCTTTTGCATGTGGGCTTCGAGAAGACCCCGGCGCTTGAGCCGGGTTGCGGCAGGGTATCGTATCAAAAAAGAAATTGAAGGACTGCCGCAAGTCCGTACCGCCTCACTTACCGAGCCGCTGACAGAAAAAACGCGGCCTTCCAGTCTCAAGGAAATCGCCGGCCAAATAGACGGCATCCGCAGGCTCCGGGCGGCGTTATGCGGTCCTCACCCTCAGCACGTGCTTATTTACGGGCCGCCGGGGGTGGGCAAAACGGCCGCGGCGCGGCTCATGCTCGAAGAAGCGAAACAGAAGCCGATCTCGCCTTTCGGGGAGGACGCGCGGTTTATCGAGGTAGACGCGACCATCGTCCGTTTCGACGAGCGCGGGTTTGCCGATCCCCTGATCGGTTCGGTTCATGATCCGATTTACCAGGGGGGCGGAAATATGGGTAATGCAGGCATTCCCCAACCCAAGCCGGGCGCCGTTACCCGCGCCCACGGCGGCATTCTTTTTATCGACGAGATCGGCGAACTTCACCCCTTACAGTTAAATAAACTCCTCAAGGTCCTCGAAGACCGGAGGGTGTTTTTCGAAAGCGCTTACTATGTTCCAGGGGATACTAAAATCCCCGATCAGATTCATGATATTTTCAAAAACGGCGTGCCTGCGGATTTCCGCCTGATAGGCGCCACCACCCGATTACCCGACCAGTTGCCGCCGGCGCTCCGGTCACGGTGTGTGGAAATTTTTTTCGGGCCGCTGTCTCCTCAGGAGATAGGTGTAATAGCGGCCAATGCAGCCGCTAAACTGAACCTTGGTCTTGAACAGGAAGCCTTGAACGTGGTGAAAAACTATGCCGCCAACGGGCGCGACGCCGTCAATATTATTCAATTGGCCGGCAGTTCGGCCATCACAGAGAATCGGCGGATTATCTCCGGGGCGGATGCCGAATGGGTCGTGACAGGCCCCCAGTACAACCCCAGGCTGCAGGAGACAATCTCACCCTGGCCTGCGGTCGGCTTGGCGCTCGGCTTAGGTGTCCAGGGAGTCAATGTGGGCGTAGTGCTCGAAGTGGAAGCAGCCACCGTACCGGTCCCGAGTGGGACCGGGAAGCTGATCCTGACCGGTTTGGTGGAGGAAGAGGTGATCGAGGGGCATGGTCGGCAGGTGCGGCGTAAGAGCACGATCAAGAGCGCAGCGGAGAACGTACTGACTGCCCTGCGGCCCATCCTGAGCAGCGCGTCTCAAGACTACGACATTCACATTAATTTTCCGGGCGGAATGCCGGTAGACGGCCCCTCGGCCGGTCTTGCCATGGCTGCTGCTGTTTATTCTTCCATGACCGGTATTCCCGTAAACAACGAGGTGGCGATGACGGGAGAAGTTTCTATACGGGGGCTGGTTAAACCGGTGGGGGGTATTATTCCTAAAATAGAAGCCGCAGTACGGGCCGGCGTTAAAAAGGTCTACATTCCCGCGGAAAACAATCATCAACGGTTACTGTTGGAGCGGAAAGATATTGCCGTATTGGGGGTAAGAGACCTGACGGAGGTACTGGATGCGGTTATGTTAAAGGAGGACGTCGGCAAACGGTTGAGCTACCCCGCAAAGTCGGCCCTATGTGTTTAACACGTCGAGGTTAGGAGGGGTTTCGGTTGGTCGTTCCGAAAGTGCTGGTGATTGATGATGAACCGGATATGTGTTGGGCCCTGGAGAAGGCATTGCGCCGTGAAGGGTACGAGGTGTCTACGGCCACAAGCGGTCCGTGCGGACTTGAACTGCTGGCGAAAGAAGGGGCCGACCTGGTTCTGCTTGACGTCGCAATGCCACGGATGGGAGGTCTCGAGGTTCTTGACCGGATACAGCAAACCTACAGGGATGTTTTGGTGATCGTCATCACGGGCTACAGCACACTTTCAACCGCTCTCGATGCCATTCAAAAAGGAGCGGCCGGTTACATCACCAAACCATTTAACATGGATGATCTAAAAGTGGCAATCAGAAAAGCCCTGAACACTTCAAACGCTTTACACTACGGCCAGTGCCAGTAGGGCTCCGGTTGCATACTAAAGTTGGTATTTGTGAATGCGATATAACAGGGCCGAGCGGGTTATACCCAGAAGGGCGGCTGCCTTTGTCCTGTTGCCGCCGGTTTGGGTCAGCGCCTTTTCTATCAGTCTTTTTTCCGCCTCATTTAAGGAGCCGGTTGCGAACTCCTTATTTGATGATGGTTCAGGTATACCTGTGGCGTATACGTGGTCCGTTATTTCCCTGGGAAGATGGTGAGCGCTGATTTCTCCATCCTGGCAGAGGATCAAGGCGCGTTCGATTACATTCTGCAGTTCGCGGACGTTACCGGGCCAATCGTAACGGCGAAGAAGCGCTAGCGCTTCTTCGGAAATACCGCTGCAGCGATACGTAGGGGTCATCTTTTTGAGAAAATGAAAACTGAGGACCGGGATATCTTCCCGCCTCTCTCTCAACGGCGGCAAGTGAATCGTGATTACATTAAGGCGGTAGTACAGGTCCTCGCGAAATTTTCCCTCGCTGACAGCCTTAAGAATATCACGGTTGGTGGCCGCTATAATCCGGGTGTCAACCCTGACGGTTTTTTCGCTTCCAAGGCGCTCAAAGGATTTATCTTCAATGGCGCGGAGAAGTTTAGCCTGCAGACTCAGTGGTATTTCTGTTATTTCATCAAGGAAAAGCGTGCCTCGATGAGCCAGTTCGAAACGCCCCATGCGGCGGCCTGCGGCGCCCGTGAAAGCGCCCTTTTCGTGCCCGAAAAGCTCGCTTTCGAAAAGGTGTTCCGGCAGCGCCGGGCAGTGTACCGGAATGAACGAATTTTTACGCCGCGGGCTTAAACGGTGGATTCCGACGGCCACCACTTCCTTACCGGTGCCGCTTTCCCCCGTTAACAGCACCGTGGCGTTTGTAGGCGCCACCTTGGCCATCAATTGGCGTATCCGCCTGATGGGCGAAGAAATACCCGCGAGGTCTTGATAATCTTTGATCAGTTCTGAGCGGAGAAAGTCCACCTCCTGCAGGAGGTGGTTTATTTCGAGGGTCCTTCTTACCATGAGTTTCAGTTCGTGAATGTCGAAGGGTTTCGTAATGTATCCGGAGGCGCCTTCTTTTATGGCGCTGATAGCTATTTCGAGGGTGCCGAACCCGGTAACCATGATCACCGGGAGCTGGGGTTGTGTGTTTTTTATGGTCTTAAGTAATTCAATGCCGTCAATATCCGGCAGTTTAAGATCGAGTAACACGAGCGATATGTTTTCCGTTTGGACTATGGCTAGCCCTTCTTTTCCCCGGGTGGCGGTACTGACGTCATACCCCTCCTGGTGCATCGCTTTTGCCAGCGCCCAGCACATGTCTTCTTCGTCGTCTATTATCAGCACCTTTGGCACCAAAACGATATCACACCCCATCAGTCTGAATTATATCATAATGACGGGGGTAGAAGAGCGCCACACTTTTCGGTTGAAAAAGATAATTATTCGGTGTAAAATTTACTGGCGATGTAAGATAATTGATATCCGGTAGACTTCTTAGTCAGGAGCTTTTCGGCGGTAGGCCGGGTCAATTGGAAGGCATTACAGACAGACCTCGACGATCCTCCTTACATGTAGCGCTCGGTTCAAAGCATATCGAACTTTCATCATAAGCCGGCATTTGTTCCAAACAGCACCTGGGCAACGACATTCTTAGGTATTCTATTGATGACATGACCGCGCCTTTGTATACTTTATGCGGGTTGTTGGCTCCCGGTGAGCGCGCGGGATGTTCGGTCGGTTTGTTTGCTCGGCAGAGGGAAAACACAGTATTTTTAAGCTTATATTAACTGAAGCTTGGATGACTAAGGAGTTATAACATGTTTTGGCGCTATTTCCCCGGTAGCCTGAGAAAGCAGATTTGTGCCGTCGTGGCGATGGTCCTGGTGCTGTTGGCGATCGTGATTGTTTATGACATAAGGTTTGCGGCGCGCAGCGACGATACCCTGCTGGCGGGGATCGAGCACCGGGTCTCCGAGACAGCGGCTTATTTAAGGGAAAGGGTTGCGGCCGGGGTGGAGAGAAA
>JAGUUY010000093.1 GCA_020063185.1 Bacillota bacterium
GCGCCGGCGCGGGCGGCAACCTTTATAGCGGAACCGGCAGCCGGGTGAAGGGCGGGCCCCCGGCAGCAGCACGCCGGAGGGCGACAAATGGAGTTTAAACAAGCGTTGCTTCACGGATTCAAGAAGATGAACCTCGTACTTCAACCTGAGGAGGCGGCGCTTTTTTACGCTTATTACGAGCGGCTGAAAGCGTTGGAGGGAAAGCTAAACCTGACCGGACTTAAGGAACCGGAAGAAATAGCGATAAAACACTTTGTGGATTCACTAGCCGCCACGCGCTGGCTGACATTCCGCGCCGGGGAGCGCTTGATAGACATAGGCAGCGGCGCCGGTTTCCCGGGCGTCCCCCTGGCCGTTAGCGCCCCGGGGCTCGCGGTGGTGCTTCTGGAAGCGGCCCGGAAAAAAGCCGATTTTCTAAATGAGTTGATCGCGGCCCTCTCCCTGAAGAACGTTAAGGTGGTGTGCGGCAGAGCGGAGGAATACGGACACGCGGCAGATTACCGTGAAAGGTTTGACTGGGTTGTTGCGCGAGCGGTCGCGCCCCTGCGGGAACTGGTGGAGTACGCCGTACCGTTCGTCCGCCCCGGCGGAGCTTTCGTGGCGTACAAGGGCGCCAGAGGTTCTAAAGAAGCGGAAGCGGCGCTTTACGCCATCAGGCTCCTGGGCGCCACCCTCGAGAAAGTGGTGGAGTACAGCCTGCCCCGATCGGGCGAGCAGCGGCTCCTGATATTCATGCGTAAAACAGCCCCCACGCCCCCTTCCTTCCCAAGGCGGGCGGGAATGCCGCACAAAAAGCCGCTTTAACAACGCAGGAGTTTTCACTGAACTTGTGGAATTATTGATAAAGTTTTCACCGAAACGAGACGACGAAAGGCGGGTCAACGATACGTGGGAAAGGTAATCGCCATTGCCAACCAGAAAGGGGGAGTGGCGAAAACCACGACCGTGGTTAACCTTGCTGCCTGCCTGGCCCTTATGGGCCGTCGGACCCTCGTGGTGGACGCTGATCCGCAGGCCAATGCCTCCAGCGGTTTGGGCGTCAGCACCGGAGGAGCGTGTTCGGTTTACGATGTCGTCATCAAGAACGCGGCCATCAAGGCGGCACTGGTCCCTTCGCCGTCCGTCAAGGGACTGGATATTGTGCCCGCCAGCCTCAGCCTGGCCGGAGCGGAGGTGGAGCTGGTCAAGGTCGCGCGGCGGGAAAGCGTTCTTCGCCGGGCGCTGGCCGGTATTCGGGACGAATACGCCTTTACCTTGATCGACTGCCCGCCGTCCCTGGGGTTGCTAACCCTGAACGCCCTTGCGGCAGCCGATTCAGTACTCATTCCGATCCAGTGTGAATACTACGCTCTGGAAGGTGTGGGGCACCTTTTAAACACCGTCAAACTTGTGCAAAAAAGGCTTAATTCACGCCTGGTCATAGAAGGGGTCTTATTGACGATGTTCGACGGCCGCACCAACCTCTCCATTCAGGTGGTGGAAGAGGTAAAAAAATATTTTCGTAAAAAGGTGTACCGGACGATCATTCCGCGCAATATCAGGCTCAGCGAAGCCCCAAGCCACGGGAAACCGGTGGTTGTTTACGATCCGAAAAGCCGGGGCGCCGAAGCTTATTTTGAACTTGCAAAGGAAGTGGGAGGATATGGTTAAGACGCGGGGGCTCGGCAAGGGGCTGGACGCCTTAATTCCTGTGGCGCCCCTGGAGGGAGAAGAGCTGCAAGAAATCAACGTCGCCCTTATCCGCCCCAATGCGCGGCAGGCACGGGCCGCGGTGGACGAAGACGGAATTGTTGAACTGGCGGTGTCGATAAACGAACACGGCCTTTTGCAACCGATCGTCGTCCGGCCCCAGGGGGAAGGCTATGAACTGGTGGCCGGCGAAAGGCGGTGGCGCGCTTTTCAGTTGCTCGGGCGGGAAACCATCCCGGCGCTTGTGCGTGAGTTTGATGATGTCAAAGCGGCCTGCGCGTTGCTGGTAGAAAACATTCAGCGGGAAAATCTGAACCCGCTGGAGGAAGCCGCAGCATACCAGCGTTTGACCAAAGAGTTCGGGTTGACCCAGGAGGAAGTCGCCCGCCTGGTCGGGAAAAGCAGGGCGGCGGTGGCGAACACGCTCCGGCTCTTAACCCTGCCCCCGCCGGTTTTGAAACTCATCAGCCAAGGCGAGTTGTCCGCCGGGCACGCCCGGCCCCTTCTAAAAATTACGGCGCCGGAGGTTCAGGAAGCCTTTGCCCGCAAAACAGCGGCCAAAGGGATGTCTGTCAGGGAGGTCGAAGCAGCGGTAGAGATGTTGGCAAGCGACACCGCAAGTGCGGACCGGGAGGTCGCGGCGGCGGACGAGAAGCTTGCCGGGACCGTAAAGGAGCTGTCGGAGGCCTTGGAAAAGAAGGTGACCCTCCATCCTTCACGCCGCGGTTGGCGTCTGGCGATTCATTTTCAGGGCAAGGAAGAAGTTATTGCGTTCGCGGCCCTCTTCCTTAAGCGCGGCAAAGTTTCACGTGAAACTTGACGGTGAAACAGTATGTTAAACCGGGATATTGAAGCAAATAGTAAAAGCGAGTTTGCCGGCGGGTTGATACTCGGGTTGTTAATCGGCGAGGGGCATTTCGGGGGAGACGGCAGGCAGGCCCACGTTACGCTCCGGATGCATACGCGCCACGAGGCGCTTTTTGGATGGCTGTGCGGGGCTGTGCCGGGATCACGCCTGTACGGACCATACCGGCACGGCGGCCGGGAGTATTTCCAGTGGATGGTCCGCGGCAGCGCTCTCAAGCGGTTCCTCGGCCGGATAGATACGTCCCTCCTCGCGCAAATCGACCCGGTCACGCACACCAAGCTGCAAAAAATGAAGCAAAATTATAATCTTGACTGAAACTATACTATTATCCAAAGAGGGTGAAAAATATTTTCAGCGGGCTCTTCCTGCAAAACGGCGCGTACTTTTTAGTCGCTACCTTGCTCCTTGCGATCCTGGCGTTCATGCTCGCATTGGGAAGCTTGCTGCAAACACGAAGCCAGGGGCGGCGCTACCGTGCCTTGAGTCGATTGTCCCACAGCCAGCAATTTATTGAGCGCCTGGGCGGCGTGGTTGAGGGCGTTGACCGCCTAGCCAGGCAAGTGGACGCCCTTAAGGCGGAACAAGAAAAACTGGCGGCATTGCTGCCTGAATGCGCCCGGACGCCGGTGGTTCAGCGGTTTAACGCCTTTGAAGACGTGGGCAGCAACCTTAGCTTCAGCGTGGCGGTCCTTGACGGCGAAGGTAACGGCGTGGTGCTGACCAGTCTTTACGGTCGCGAAGAGACCAGAACTTATGCCAAAAAAGTGTCCGGCGGCGTGGCGGAAAATCGTCTTTCCACGGAGGAACAGAATGTCGTACAGGAGGTCTGCGCCCGGCTCAAGCTTGTCAACAATTCCTGAAAAAGCAGTTACGATTTCGACCGCCCGCGAATGGAGGGAGGCAAATGTTTCTTGACCGTACCGACGCCGGTCGCCGGCTTGCGCAGCAGTTGGCCGGCCGGAAATACCCCCGGGGCCTGGTGGTGTCAATCCCGCGCGGCGGCGTGGTGGTGGGCGCCGAAATCGCGCGGGGGTTGCGCCTGCCGCAAGACATTATCATTCCCCGTAAGATCGGCGCGCCATATAACCCGGAACTGGCGGTCGGCGCTGTAACCCAGGACGGCGCGGCGATTTTCAGTGAAAAAGCCGAACAGTTCGGTCTTACCCCCCGCAAAAAGGAAAGCGCCATTGCCGAGGCGATAGCGGAAATCAACCGGCGCATGGA
>JAGUUY010000044.1 GCA_020063185.1 Bacillota bacterium
AATGGTGTCGCGCGGCTCAACAATATCAGGGTGGACCTCGAAGCCGAGGGAAGCGAAGAAACGCTGAGCCCGGCGCTCCGGGACGCCTTTTACCGGATAGTGCGGGAGGCGGCCGGCAACGCCCTGCGTCACGGACGGTGCTCGTCCATCTTGGTAAGCGTCAAAATGTCGCCCTTAAGCTCAGTCCTGGAAATTAGAGACGACGGGTGCGGGTACCGGCCCGAAACACGCCGGGAACGGGGAGAAGTGTACGGTCTGGGTATACAGAACATGATACAGTTGGCCGAGAATTTTAACGGTGAACTCGAAATTGAGGGCATACCCGGCCGGGGGACGGTTGTGCGGTGCACGGTGCCGAAGGCAACGAAACTGGAAACTAAAGGAGATGCAAGCCGGTGCGGCTGATCGTCATCGATGACCACCCGCTGGTGCTTCAAGGGATTGCGTCAATTATTAAGCTGTGCGAGGACATGGAACTGGTGGGCACGGCGAACTCCGGCCCGGCGGGCGTCAGGCTGCTGGAAAAGGAACAGCCCGATGTCGCTCTGGTCGACCTGAAACTCCAGGGAGAGTATGGTTTGGACGTTATCCGGCGCGGGCGGAAGGCGGCCCCGGGGTGCCGCTTTATTGTGCTCACGGCGTACAGCGAACCGAACGATATCAGGCGCGCCATGGCGGATAAGGTTGAGGGCTACATCCTTAAGGAAGCCCTGCCCGAAGAGCTGATCGGCGCGATCCGCCTGGTGGCGAAGGGGAGGACTTACGTCGACCCGGTGGTGGTCCAAACGCTTGTCGCCGGCGACCGGGACGACCTCCTGGAACAGCTTACCCCACGCGAAAAAGAGGTTTTGGCGGCGCTGGCGCGGGGGATGTCCAACCGGGAAATTGCCGCGGCGCTGTTTGTAACGGAATACACGGTAAAAAAGCACGTCAGCCAGATTCTCGACAAGCTCGGCGTCGAAGACAGGACCCAGGCAGCGCTCTACGCTTATTCGCGCGGGCTGGCGCAGGCGCGTCCTTAACCGGCATTATAACGCGGAAACGCGCGCGAACAGCGGGAATACTATCCCAAAGCACACCTCCTTTTATCTCCGAAAGTACCGCCCAAAAGTACACTTATAACGTTCTATAAGTATCCCTCCGTGGTACGAAACAGTCCCCCATTTTAATTACAATTATTGTATGAGAAAGTAGAAACTACTACGAAGATAAAAGGAGGGAAAGAGCGGTGAAAGAACTTCTGCGGCGGCTATGGAAGGAAGAGGAAGGCCAGGGGATGGCCGAGTACGGTCTGATCCTTGCGCTGGTGGCCCTTGCGGTAATCGTGGCCCTTGGTATATTGGGCGGTCGTATTTCAGCCAAAATTACGAATGTTACAGAAGCACTCGGGTAAGCGAGAGATTACCTATGCGCCGGTGTCGAACCTGTCGCCCAGAACTTAAGAGTAAGTAGTTAAAGGCTTGGGCCGGGGGATAAACCCCGGCCTTTGTTTTTGGAACAATACTAATATTACTTATTCGCACCAAGTTTCGCCTTAAGATTCTGCAGGTCGGCAGGACGGCCGCGTACGGTGAGGCGCACGCCCTCCGGCAGGTACTCCTCGCCCAGCACCCGCAGGCGCTCGCGGAAGCGGTTGACTACGCCCAGGCGGTCGAACGGGACCAGGAGGACGGCCTCATATTCCGGGAAGAGGGCTTCCTCGACGCATGCCAGCAGATAATCAAGGTTGGCGCCGGTAAGGGCCGAGACCGCAACGCCGTCCTCGGGGAGAAAGCCCCGGTAAAGGTCCAGTTTGTTGTATACCTTCAACAGCGGTTTCCCCTCGAGCCCCAGCTCCGCAAGTAGTGTTTCCACCGCGCCGACCTGTTTTTCAAGGTACGGGCCGGCCAGGTCGATAACGTGGAGCAGGAGGTGGGCGGCGTGAAGTTCTTCCAGGGTAGCCCCGAAGGCCTCTTTCAGTTTGGGCGGGAGTTCTTTGATGAACCCCACCGTGTCGGTGAGCAGCGCGTAACGCGCGGAGGGCAGGCGGACGCGGCGGCTTACCGGGTCGAGCGTGGCGAAAAGCCGGTCCTGCGCCAGCACTTTCTGGTCGCCGGCGGCCAGGGCGTTCAGGAGCGTGGACTTGCCGGCGTTTGTATACCCCACCAGTGAAACGGTGGGAATCCCTTCTTCTTCCCGCTGGCGGCGGAGAAAAGCGCGGTTGGCGCGTACCGCGGCAAGCTCCTTCTTCAAATCGTGGATTTGCTCGCGGGTATTGCGCCGCAGGACTTCGAGCTTTGTTTCACCGGGCCCGCGGGTGCCGATCCCGCCCCCGAGGCGGGAGAGGACTCCGCCCAGGCCGAAAAGCCGCGGGTAAAGATAACTCAGCCGGGCGAGCCGGACCTGTATTTTACCCTCGCGGGAGAGCGCCCGGCGGCTGAAAATTTCCAGGATTACCTGGGTGCGGTCCCATACCTCCACACCGTCGAACAAATCCTCAAGCGCCTTAACCTGCCGGGGCGAAAGCTCGCGGTTGAAAACGACCGCGTCGATTCCCCCGTCGTCTACCCGCTCCTTGACTTCAAGGATTTTCCCTTCCCCGAGGAGGTAGTTCAAGTCCGGAGCGCGCTGCTGGACAAAGGTTTCGCTTGTTTCAACGTCTATGTTCGTCAAGAGTTCGCCCAGTTCAGCGAGGTCGTACGCCAGTTCGGCCTCGTCCTCGTCCAGGCGCAGGTAGCAGATGACGCCCTTTTTCAGTGCGACCACCCTCGCCGTTTTCTCGCGGGTGTTTAAAAGCCTGTATATGCTTTCATCACAGCGGCAAAAAAACCTTCAACCACTTATGACCATTTACCGTGTAAAGGGCAAACCCGGGCGAAAAACGTTTATCACTTGCCACAACCGGGCCGCCGTGATAAAATAAACAGAAGCCGAAGTGGCGGAACTGGCAGACGCGCACGACTCAAAATCGTGTGGGCAACTCCCGTGTGGGTTCGACTCCCACCTTCGGCACCAGTGAAGAAGCGGAAAGGCTTTGGGCTTAATATAAAACATAACGTTACATAACGTTGTTTTCCCCCGGGTAACCATGGGGTAGGGGGATGGAGCAGTTCAAGACTGCTCCTTTTTTTTAGGAGGCCGTTGCAAAACGGCGCCTGGCTTTGTCAGGCTCGCCATGCTTGTTTTTCACGGCCTCCGGAACCCCTTCTAAGACTGACTACCGACCACTGACTGCTGACTGCTGATTTTTGCCGGCTACTTCGGATATGATAGATGAGAGCGGAGGAGGGAGCCCAAATGGCGG
>JAGUUY010000114.1 GCA_020063185.1 Bacillota bacterium
ACAGCTTAAAAGGAAACGCGGGTTTTTTGGGGTATGGGGAGCTCGAGGAAATCAGCCACCATGCGGAGACCGTATTGGACCTGGTTAGGGACAGGGCAAAAGAGTGCGACTCCGTGACGACTTCCTTTCTGCTCATCTCCGTGGACGCGCTCCGGGAAGGGGTCCACCAGGTCAGTAGCGGCGATAAATTAGAAATACCGGGTAAAAAAGAGTTGATAGAACGTTTGCGGGCGTTGATTCCAGATGTTGAAGCCGGTCCCCGCAGGGGTAGGAGAGAGAGCATTTATGATCGGGTTTTGTTGGATCCGAAAAAAGTCGAACATCATTGTGACAACAGCCAACCTTACGAAGGCAGCACTTTAGTAGACCGGCAGGGTTCTTCCGTACAAAACGACCAAGACGGTCACGAAAGTCGGTACGGCGCTGATCTCAAAGAGAAGCAGTCCTTTACCGCGCAACAGCAAGTCATACGGGTGGACATTGAGAAACTGGACAAGCTCCTTGACCTGGTCGGCGAACTGGTAATTGCGGAGGCGATGGTTGCCAACGACCAGGATATCAAGGGTTTAAAGCTCGGCCGGTTAGAAAAAAGCGTATTGCGTTTGGACAAAATAACCCGTGAAATTCAGGAAGTGGCGATGTCGATGCGGATGATTCCCTTAGCGGGTGTTTTCCGCAAAATGATGCGCCTGGTGCGGGACCTGTCACACAAGGCGGACAAGAAGGTGGAACTCCGTATCGTGGGGGAAGAGACCGAGGTGGACAAAACCATCATCGAACAGATATCCGACCCGCTGGTGCATCTGATCCGTAACGCGGTCGACCACGGGATCGAAAGCCCCGAGGGGAGGCGGGCCGCCGGCAAGTCCGAAACCGGTCGGATTACCATCGAGGCGAAACACTCGGCGGGCGAAGTGTGGATACTCGTCGAGGACGACGGCAGGGGACTGGACAGGGAGAGAATCTTGCGCAAAGGAATTGAAAGAAGACTGATCAGGGGTGAGGACCGTGAGCTGAGGGACGAAGAAGTGTGGCAGTTGGTTTTTGAACCCGGTTTCTCGACCACGGAAGAGGTTTCGAACATTTCAGGCAGGGGCGTGGGGATGGATGTGGTCAAGCGGAACATCGAGAAACTACGGGGCAGGGTGGACGTGCGCAGCAAAACCGGCGCCGGGTCCGTTTTTGCGATTCGTATTCCGCTGACTTTAGCGATCATTGAAGGGATGGTTGTAAAGGTCGGCGCCAACCGGTACACAATTCCCATCAGTTCGGTCAAAGAGTCCTTTCAACCCAAAGCTCAGCATATTACAAAGCTGCCGGACGGCCAGGAGGTAGTAGCCATACGCGGCGACCTTTTGCCGGTCATCCGCCTGCACGAGTTGTATAAGGTAGCCCGCGCGGCACGTGAACTTACCGGTGGGATAGTCATTGTGGTGGAAAACAACCAGGAAAAGTATTGTCTGTTCGTTGACGAACTGGTCGGCCAGCAACAGGTGGTAATCAAGGGTCTGTCCAGTTACTTAGGCAGGGTCAGGGGCGTCTCGGGATGCGCCATTCTTGGGGATGGAGACATCAGCATAATCCTAGACATTAATGATTTAATCGGTTCCGTTAAGGAGGCTGGAAGCTTGAATTCAGAAGACAAAAGGCATGCTGGGGTTCGGTGCATGGAAAGGGGGAAGAAGATCGATTAAACATAAGGTCGGGAACCAAGGACCAGTGTTGAGAGTTTTATAAATTTGGTTTAACGAGGTGAAGGTTATGAACGCAAACGAGCGGCTGGATGCGGACTTACTTGACGAAGAAGAGGATGAGGATACGCAGGAAGATAAGTTCTTGACTTTCATTCTGGACAAGGAAGAGTACGGGATCGAGATCCGTCACGTGACGGAAATCATCGGGATTCAAAACATCACGGATGTGCCGGATATGCCGTCCTACGTCAAGGGAGTCATCAACCTGCGCGGGAAGGTCATACCGGTAATGGACGTGCGGCTGCGTTTTGGTATCGAGGAGCGTCCTTACGACGACCGGACCTGTATCGTGGTTATCAACATCGATAACCAGGCGGTAGGGTTGATCGTTGACCGGGTTTCAGAGGTTCTTGACATCCCGAAGGACGACGTCGAACCTCCGCCTAGAGTGAGCAAGGGCGCCGGCAGCCGGTTCATTCAGGGCATGGGTAAGATAGGCGACCAGGTAAAAATACTGCTTAACGCGCCGCAATTACTTTTTGAGGAGGAGTCGATTCATGAAATGGTATTATGATTTGAAAATCGGGGCCAAACTGTTCGTTAGTTTCGGGTTCGTTCTGCTTTTAATGCTTGCGACTTGCCTGTACCTCACTTTTGAAATGCGCGGCATCGACAACTCATACAGACAGGTTATTGAAAAAAAGGCGTACGCGGGCCTTTCCGCGTATGGGGCGCTGGCGCAGTACAACAACGCCGCCGCACGGTTGCGGGCTTATATTATCGGCGGGGAAGCTGATTACGTCGGTAAAGTCCAGGACTCGATAGCAAAGGGGGATACCTTTCTAAATAAAATCCCCCCCCTGTTGGAGACTGAAGAGGGAAGAACGATTTTCAAAGAGTTCGAAGATAGTGTCACGGATTTCAAACAGTACAGCGACCAGGTAATATCGCTGGTGAAGGACCGGGAGTCTTCTTCCGGGGAGGCCAGGGCGGCAGTTGAAAGGCAGTTGGACACTTACCTGGGATCAAACAAAGGGGTTGTCGGCGCTATGACGGATGCCGGTCAAAAAGTCGCCGAGCGGCAAGAGCAGCGCCTGGAATCCGGGAGCG
>JAGUUY010000232.1 GCA_020063185.1 Bacillota bacterium
CCTAGCCGGTAGTCGATGGTCGGTGGGTCGGTGGTAGCCGGATAACCTTGCTCCAATGAAATATATGCTTTGGCGGTTTTAAAAAGGACAGCACCCCTCACCAATCCTCTTTCAACCCACAAAAATTAGCAAATGCCTGCGTCATAGCGCGAATATATTAATTTAAGGAAGACTCCTGAAGGAAGTGGGGCTGATGACCTGTCACATTAAGAAAACAACGTTCAGGCTCCGCCAAAGTCTTATAAGGCTGAAAGCCTTTTCGACAAGACTGATGTTATTACCCGTGGTCTTATTCCTTGGCTGGGGACCGGTAACCCACCCTTATATTAACCTCCTTGCGCTCAAGCGGGCAGAGCAGGAAGCCGCCCTGGGAAACCCCAAAGTAAACCGCGGACTGCTTGCCCGCCTGAAAAGACGGCGATCCCATTTTATTTTCGGGGCCAACAGTGCGGATAGTATTGCCAATCTTCACGTTATGACCGGCACGCCGGTCTACGATTACGCGCATAATTATATTCCGGACTCCGTTACGGGACGCCCGGTTTTTGGTCACAGGTTGATTCGTGAGTGGTTCGAAGCACGCGAAGGAGGACCCAAGAGCTATCCGGAAGAGGACCTGGCGGTAGCCTGCGCCTGGTTGGCGCACCAGTTAGCCGACTGGTATAGCCACTACGCGGTCGTGGACAGCAAGGGCCTCCTGCTTCCCGAACCTTTTCCCAAAGCGGATGGTAAGAACCTGTTTTCGGGTTATGCCAATTCGCATCGTGTCCTTGGCGCCGATTTCTGTCCGGAAATTTTACGTGCGTACCGGCAAATAGACCATGCCCTGATAGAATTTCTTCATGACCTTCTGATATCATATTACGACCAGGAAGGTTTGTTTAACACCAGCAGGGTGGACTTCTTTACCGTATGCTGCTCCGGTTCCGGAGCGTACAACTTGCTGACAGATGCCTCGGAACGTTTCCGCGGCGCCGCCGCCCGCATTTCACCCAACCAGCTTGTATTGCTCAAAGACAATCTTCGTACTACCATCAAGGGGCTCCGGCTGCTTATCAACCTATTGTTTCTCCTCCGCCCGGGCCTACCCGAATCGATTCAACGCGAACTGAGTCCGCGAACGACAGGTGGACCAGACTACGTCAAGTTATCTGTAGAAAATGTTTTGAACGGTTTGTTTTGCAAGACCATTGATGAAATGACGCTGGGGTCTCATCTTCCTTACAACAAACCCCTGGATATTTACACCGATTCCTACTTGGTACGCGAGGTAACAAAGCCTGGGACGCTCCTGTTCCGGGTAGCACACCGCCTTGGCAAATTTTTGCCCGAAGTTTTGCTTCAACCCTGTCGACAATCCGAACAATTAAGCTTACGCTTTTTAAGGGTTTTTGAACTGCGCGGTAGAATCTTGAACCAACTCCTGGCTGGTTTTTCCCAGAAAATACTGGAAGTTTTTACCGATGACATCGAGGAAAACGCCTTGCTTTCTTTTATCGGCCTGCTCTTGAAGGAAACCTCCCCCGACTTCGAGGCTGCCCGCGCGAGGTTCCGCATGTTACTACCGCCGTTTGTAAAACTCGCCGGCGCCGACCACCTTTCGGAAGAGGAAAGACTTACTTTGATGCTGAACGACAGTGAAATCTGCGTACGCGCAGTACCGGCGATCCCATTTAATGACCCCAACCGGCGGTTGAAAATCCTGGATATGAACACGCTTCAATTCTGTCTGGACGGTTACGACATCCTCGGCAACGCTCATTTCTCGAACTGGTCCGCCAAGGACAACGAATTCGGTTTGAATATCCGCGCCCGGCTTAAAGAAACAATAACCGAGGGATACCACCGGCTCTCGGTAGCTCTAAAGGACCGCTACGGCGTTTCTGCCAGGCCCCTGGAGAGGGACTTCTGGGTGGATCCCGGCATAAAAGTGCAAATTCTCGGATAATACTAAACCGGTCCCCGGCCCCGGCCGCACTTTTTAGGTCCGTTCTATAAAACGCCTCCTCCAAGGTACGGCGAGAATCACATGCCGCCTGATGCCGCTGCGCGCCGTGGGACAAAATAGAAAGCCCGCCCGGCGCCTTCCTCAAAACTCGTCAACGGCGGCTTGCCGGCGGGCTTTGCCCGGAACAGGTCCCCCATAATCGTCTTGTTTAAACCCTGCCTCCGGACTCCTCAATGACTTGGACCGCTTTGTCGCGAAGGAACTCGTCCACCTCGGCCCTGAGAATGACGTTGCCCCTTCCGGTGTCGCCCTCGTTGCCGGCGTCACCCGCTTCATCAACATCGCCCGGAGCCCCGCCGCCGGTGGTCAGGTCATTGTCACCCCGCTCTCGGCCTGCGCCGCCCATTAAATCACCCAGGCCGGGAATACTCGCCGTAAGACGGTCGACTACATCGCCTAACATGCCCCTTGTGGGTCGAGCGCCACCGGACCTTTCAATCTGAACGCCCGCTACACCGAGCGCCCTCAGGCGGTTCGCGGCGTGCTCGGCTTCTTCCCGGCTGTTGAAGTAACCCCTAAGACTCTCTTTCGGCATCAGATAATTCCTCCTAAGCGTAGATTTTCCATATTGAGCACGATTTTATTGTCTCCGTGATTCTTTGTTTTATACAGCCAAAAACCCGCCGCGGTAATCTTCTTCTTCCGACGGTGTTGTTTTTTTTTCGGCAAAGCGGCAGTTAATATCCATGCATTAAAAAACCGGGCCGGTTTTATTACCAGACCCGGTCGTTTTCTCCTTGTCTAGCTTCCGTCAAGTTTACTCAGAAAAGAATTTTTGCCATTCTTCCTTGCCGAGGAAACTTTCCGACACGTTGGCTTCCATTTCGCAAAACATCGGAAAAGGCAACGAAAAGGTCATCAATTCTCTGCCGATGTACTTTCTTACCGTCTCGCGCGCCGATAGATCGACCAGGCCGATAACCGCGCGGGGATTTTTCGATTCAGCTTCGCGGTATGTAAAGATGCCGATGGACTGGCAGCCGGCGCCGAAAGGGACAGTGACGCTTTCCGTACTCTCCCGCGCGTAATTCGCCAAGACCACCAGCGCGGCAAGCTGATCCGGGTTGGGCAGAAAAATCACGGCCACCGGTACTTCCCTGTGCGGCTGAACCTGTTCCAGGGGCTTGAAAACCACATACTTCTTAGGGATATCGGCAAAAGGTATCGCCTCAAGAAACCGCTTTACCAGTTCGGGCGACTTGATGTACCGCTCGCCGTGCAGTATATTTTCAACGTATTCTTCCCGGGAGGAGTCAATATCCTGCCTGGTAGTCCCCAATTGTGCGCTACCCGTAGAGAGAAAGCGGCAAAAAGCATCAGCGCCGCCCTGCCAGTTCAGGTACTGGTTGCCGAAACCCAGACCGGTACCACCGCCCAGGCAGCCGAACGTTGTCCGGTCCGCTACCGCCGTCCTGCCCCTCGCGGCGTTAGCAAACAGCCACATGACGCAGCCCCAGCCGCCCTCCTTAAACTGGAGCGCCCCGTCGGGCTTGTCGTCCGCCCACAACAAGGCTACGGGGTTGTATTTGAACTTTAGCGCCTCGCCGATTTTGCTCTCCATTTCATCCCTCCGACTTGAAAGCTGTTTTGCCGAAATTGTATCACACCACGACTCGTGAACCAATCCCGCCGTCTTAAAGTTCGGCAACCACAGGGCAACGACCTTCCTCTCCCGTGCCGTCGGGAAACGTACTGGCGTACTCTGACACCGTAAGCATAAATTACATCTATCAAAACCGATCGGATAAATAGGAAAAATGTCGGTGCACGTCGTATTCTTACGTAAATACACTAGATGATTGAGGGAGGTCCAAAGACGTGCGCAAAACCGTCCTTTTCTGTTCCCTTAGTCTTGCCATCGTGCTGGCACTGGCGGCGGTTTTCGGCTTCAGCGAAGGCCGGGGGCTTCTTTCAACACGTCTTGGAAACACCGCCGTCGATACCGTCAAAACGGACCAATCGTCACCCAAAGGACCGGCGTCTAAACCTAAACCCACGGCGGAAGACCTTCAAGCGGCGGCCCGGGCTGCCAAAGCCAACGAACTCGGTCAGGTGCCTATTCTCGTCTACCACCTGATCGGAAACCGGGAAGACCGTTGGCAGCGTACCCCCGAGAACCTGCACCGGGATCTTGCCGAGCTTTACGGCCGCGGTTATGTTCTGGTTTCACTAACCGACTATTTGAACGGCAACCTAAATATCCCCGCCGGCAAATCGCCGGCCATATTAACCTTCGACGACAGCACACCGGGCCATTTTAGACTCCTTGAAAAAGACGGCGAAACTGTCGTCGACCCACGCTGCGCGGTAGGCATTCTCCGCGCTTTCGGGAGCCAACATCCTGATTTCGGCAGTACCGCAACCTTCTTTGTCAATGCGCGTCCGTTCAGCGGTGAGCCCGGGCAGGAGCCGTACTGGAAGCACAAGCTCCAACTGCTGGTTGAGTGGGGGTTTGACATCGGTAATCATACCTTGCATCACACCAATCTTAAAAATATACCCCCCCAAAAGGTGCGCGCGGAAATCGCCGGCCTCCAGACGCTTATTCAGCAAGCGGTGCCCGGATACCGGCCTTCGGTCTTTGCCATCGTCCAGGACGGCGTGCCCCAACCATACGAAACGGTGGCGCAGGGTACCTACGAAGGTGTTGATTACCATCACAACGGCGTTGTACTCTGGGCCTGGAGCGCCTCACAGTCTCCCTTCCATCGCAGCTTCGACCCACTGCGCGTTCAACGTATTCAGGTTTTTGAGGACCACGGTATGAGCTCGCTGACCAATTGGCTGGACCGCATCCAACCCACGCGGTACATCAGTGACGGCAACCCCGCGACGGTAGCTTTCCCGCGAGATTGGGAAGAATCAATTAATGAATCGGTCGCCGAAAAAACCATTGTTATATACGATGATGAGAAGGATACTGACCGGACACCCCGGCATGAGCAGCAGGCGGACAACGCTAGAGGCGTGCATGTCACCTTCTTGTGGGCCTCCTCGCCCGCCAGGTGGGACCAAATCGTCGACCTGGTACAAACCAGCGGTCTCAACACCATCGAACTTGATATAAAAGATGAATCCGGGCACATCGGTTATCTTTCAGACGTCCCGTTAAGCCGCGAAATAGGCTCAACCCGGAACTACCTTTCCATAAGAGAAATGTTGCGGGGACTTCGCGAAAAGGGCGTTTACAGCATCGGCAGGTGTGTCGTGGTACGGGACCCGGTATTGGCCCGGGCGCGCCCCGACTTGATGGTCCGCACCCGTGACGGACGTCCGCTTGCCGGCGGCGTCTGGGTCAATCCCTGTTCACGTGAGGTTTGGGATTATAACATCGCCCTGGCGAAAGAGGCTTACGCGCTTGGTTTTGACGAGGTTCAATTCGACTATCTCCGTTTCCCGGAAGGACAGGAAGCATGGACCTCGGTTTACCCGGGTATGGGAGACCGCCACCGGACGGACGTGATAACAGAGTTTGTAAGGACCGCACGGAGGGAAATCGGCTGGGAAAAATGGCTGTCCGTCGCCGTATTCGGCTTTATCGGGTTTGCCATGGACGACCTGCTCATCGGACAGCGTCCCGAGCGGTTGGCGCCGTTTCTTGATTATCTTTCCCCCATGGCCTACCCCTCCCATTACAGCCCTGGAAATTACGGTTTCGCCAATCCGAACGCTCATCCCGCAGAAGTCGTAGACGGAACGCTAGCCGACTTCGAACGTCTCATTGATACGAGCGGCTGCCGGATTCGGCCCTGGCTCCAGGCCTTTACTCTCGGCCCGCCCCCATACGGACCGGCGGAAATAAAGGCGCAGACAAGAGCGGTTCATCAGCGTGGTATAAACACCTGGCTCTTGTGGAATCCTGCTGTCGTTTACAAGCGGGAAGCGTTATAAACCAAATTAATTTAATAGCCGAACCGAGCGCCCGATTTTGTCCCAAAAGGTAGTTCTGCGATGGAGAGCGGTTTTATGAAAAATTTATGGGTTTCTGCAGCGTTAAAACTCGTCGTGGCGTTGTTCGGGGTTCTCATGTCCATTTGGATCTTCGGGCCGGCGCAGTGCCGGATCGACGGTTTGACGGTGCAGCAGTCAATCCGTCCCGCCGTCCATGGTCATACGGTTATTGAGCTCCCCCCGCTGGGCGCTCTTACGGCAAAAACACACGCCGCTCCCCTTCAGTACAGGATCACGCTCCTCAGCGTTGAAGAGAAAATGGTCACCTCGACTATTGCCGACTGGGACCTGGACAAACTCCGGCAACGCGTCGAGCAGGACGCGCAAAGAGCGCTGTGGGGTTTCGTGTTGCGCCAGTTGCTCGTAGGAGTAATCGGCGCTGTTTTACTCTCGGTCTTTGTTTTACGCATCGCCCCCAGAAAGGTCTGGCAGCCGGCGTTAATCGGGTTGCTCATCACCGGGGTCTGGCTGGCGCCCGCGTACGGGACTTACCAGATTCAGGCTTTTAAGCGTCCCGCATACAGCGGCATGATCGCCGCAGCCCCGCGCGTGCTGGCGCTCAGTGAAAACCTGGTTACCGGACTTCAAAGACTTAAAGCCGATACCCCGGAGGTTCTGTCTAATCTCCATGACCTGTTTGACCGGGCTGACGAACTGAACAGTTTTTCAGGCGTTGAAAAGGGCAAAAAGCTTCTCCTGATATCCGACATCCACAACAACCCCGTAGGTTTGTCCGTTGCGAGGGAACTCGCATCTCGTTTCGCCGTCGACGCGGTGTTGGACGCCGGCGACCTGACGGATTTTGGGTCCCCGCTTGAGCTGAACCTGATTGAGGACTTGAATAAGATCGGCGTGCCTTACGTCTTTGCACCGGGCAACCATGATTCTCCCGAGGTAAAAGCGTATTTGGCTTCCAAGTCCGGCGTCTACGTTCTCCAGGGGAAGGTTGTGAACGTGGCCGGCTTCGCCATTCTCGGTTCGCCTGACACCTCTTCGTACGGCCCCGAACTGGGAGCAAGCACGGCGGCGGCGGAACAAAGCGAGACTGATGCACATGCCGCCGCGCTATCGGGTGTCCTTGACCATGTACAGAGCCCGGTGGACGTGTTACTGGTACACAATGATCAGGTCGGCCGAACATTTTTGGGCCGTGTACCCCTCATCGTTGTCGGGCACACGCACCTTACGGAGGTGGAAGGAAACCGGTCTTCCCTGCTTTTGAATCCCGGCACTACCGGGGCGGCGGGCATAAGGGGTTTCCGACACTATAAAGAAATCCCCTATACGGCTATGATCGTCTATTTTGACAACGCGAAGCTGGTCACGGCCGTGGACATCATAAGCTACGGACCGCGGGAAGGCAATTTTCGCGTAGAACGGCGCATCGTCGCCGAGCCGTAGCCCGCCCGATAACCGGCCGGGCTAGTAAACAGTCCAAGCACAAACAGCTTAATTTTATGGCGGCGCAAATGCCACCCTGCCTCCGTAAACCCCGATGGCTTCTTTTTTAGACTAAGCCTTAACCTTGACACAGTTCGACAACAATGATAGTATTTTATTAATTGAAAATATTTTCCTAAAAACACGCTAAATTCCCGTAAGGGAAACGGGGGACCCAGATTTGTGGGGCTAATCCAGGCACTTGGTTTCTACGGTAAAGTGAGTGCCGGGTAGGGCCATCTTCCGGTCCGCGCCCGTCAGCTAACCTCGTAAGCGTAGGAAGAGACGTTGCGGATTTTTTTAAAAGC
This sequence comes from Bacillota bacterium, assembly GCA_020063185.1. Taxonomy (GTDB): domain Bacteria; phylum Bacillota; class Desulfotomaculia; order Desulfotomaculales; family Ammonificaceae; genus SURF-55. The sequence continues at coordinate 7,708 of JAGUUY010000232.1, forward strand.
CCGGGTCGTCTCGGGCTTTTACTTTTCGTCGGGGGGTAAAAATGCTGACAGCCGCCAAAGTTGCCGTTAACAATCTGACAAAGGTTTTCGGCGACCACCCTGCAAAAGCCCTGAAGATGATGAAGCAGGGCTGCAGCAAAAAAGATATCTTCGAGAAGACCGGTCAGAACGTCGCCGTGGCAAATGTGAGTTTTGAAATCGACACGGGCGAGGTTTTCATGATCATGGGCCTCTCAGGATCCGGAAAATCGACCATCCTGCGCTGCCTGAACCGCCTCGTTACCCCCACCTCGGGGAGCATTACTATTGACGGTGAAGACATTACCGCCCTCGACGAAACGATGCTCCGGCAAGTCCGCAGAAAAAAACTGGGCATGGTGTTTCAACAATTCGCCCTTTTCCCGCACCGGACGGTACTGGATAATGTGGCTTACGGCCTTGAAGTGCAGGGGGTACCGAAGCAGGAACGGGTACAGCGGGCCACGGCCATGTTGGGACTCGTGGGACTGGAGGGATGGGAGGGTTGTTACCCGGCCCAGCTCAGCGGCGGTATGCAGCAGCGTGTAGGTATCGCCCGCGCCCTGGTCTGCGAGCCCGACATTTTACTCATGGACGAAGCCTTCAGCGGTCTGGACCCTTTGATTCGGCGAGAAATGCAAAACGAGTTACTGGCTTTACAGGACCGGGTAAGTAAAACCCTCGTTTTCGTCACGCACGACCTGGACGAAGCGCTGAAACTAGGAGACCGCATCGCCATCCTTAAAGACGGCGTTCTGCAACAGGTCGGAACTCCGGAAGAGATCTTGATGAAGCCGGCCAACGAATACGTGGACTCGTTTGTTCAAGACGTTGATATGTCCAAGGTGCTTACGGTGGAAGGTGTAATGAAAAGGGCTCAAGTCGTTTTGTCCCAGAAAGACGGGCCGCACGTGGCGCTCCACCTGATGAGGGAAAACGGGTTATCTTCGCTGTTCGTGGTGGATAAAAAGCGAAAGCTGTCCGGATTGGTTACCGCCGACGCCGCGTTTGCGGCTGCCGAAAGGGGGTATGAAACACTCGAAGGAATTCTGGTACGTGACATCCACACGGCCCGTCTCGACACTCCCATCGCGGAACTCATCCAGGTCTTGGCGGATACCAAATTCCCCGTGGCGGTGACCAACGGCGACGGCCGCCTGGTAGGTGTGGTAGTGAAAGGCGCGGTTTTGGCAGGACTCGCTAGAAAGGGAAGGAAGCAAAACAACACCTTCGCTGACCGGTAACCGGTTGCGGCGGCTGGTTGCCCGCAACCACGTTGCATCTTTGAATCAAGCGTCGAGCCTGTGAATACCTTCGTTAAAGCAACCGCGGCTTGACAGGAGCGGTCTGAGTTCTCTTCTAACTCTGGCTCGGGGGGTGGTACTTCGGAATTGGCTTAGGACAATTTTATTGCCAAGGAGGTAGATGAATGTCTGAGAAATTACGCTTTTCAGTGTTGATGTTCTTGTTGTTTCTTGGAGCCTTGCTCATGGTCGGGGGTGGTTGCGGCAGCGGCAAGGATAAGGCGACAGGAACGGAGACCAAAGGAAAAATAATGTTCGGCGACCTGGGCTGGGAAAGCGCGCTGGTGAATAACGAAATCGCTCGGTTCATTATCGAAAACGGATACGGTTATGAAACCGACTCTATGCCCGGAGAGACGATTCCTCTCTTTATGGGATTAGCGCGGGGAGACATCGATGTAGACATGGAGGTCTGGACCCAAAACCAGCAAGAAGCTTACGATAAGGCCGTCGCAGACGGTGATGTCATCGATCTGGGGACCAACTTCAACGATAACTTTCAGGGAATGTTCGTTCCGACATACGTAATCAAAGGGGACCCGGAAAGGGGAATTGAACCGTTGGCGCCTGACCTCCGCACGATCGACGATCTTCCCAAGTATTGGGAGATATTCAAGGATCCGGAGGACCCCCGCAAGGGCCGTTTTTACGGCGGTGTTCCCGGGTGGGAAGCAGATAAGATACTAACCGAGCAATTTAAAACCTACGGCCTGGATCAGTACTACAACATCTTCAGGCCGGGTTCCGGTACCGCGCTGGCTACTTCCCTGGTCGGCGCCTACGAAAAGGGCAAGCCGTGGTTCGGCTACTACTGGGGCCCCACCTGGATTATGGGAAAGCTTGATCTGACACAGATCGAAGAACCCCCATATAATAAAGAAGCATGGGAGAAGGATTTCGGCTGTTCCTTCCCCGCTGTGGACGTGAACATTTGCGTCAACAAGAACCTCCCGGAGCGGGCTCCCGAAGTAGTGGAATTCCTGCGCAAATACACCACCAATTCCGCGTTGGTCAGTGAAGTGCTGGCCTACATGCAAGAAGAAGATGCCACCGAGAAGGACGCGGCCCTGTGGTTTTTACGCGAGAAACAGAATGTCTGGTTGCAGTGGGTTCCGGACGACGTTGCCGAAAAGGTAAAGACAAAACTATAGCAGTTCGGGGTATGGGTTAACTCGGTTTCCCAACCGGGTAAACCCCACCCTGTATTTCGGCCGGATCAAATTCAAAGTGAGGTGTAATGTCCCGCTTTAGTGGGATGTGGTTATGAGCAGTTTCCCCGAGTTCTTACGGCTGCCGCTGGGAGTGTATGTTGCCTCATTCGTTGATTGGCTGAAGATAACGTTCAGCGGTCCCTTTGATGCTGTCGCGGGCGTTTTCCTGTGGATGTTGCTGCGGATTGAGCACTTCTTCCTTTGGCTGCCGTGGTGGCTGGTGGTGACCGGTGTGATTTACCTAGCCTGGCGTGGTACAAGAAGACCAATGCTTAGCATAACCCTCGGCGTGCTTATGCTTTTTATCGGCGGCTTCGGATTGTGGGACCTGGCGATGCAGACTCTGGCCATCGTCTGCGGGTCGGTTTTTGTGAGCCTGCTGGTAGGTATACCGTTGGGAATCTTAATGGCCTGGAACTCCACCGTAGAGAGCCTTGTCCGACCGGTACTGGACGCCATGCAGACCATGCCCAGCTTTGTTTATCTGGTGCCGGCCATGATGTTTTTCGGTCTCGGAAAGGTGCCGGCGCTTTTTGCCACGACCATTTATGCCGTTCCGCCTATCATCCGCCTGACCAACCTCGGATTACGCCAGGTGCCGGCCGACGTAGTGGAAGCCGGTCGGGCCTTTGGTTCCACCCGACTGCAGATACTGTTTAAGATTCAGATGCCACTGGCCACACCGACCATTATGGCAGGCGTGAACCAGACGACTATGATGGCGCTGGCCATGGTGGTAATCGCCTCCATGATCGGGGCCAGAGGTGTCGGTGAAGAGGTGTTGATCGCTCTCGGCCGCCTGAACGTCGGGCAGGCCTTTGAGGCCGGAGTAAGCATCGTGATTCTGGCCATCGTCCTTGACCGGATTTTACAGGGCTTCGGCAAACAGCGCGAATTCGGGCACCGTTTCATGTCATAATTCGAACCCATCTTAAAGGGGTGTGCGAATGCGGAGTAAAACGCTGATTGTTTTTGGCCTGATTATTATCGTCTTCGGCTTGCTGGCCGCCGCCCGTTATGGGACGCAAACAGCAGACAAAAACATTACCATTGCTTTGACACCGAATTCGTACCCGTTTTTGCCCGCGTATATAGTTAAAATTATCATTGAGGACAACTTAGGATACAAGGTACGACTCCAGAAAGCCGATGTAGGCCCGACATACAGCGGGCTGGCCTCCGGCGACATCGACATTTTCCTCGACTCCCGGCTGCCTGATCTGCACAAGGACTATATGGACCAATACGGCGACAAGATTGATGACTTAGGGGTAATTTATGCCGAAGGTCTTCTGGGTTGGGTCTCACCCACCTACGTTGAGCCCGACAGTATTGCCGAGCTTAACGAGTATAAAGATAAGTTTGACAGCGACGGGAACGGCAAGGGCGAATTAGTCGGCATCGAGGCGGGAGCCGGGATGATGCAGACTTCGCAGGCGATCATTGACGGCTACGGTCTTGATTTCGAAGTGGTCGAAAGCAGCGAGTGGGCGATGATGGCGGAAGCCCAAAAAGCCATTAAAGAGAACCGTTGGATCGTTTTCCTCGGTTGGAGTCCTCACTGGATGTTCGCCCAGCACGACCTGAAATATCTTGAGGATCCCCAAGGGTTCTGGCGGAGTAGCGAGGTCCACAGGTTGGTTACGAAAGGACTCGATAAAAGAGCCCCGGAAGTGATGGAGTTTATCAGGTATTTCACCATGGACATTGACGACTTGAACCAGATAATTTACGAAATTGAAGTGGAGAAACGGGACCCGGACGCCGTCGCTCGGGGCTGGATCGAAGATAATCCTGTAAAGGTCAAAGCCTTGCTCGGTAAATAACGGGTCCGGGGTATTCTTACGGATACCCCGGTTTTTACTCTGCCTATGTTATCAGTTTCGGCAAAAAACCGCTGGGGCAGGTAAAAGGCAGGGACCGATCACCCGTCCAGCTGCTCAAACAGCTTAACAAATTCCCGCACCAGAGCCGGGTCAAATTGACTGCCCATATACCGCTGGAGTTCGTACACAGCCTCCTCGACGGGCATGGCCTTACGGTAGGGCCGGTCGTTGGTCATGGCGTCGAAGGCGTCGGCAATGGCAAGAATACGGCATTCCAGCGGGATATCCTCACCTTTGAGTCCAAGGGGGTAGCCCTTACCGTTCCACCACTCGTGGTGTTTAAGAATCCAGTCTGCAATCGGTGGAAGGTCGGGTATCGACTGCGCGATGCGGTGCCCGATCTCACAATGGCGCTGCATCTCGGCGCGTTCGTCGGCGGTAAGAGGGCCGGGTTTTAGGAGGATTCGGTCCGAGACGCCGACCTTGCCGATATCGTGAAACAAAGCCAGAAGCCGGAGGTCGCTTACCCGGTGATCGGGGAGGCCGATAGCGCCTGCGATACTGGCCACTATATTCTGCAAGCGGTCAACATGCCCTTCCGTAATGAAATCTTTTGCTTCCAGCGTCTTCATCAGGGTCTGGACAATAGCACTCCGCGCGCTTCGGCTGCGTTGCAGTTTTTCGCGGTACATGTTGTTATCGGCTTCCCTATACAGTTCGCCGACATTCACTGAGCCTTCCTCCCCGACCGCAAAACCCACGGAGATGCTGAGGGGAATCTCGGGATTGGCCTCGTTATAGTCAGCGAGAGCACCCTGAATTCTTTGACAGGCGCCTTCAACGGTACTCCTGTCGGTTCGCGGAAGCAGGACGGCAAATTCATCGCCCCCGATTCGTGCAACCACGTCACTGTGCCGGAAGCATTTTCGGATAACGTCGGCGGCCGCCACAAGCAGGTTATCACCCGCATCGTGACCCATGGTATCGTTGACAAGCTTCAACCCGTCGACATCGCACAATATAATGCCCACCGGCGTAAAGGGCGCCCTTTCCATCTGATGCATTTCGTCCTCGAAGCAGGTGCGGTTATACAAACCGGTGAGCGGGTCGTGCCGACTGAGGTGCTGAAGTTGTTCCTCCATCCGCCGGCGCTCGGTAACGTCATAAAACTGCTCAACCACTATTTGAACCTCGCCGTTTTCATCCAGAATCGGGTTGCTCCGGCAATCGAGATAGAGACCGAGTTCCGGTACATACTTTTCTACCCGTTCCAACCGCCTCGTACGCCACGCCCGCTCCGTTGCGCAGGGACGGCACCGGCTGTTCCGGCCGATTAACTCAAAGCACCTCTTTCCCTTGGCCTGTTCCGGGGTCAACTGCAGCAGACGGTAACCCGCCTTGTTTAAACGAATGATCCGGTGGTCCGGATCCTGTATGCCGACGGCATCGGGAATAGCGTCAAGTACGCCTTCCAGCAGAGCCTTAGCGTTGCGCAGTTCCTCTTCCACCTTTTTGCGCTCGGTAATTTCCGTAAAGCTTTCCACCAGACATCGGCGTCCGTTCAAAGTCGCCGGGATAACGGTTTTGATGATCGGAATCGTCCCGCCGCCGTGTCTTAGCAGAACGCGTTCCGAATGATCGATGCTCTGGCCGAGATCTGTAATCGGGCACGACCCCTTACCAGCCGGGCAAATGAATTTGTTACAGGCCATGCCTATTACCTGATTTCGCTTAAGGCCCATCATTTCGGCTGCTACGCGGTTGGCGGAGACGATTTTGAAAGTTTCCGCATCAACGACCACAATCCCGCTCTGCACAGAATCGAGGATAATATTAAGGTCGTTTTCTCTTTCCCGTACCGCCTCTGCGATTCGCTTACTCTCCCGGAGTTCGTTGATTTCCATGTGTAAACGCCGCAGTTCATCCAAAAGTTGGGCCTTGGTCTTTTTCCGGTCACTCATCCTTCCACCGTCCTCCCGGAGAGACTATTAATAATTCTCCTGGAAAATCCGCAGATAAACGCTGCCATTCCATTTTAAGGTGACAAAGGGGAACTTTCGACAAGAGTGAAGATATTTCCTGCTTATAAATGATAAAATTCAACATATTTCGATAATATTTTTGGAGGGGGCGTGTGCTTTGAAAAATCCCCCGCAAGTTTCGCTTCGGGGGACCGGTTCTTCACTACGGAGGCGCAGAGAACACAGAGACGGAACTGAACAGGATAACAAAACAGATAATCAGAACAGCGCTGAGGCGCATAGGGCATTGGGGCCAGGGCTGTTGGAATCGGCCTATGAGGAGTGCTTGTGTAAGGGACTGACGCTCTCGTCAGTCCCCTTTGAGCGACAGAAAGCATTTCCTGTCGAGTACAAGGGAACCAAGCTCAATTGTGGTTACCGTATTGACGTTCTTAAAGGAAGGCATCCGAAGAAGAAGGCTAAAGCTATTTGTCTCCGTGTTCTCTGAGTCTCTGTGGTTAAAATATTTGGTTCCGGCTTGTTCAGGTTAGGGTTAAACGTCTTTTCCGGCTGCCGCCTCCTCACGTGTGTCATTCACCAGGGCCGAAATAGCGGCGGTCTTATCGCAATTTTCGCTGCTTCCGCGTGCGGAACTGGGGCTTAACGCAACCGGGACGGTGCGCAGCAGAATCTTTAGGTCGAGAAGCAAAGAGTAATTGCGGATGTAGTAAAGGTCGTACCGCAGTTTGTCTTCCGGGGAAGTTGTATAACGACCGTAGACTTGAGCCAAGCCCGTTAACCCGGGTTTAACAAGATGGCGGTAGCGGTAGGCCTGGTGCAAAAGCACGAATTCGTCGACAAAAACCGGCCGCTCGGGGCGCGGCCCAACCAGACTCATTTCCCCCTTAAGCACGTTAATAAGTTGCGGCAGTTCGTCTATCCTGGTGGACCGCATCAATTTGCCCACTCGCGTCACCCGTCGATCGTCCGCCTGGGCCAGCGTGGGACCGGTTTCCTCCTCGGCGTTTACGACCATGGTCCTCAACTTCAGCAGCCGAAAGACACGGCCGCGATTTCCCACACGTTCCTGGACGTAAAACACGGGACCGCGGGACAAAAAGCGTACAGCCAAGACAGCGGTCACCACCAGCGGCGAGACAATAACCAGGATCAGCAAAGCCGCGGCAATATCCACCGCGCGTTTAACCGCCGTCTGCATGGTTGTCAGTCTTATGTCTTCAACCTGTAAAACCGGGAGGTCGTCCAACTGTTCAACCCTGGCCCCGGTTAACATAACTTCGTACAACTCCGGCACCAGGTAGACCTCGCGACCCAGATCAAGACATAAAGCCACAACTTTGGACTTATGCTCTTGAGCTACCCCGGGCCCCACTACTACGCCGTCCGCCGTAAGTAAGTTCTGTTTCAGCGCCGCAACGTCGCCGGGTTTTAACACCGCCCGAATGCGAATCAGGCCCTGCGGTAAGTCGAGCAGTTTTTCGAGCACCGGGCGCGTGTTTTCCAGGGAACCGACAAAGAGGAGTTCCCGGCGCCCGTGCAGCAGGCGGTCAAGATGCCAGCATATGCCCCGCCACAGTAACACACCGGAAAACTGTGCAAACAGACCAAAAATCAGAACGCTTCTGGGAAAAGCAAATTCCCTTACCCAGAACGCGATGGCGGCCGTCGCCAGCCCCACACCTAAAATTGCCGGCAAAAGCGCTCTCATTACCGGCATAAAGCCGCTCAAATGCCGTTCGTAAAGACCAAAACCGGCAAATAAAAGAATTGCGGTAAGGCAAGCCCACGGCAAGGTGGTAAGAAGCGCCTCCAAGTTGGTCGCCGGAAGAACACCGCCGAAACGGAAATAAAAAACCGCCACCAGCGCCAGATTCAATACAACCAAGTCGCCTACGGCCACCAGCCAGATTGGTATTCGTTTCATACGTCTATGCCGCATAACACCCGACCTAGTTCAAATTACGACTCCTTTTAAAAAACACTGCGCTATTTTCGCTGCCGGCAGCCGTTATTCCTCCTCGCCTCACCCGCCAAATAAAACCCGTAGATTTCTGCCATTTCTTGCTTTACCGTTGGCAAACCGTAGGCTTTCGCCCGTTTCTTCCCCTCGTCCCCCATCCGCCGCCCCAGGTCTTTGTCCTGCAGCAAGGCCACGAGCGCCGCTGCGGTGGCCGCTGCATCGCCCACCTCCACCAGAAAACCGTTCACCTTGTCCGACACCAGATCCCTGTTTCCCCTGACGTTTGTGGCCACCACCGGTTTCGCCGCCGCCATCGCTTCGAGAACGACCTGCGGCAGCCCCTCCCGCCTGGAGGTCAAAACCACTACGTCCGCGCACGCCATAATTTGCGGCACGTCGTTCCGGAACCCCAAAAACCTGACATTTGCACCCAGGCCTAAATCCCGCGCCAGCTTCTCAACCACCCGCCGCCTTTCGCCTTCACCTGCCAGCAGCAAGACTGCCGGGGGCAGCTCCCGCACAACTTTACGCCAGGCGTGAAGCAACTGCTCGTGATTCTTCACTTCACTAAACTCGGCCACCGCGACCGCCACCGGTGTATCCGGCCCCAGAGTGAACTCCCGTATCAGTCCAAGCATTGTCTCCTTGTCGACCGTTTCAAACGCTGCCGGGAGAACACCGATGCCGTGAATCAAGAACACCTCGCCTCTCACCGGTAAACCCCGTGCGCGGGAGTAGTCTTCTTTGTTCAACACTATCAGCCCATCGGTCCAGCGGGCCGCCAACCATTCCACCGGGTAATAAAATAACCAGTTGCGTGCAGGCGCCCCTTCAAAAAAATGAAAGCCGTGCGCCGTGTATATTACGGGCTTGAAACCGCAGAGCCTGGCGGCCAGGCGCGCGGCGACCGAAGCCACCGGCGTGTGGACGTGTACCAGTGCGTATGAACCGCGACTTAAGATCCGGACAAGGCGCAGCAGCGCCTTGAGGTTCGACATGGAGAGGGGCCGCCTTCCGAAAGGAACCTGATGCAGCTTTATACCGATCGGCTCAAAAGCCTTCGCCTCGCCCGCAGGATTGCAGGCCGCTTCGACTTCATAGCCCCATTCTCTCAACATTTTCATGTAGGGGACGTGAAAGGCCAGCAGGTGTCGGGCCACCGTTGCCACGAACAATACGCGCCCAGTTTCCTTCGCCATGTTTCACCTTTCATCCAAAAGAGCTGTTCGCTTTTATAAAGCCGACCCTAAAAAGACACCCACTCAAGCACCGGCTTGTGCAAAATGATACCGGCCCGGTGGCCCCGGGACAACAGTTCGCCCACCGCGCGCCGCCCTTCCTCGCCGAGGTCTAACGTCCACGCGTTCACGTACATCCCGACAAAGCGGTCGGCGTCCTCCCGGTCAAGCCCCCGGGCATAGGAAAGCGCATACCTGAGCCCCTCGTCCCGGTGGGCGAGCGCCCAGCCGATCGCTTCCCGCAATAAACCGCCGATTTCTGCCGCCCGGTTTTCGTGCCGGCGATGGAGCACATTGCCTCCAAGGGGCAAGGGCAACCCCGTTTCTTCTTTCCACCATTCCCCGAGGTCGATAATTTTTTTGAGTCCTTCTTGCGGGTAAGTAATCTGGCCTTCGTGGATGATCAATCCGCCTTCGGCCTGGCCGTCTATTACCGCGCCGGCTATCCGGTCGAAAGGCAGAACCGTTGTCTTCAGATCCGGCCGCCATAGTCTTAACGCCAGGTAGGCCGTTGTCATCTCTCCCGGTACCGCCACGACCGCAGGCTGTTTTCCCGCGGGCGCGTCCGCCGGTACCACCACGAGCGGCCCGTATCCGTCACCCACGCTCGCCCCGCACGGAAGAAGGAGGTATTTCTCGGCTGTGTAAGGGTAAGCATGGAAAGAAATCGCCGAAACATCGTACAGACCCTCGAGCGCCGCCCTGTTCAGGGTCTCAATGTCCCGAAGCACGTGTTTGAAAGAATAACCGCGCGTTGCAAGCTTTCCCAGCGCCAGCGCGGAAAACATAAAGGCGTCATCGGCATCCGGGCTGTGGGCCAACGTCAGCTCCAACCTTAGTCCCTCCCTGTCCTTCATAGTAAAGAATTATAACACGCCCGTCCGCCTGTGATCATCACAAATTCGAAGAACACGTGGGAAAAGTTTCGCAATTCGCCGTTCTTATTCGCCGGACGATGCGCATCCATCATCGCGAGGTCGCTATGATCCGGGCGCGAACCTTTTCCATAAAAACAAGACCCCCATCAGTACCGGCTGGTGCGCAAGGTAGATTAACAGCGAGCGCCGCCCGAGGTACGCAAGCAGCCTGAAAGGCTTGGCGGGAGAATTCCCCCTTAACCTTATCAACCGCGGCCCGCATGGGTAAAAGACACAACCGAGGGCAATACCCGTAAGCACCACCCCGAACCAGGGAAAAACGGGAAGGTAATCGACCATGTAAAGGCCGGCCGGGCTGAGACCCAGCCAGAGAAACCAGGGGAAATCGACCGTGGTCTGTGCGAAGTAATTGCCTGCCGCGATAATCGCCGCGCCAACAACCAGGTTCTTCGCCCCCAAGCGTAAAAAGGGATAGGCCAGAATTACAGCCAAGCCGATTAAGTGTAAAACCCCGAAAAACACCGTTCCCTCACCCAGGAAAAGCCGGGTGACAATGGTGACCAACATGCCCCAGCCTAAAATTTTAAGGCCCCTGTCTAAGTACCCCGCAAATTTGACTCGCCCCCTTCGGGTGTAGCCAAGCCACAAAGACACACCTACCAGGAGTACAAAGGTGGTCAGGAAGGATTTCTGAAACAAAAGCCAGAGCCCCTCTGTTATATCTTTGTGATAATAATTGAAATAATTTAAGTCCCAGGCGAAGTGGTACACGATCATCGCCGCGACGGCTGACCCGCGCAACGCGTCGATTTCCCATAGCCGCCCGCCTTTCATACCGTTTTGCCCTCCCGATAAATTACTTTTATCATTTTCACGTCTGTATCAACCGCCGTCAATAGTTGACCGGATCTTTGCCGCATTGGAAAGGGCTTGGCAAAGAGCTTTTATTCGCGCTGATTTCCCACTCTTGGCAAAACTGGTAGCGTAAACAAAAAAGCCGCTTCCGCGGCCTTCCAAACAAGTGGTTTTTCGTTTTAGGCATCAAACTCAACCACAATGTGGTTCTTATCTTCCTCGTCCCATTCGCTCGGATCCTCGTCTGCGGAAAGGAAGCGGTACTGTACTTCCTCGCCTTCAATCCAGGTGACCAGGTACATAGACATGGTTCTTGGCGCCACCTTTCATGTATTTTGTATACAATATTATTGCAATTATAACCCTTTTATACCGAATAAGCAACGGGTTTTAAAAAATCCTCGCCGGGGTGAAGGCCCGATAAAGTGGGGCTTAAACCTGCTTATTTGAGGCCCATGCGCCGCAGCATGACGCGCCTGGCGCTCTCTTCAAAAGAGTCGTCCAACCTCTCAATGAACAGTTTATGACTGCGCCGCTCAAGAGCGAGTTTGAGGAGATAATCTGTAAGGTGTGAATTCTTCGGCAGGAGGGGCCCGTGAAGGTAAGAGCAAAACACGTTTTTGTGGCGGGCCCCTTCAAAGCCGTCCCGGCCGTTGTTCCCGTACCCCTTAAGCACCTTCCCCAAAGGCTTGATATCCCCGAGGAAAGTCTGCCCGGAATGGTTTTCAAAACCGCAGGTCTGGATCCTGCGGCCGTCGAACTCCATTTCGACGGCGATATTGCCGATCAGCCGCTTGTCACCCGCCTGAGTGTAAAAATCAAGAATTCCGAGGCCGGGTATTTCGGTCCCGTCCAGGGTACGGTAATAATGTCCCAGTAACTGGTAACCGCCGCAGATAGCCAAAACAACAAGTCCATCTTCAATAGCGCCGGCAAGGTCGGTACATCGGGTCCTTAGATCGGCGGTTATCAACTCCTGTTCCCGGTCTGAACCCCCACCTAAGAAAAGAAAATCGGTTCGGGCAAAATCAATCACCTCGCCCAGATTCACTTCCTCCACTTTGACCGGGATACCCCGCCACCGGCAGCGCCTCTCAAAGGCAATGATGTTGCCGCGGTCGCCGTAAAGGTTAAGAAGGCCGGGGTAGAGATGACAGACGGTCAGCATCGGCAACCTCCATTGCGTGGCGCCGGAGGACCTTATCGACGGGCCAAAGCGCGGTATAGGTGGCCAAAAGGTAAACCACGCTTCCCATACCTTCGAGAACCCGGCGGACGCCGCTCTTTATATTGGGATGCACCTCTATCCTTCCAATAGGCACGCCGGCGTATTTTAAGCGCAACGCCATCTCTTCCGCTCTTTTCCCGGAGCATATGTAACTCAGAATTTGTTTTTGGCGTTCCAGGGTTTCAAAGTCTACGTCCCAGATCCAGGAAATGTCCCGCCCGTCGGCGTGATTATCGTTCAAGGCGATCATAACGTCTTTGGGCTCGGAGGAGCATATCAGGTTAAGGCTTTCGTTGAACCCGGCAGGGTTCTTGACAAGATTAAGGTATACCGGCCTTCCTTTATAAACGAATCGCTGCAGACGTCCTACCGCGGGCACGTAGGTCATGAGACTTGCGGAAACTCTATCCGGCTCTACCCCCAACCACAACCCGGCGCCCATCACGGCCAGAGCGTTGTAAACGTTATAAAACCCGCTGGTCGGGAGTGTTACCTGGGTTATAGAATCCTTCACCCTGATACCGCAGTGTGTGATGTGTTTCTTCGCTATTACGGTGTGCGCCTCCACATCCGCCGGGGGCCGTGCGAAACCGCATCCCGGGCACCTGAACGCCCCGAGTTGGCTGTAGTGATAATAAGCATATATAAACTCCTCCCCGCAAAGCGGGCAAAAACGCGCCTCCCTGGTCGGCGTTTGGACTTCTTCACCACGGATACGGTTGCCCAGCCCGTAAAATATGAACGGCCGGCCTACGTCGGCAAGCTGGGCCACCAGGGGATCATCCGCGTTCAACACCAGCCTGACGGCGGGTATCTTCTGCAGTGTCGTCTTGATGAAGGAGACCGTTTTGTCCAGTTCACCGTACCGGTCAAGCTGGTCCCTGAAAAAGTTGGTCACGATGACGACCTTCGGCTTGACCAACTCCGCCACGCGTGGGAAGGCCGCTTCGTCGACTTCCAACAGCGCGGCGTCGTGTTTCAGCCTTCCCCCGATCCCGGCCGCCCTGACGAAAGCCGCGGTCACCCCGGTGATCAGGTTGGCCCCTTCCCTGTTGACGATTACCCGAAGGCCGCTGGATTCAAGTACACCGGCAAGCATGTTGTTGGTAGTGGTCTTGCCGTTTGTCCCGGTGACCAGGACGGTGCATGGCACCTGCCTTACAAGGGCCTCCAGCGTTCCCGGAAAAACACGGAGTGCGATTAAACCCGGCAGCGAAGAACCTCGCCCCCCCATAGTTTTACTTAAGTAGTGGGTTATTTTTGCGGCGGCAATTGCGGCCATAAGCCGGATGCGCATCGGCATTCCCCCGTGTAGAGGCGAATCATATCTCATTATACTATCCGAACCTTGAAAATCAAGGCGAGCACTGTAAAGCAGTCTGTTCCGGTTTGCCGGAGTGTCCACTCAGTTTTCCTGGCAGGGGGGGCAGTTTATCAGCGGCGTTAAAGGTTGATCCTTTCGTGAGCCTGTGCGATAGAGCGTAAGGCCTTTTAAACCGAGTGCGTGCGCCTGACGGAAAATGTCGGCAACGTCTCCTTCAGTGGCCGTTCGCGGCAGGTTAACGGTCTTGCTCACCGCGTTGTCGATGTATTTTTGAAAAGCGGCTTGGGTCCGCAGATGCCACTTGGGGCTTATCTCCAGCGCTGTCTTAAAAATCTTGCGGGTCTTTTCCGGCACCTCCGGCGCCGCCTGCAGCGTTCCGTTCAGGTAGACCGCGTTCAAAATCTTCTCCCGTTGCGCCTCGGGAAAAGCGGCTTTGAGATAGCCGAGAAAAACTTTATCCACCACCAGCAGTTTCTTACCATCGAGAACCGTGCGGGTGTAACTCAACGCAAACACCGGCTCAATGCCGGGGCTTACCCCGGCGATACCGCTGACCGAACCGGTGGGCGCGATGGTCGTAAGCGTAGCGTGCCGCAGGGGAAGTTCCGGGTGGTAAATGGAACATCCCCAACTCGGGAAAGGTCCCCTCTCGCAGGCAAGCGCTCTGGAACCGGCGCGGGCCTCTTGCACAAGAAAATTCGCGACTTTTTCCGCAAGGTGCAACGCAGCGGTGGAATCGTAGGGAACCCCCAACGTATAAAGCATATCCGCCCACCCCATAACGCCGAGGCCGATCTTCCGTGAGCGTCTGGTGGCCGCGGCAATCTCCGGCGTGGGGAAACTATTTATTTCAATGACGTTATCCAGGAAACGAACGGCGAGTTGGACCGCTGCCCGAAATTTTTCCCACATAATACTCGTGCCCTGTACCATGTTCAGCAGGTTGATCGAACCGAGCGTACAGGATTCGTAAGGCAATAAAGGCTGCTCGCCGCACGGATTTGTGGCCTCAATTTCACCAAGCGCGGGTAGCGGATTGGCGCGGTTGACGGCATCGATGAAAATTACGCCCGGCTCGCCGTTTTTGTGAGCGTGGCGGGTAATCTCATCAAAAATCTGCCGTGCCGGAGGCGCCCCATAAACCTTATCTTTGAAAACCAATGGATATGCCCTATTTTCCTTTACAGCCGTCAAAAATTCGTCTTTCACGGCTACCGAGATGTTGAAGTTCCTGAAAGTTCCTTCCCGCTCCTTGGCGGCTATGAACTCAAGAATGTCCGGATGGTCGACCTGTAGAATGCCCATGTTTGCTCCCCGCCGGACCCCTCCCTGCTTGATCTCCTCGGTGGCGGCGTTAAAAACACGCATAAAGCTTACCGGCCCTGAGGCGACGCCGCCGGTCGACTGCACCGGGTCCCCCTTCGGCCGCAACCGCGAGAAGTTAAACCCTGTACCCCCGCCGCTCTTGTGGATGAGCGCGGCTTCCTTAAGCGTCTCGAAAATTGATTCGATGCTGTCCTCCACCGGCAACACAAAACAGGCCGCCAACTGGCCCAACTCCCGGCCGGCGTTGATTAAGGTGGGGCTGTTAGGGAGAAAATCAAATTCGGACATGAGCCTGAAAAAGCGTTGCGCCCAGTCGCCGACCTGTTCCGCGTCCGCACCGAAGCGGGCTTCGGCCGACGCTACAGCCCGCGCAATCCGCCGGAACAGTTCTTCGGGCGTTTCGACGACTCTTCCCGTCTTGTCCCGCTGCAGGTAACGCCCTTCAAGGATGGTTCTCTGGTTTATGTCAAGTTTGAGCATGCAGGTATCTTTTCACCGCCCCGGAGTCGCCAATTTACTTATGACTGCCGGCTTTACCGGTATAATACACGACTTGCCTTCTATCCTGCAACAAAGCAACGTGCAAGGGGAAATCTCCCGGGAAAAACAAAAAGGCAAACAGCATTACACCGTTCGCCCGACAAACCGTACGGCGCTGTCGTTGCTACTCCTTTTGAACCGGGACCGGCGCCGCATAAAAAACATCCTGCTTTTGACGCCGCTCCAAAAAAGAACTCTCCGGACGGGTCAGCACCCAACCCGTATCATCCATTACGGCGGAGAGAACCAGATTGTGCCCCTTGCCGAGACTCCGGAGTGATTCTTCGCGCATTACACGGCCTGCTATATTTACCCCGCGGCGTTTTAACTCCTGTTGTAGGAGATATCTGCCGCTCGAAAGGCCGTTTTTTGCGGCCTGGCGGTGAACGTCCGTATCGGTGTAGAGCGCTATAATTTCCACTTTACCGCGTTGGACCGGATAGCTGTCGGCCACCATATTAGCCAATGCTTCCGGGCCGATCCTTTCATCCTCCTGCCGGCAAACCCCGGTGACCATCACAATGTTGTCCTCTCCCTCACGCAAGTACCCCGCGGCCAGGGCCTTCTCGAGCAGGCTCTCGACGCCGTAATCAAGAGGCTTGCCCCGGATATCACCCAAAGCTGAAGCCAATTTCTTTCCCGCAAAATTATATCCTTTCAACCCAATGACAGTTAATCCCCGGTCGACTGTGAATTCCACACTCGGCTCAACGTCTATCGCCACATAAGCCCATGAGGAAGGCGCAAGGAAACGGTATGCCCCAAGTCCCAGGAAGACCACCGCGGTCACCGCGGCCGCCAGCCAGAGAGGCGGCCGCCGCCATCGGGGTGGAACTACAGTCGCCTCCTCGCCGAGCAACGCTTCTTCGCTTATCGCCCCCCGGCAGTAGGTCCCATCGCTGGTCAGAACAATCCCGGTACCGTTTTGCTTTTTTAATAGCATCCCTTGCATACGAGCCTGCCTCACTTTATTTCTTAATGTAAGAATTTAAGTAGATGAAGCGGTCGGGATGACGGAAAATAATTGTGAGAGCCAGTAGATACTTCCGGTTTTTTTCGATTACTTTAGGGCTCAACCCTGTCTTAATCGAAACCTTTTTCACCGGGAGGCGTGCTTTTCGCCCCAAATGCTGGAACAGTTCGTTTTCCGCCGCCAAAGTTTGGGCCGCACCGATAAGCGCTATACGACTGTCGCGGTGTTTGGGCGAAAGGCACACCAGTTCATCCAGCGAAATGCCGTATTCGGAAAGCGCCGCCTCGTAATCTTGGATTTCTTCGGCGCGGTCCTGGGCCGACCGGTCCCAAATAAACTCCGTCCAGGATGCCGCTGTATCGTCGGTCAGGTTATTCCCTGAAACACCGGCGCCGCTGCTCAAACGCCTGACCTCCTGTCGGAAGTAATTTGCCAGCCGGCTTTTTATCACCAGCCTGGCAAAGGCCAAGAACGGTACGTTTCTTTCCGCCTCGTACCTTGTGACGGCCTCGTCGAATGCAATCAGGCCGATACTCAATTCGTCATCCCGGCCCCACTGAAGCGATCGCCGACAAGACGATACGACGACGTTTAAAACAAAACTCCGGTGGACTTCAACCAGTGTGTTGCGTGCGTCGACATCTCCCTCTTTTGCTTTGGCAAGCAACTGTTCAAGGGTGCCACCGTCCATTTCGGAGACTCCTTGTGTTTAATGGCCTCCGCACCGGTCTACAAAGTAATACAACAAATCGTAACGGTTTGGAGGGTAATCAGTTGTATGACCAACGTTCTTTTCTATTTTAAACCAAAATCCACGAAATTAGGAGGCTTTTTTCCCTCTACGTGCCATAATAAGTAGATATATGCCTAGTCCCATTAAGGAACCGATAAGGAGCAGCGGCTGCACGCGCTGGGTTAGTTTCTGCCAACTCTGCTCGAAAAACATGCCCAGAGAAAGGTAAAGCGCGCTCCAGGTAACGGCGAAAACAGACGTTAAGGCGAAAAAAATGATCGGCTTTAGACCGCCGACACCCGCAATGTACGGCGTGAGGTTACTAATGCCCGGGATGAAGCGGCCAAACACGACAAACCCCGCCGCCGAATTACTCAAGTAAGCCCGCGCCTGATTGAGACGTGCAGGTGTAACCCCCAACAGGCGCCCGCTGCGCTCAAAAACCTTGTCCCCCAACTTCATGCCCAAACAATACGCGGCCAGCGAGCCCGTTACAAAGCCGAACGAGGTGGCAAACCATGCGGCTGGAAAAGCCATGTAACCCTCGGCAATTAAAAAACCGGCGATGATTATCATGATACCGCCGGGGAAAAAAGGCACGCCCAGGGCCTCGACGAAGCTGCTAAGCAGAATGCCGCCGATGCCGAAAGCGGTAAGATAATTGAGGATAAACTCTTTGACCATCGTCACCCTCCGGTAAAAAGGAGATGGAATACGTTAATGTAAACACATCCGAGCTATAATACCCTTGCCACACCGCTGTAAATTACACCCCGCTGTCCGTCGATGGTAACCAGTTGTCCGTCTTTCAAAATTACCATGGCTGCTTCAACACCCACTACCACGGGCATCCCGAATTCAAGCCCGACTATAGCCGCGTGGGATGTTAAACCACCGACTTCGGTAATGATACCCGCGCAACGTTCCATTGCCGGCACAAATTCCCTGTCTGTCATCGGAGTCACCATAATGTCCCCCGGCCTAATGCGTTCGAAAGCTTCTTTCACCGTGTGCACTATCCTAACCGTCCCTGTGACCGCTTTCATACCGATGCCCGTTCCCCGCGCAAGTATATCCCCCATGGTATGCACTTTTAACAGGTTCGTAGTTCCGTGCACGCCCACGGGAACCCCCGCCGTGATTACGACCAGGTCCCCCGCTTTTACGTATTGCGCGCGTAGAGCAGCTTCTACAGCCCCCTGAATCATCTGATCGGTGTTTTCTATCCGGTCGACCAGAAGAGGAAGCACCCCCCAGACGACGGTCAACCGCCTCAAGACACGCTTATTGGGGATCACCGCGACGACCGGGGGCCGCGGCCGGTATTTGGCCACCATCCTCGCCGTGTAGCCGGTAGTGGTAGCGGTTATGATCGCCGCCGCGTCCAGGTCCTGAGCGGTAGTACAAGTGGCGAAGCTGATGGCGTCCGTGACCGTGTGCTTCAGCAGCATCCTTTTTTGTCTTAGGATGTCGTCAAAAGCCAGGGACTCTTCCGCCCGGGCCGCAATTTTCGCCATCACCGCCACCGACTCCACGGGGTAACGACCGACCGCCGTTTCACCCGAAAGCATGACCGCATCGGTACCATCGATAATGGCGTTGGCTATATCGCTGGCTTCAGCTCGCGTGGGAGTAAGGTTGGCCATCATTGACTCCAGCATCTGCGTAGCCGTAATCACTGGTTTTCCGGCGCCGTTGGCCTCCTTAATAATCTTCTTTTGGGCCAGGGGCACCTCTTCAATGGGTATCTCTTGTCCCAAATCGCCCCGCGCCACCATTACACCGTCGGAGACCTTCAAAATGCTGCTGAGGTTCTCCAACCCCTCCCAGTTTTCTATTTTGGCGATAAGCCAGGTGTCTACTCCCGCTTCTTCAATCAGCCGGCGTGCTGCGATCACGTCTTCAGCTCTTCTTACAAAAGACAGGGCGATAAAATCAGCCTCTTCGGCAATAGCAAACCTGATATCGCTGATATCCTTTGCGGTAAGGGAAGGGAGTTTTACTCTAATTCCCGGGAGATTCACACCTTTATGCGCGCTGACAGGTCCTCCGTTTTCAACGCGGCACCGGACGCTGTTTTCGGTGACAGCCGTGACCCTCAATCGGACAAGTCCGTCGGACACCAGGATAAGGTTCCCGGGGCGGACGTCACCGGCCAATCCCTCGTAATTAACCGGAATACGGCGCGGTGTACCTTTGAAATCCCCCGGGCTTAGTTCTAACTCTTCATTCTCGTCGACCATAAAAGATCCCGGTTCCAATTCCCCTAAACGGATACGCGGGCCCCGGATGTCAACCATGATACCGAGGTGTATTCCCAACCTGGACGTTGCCTCCCTCAGGACATTCAGCCGGCGTCTGTGGTCATCCGGCGTACCGTGGGACATGTTCACCCTGGCGACGTTCATTCCAGTCCTCAGCAGACCCTCCACTACGACTGAGTCTTCTGTTGCCGGCCCCATGGTACAAACAATTTTTGTACGCCTCATTTTAACCTCCGAGGTAAAACCCGGCCGCGGGAAAAACAATCCCGGTTTTTATATCGCTAAGACTTCCGCAAGACGGTATAATTCCTGGTCGATTTGTTTTTTCACTTCAAATACACTCGCGAGGCCGAAGTGCTTCAAACGGCTGCCGGTAAGGCCGACCATGGCGCTTCGCTCTCCCGCCTCAAGCAGGTCGATCGCCCGGGCGCCCATCATGCTGGCCAGAATTCGGTCGTAAGCTGTGGGCGCTCCCCCGCGCTGGATGTGTCCCAAGACCGTAATTTTCGTATCAAAACCCGTACGCGCCTTGATTTCACGGGCGACCTGGGCGGCCGAACCCGCCCCTTCGGCGACAATGATTACACTGTGAAGTTTTCCCCTGCGCACACCGCGCAGCAAACGGCGGCAGACGGCTTCCAGGTCGAACGGCAACTCCGGTATCAGAATCGATTCCGCCCCGCCGGCCAGTCCAGCGGCGAGAGCGATAAAACCTGAATTACGGCCCATAACCTCCACCACGAACGTCCGCTCGTGGGAAGTAGCCGTGTCCCGAATTTTATTTATTGCTTCGACGACGTTGTTTACCGCCGTATCGAAGCCGATGGTGAAGTCGGTACCGGAAATGTCGTTGTCAATAGTCGCGGGAACACACAGTACCGGAATCTCGGTCTCCCGGTAAAAGGTAAAGGCGCCCTTTAAAGAACCGTCCCCGCCGATAACCACCAGGCCGTCAATGCCCGCCCGGCGCAAAGACGCATAGGCCTGCATCCTTCCTTCCGCGGTGAGAAATTCTTCCGATCTTGCCGTCAAAAGGATGGTGCCGCCCGCTTGAATTACATCAGCTACCGACCCGGCATTCAGAGGTTGAATGTCCCCGTCGATCAGGCCCGCAAAGCCACGCTTGACCCCTAAAACCTCGTAGCCGTGAAAGATCCCTTTCCGTACTACAGCGCGGATAGCGGCATTCATTCCCGGCGCGTCGCCGCCGCTGGTTAATACGCCTATCCGGTGCAAAAAAGCCCCCCTGATTCCGGGGGAAGCGCGGTACTCTCAGCAAAAAGGCCGTTTAAGGGTCAAAAAGCCCTTAACCTTCCACCGAACCCATATTCCTGTACTTGGCGTAGCGGCGCTGGAGCAGTTCTTCGGGTGGAATGTTTTTCAGGGAATCCAGGTTGCGGGCGAGTGCTTTACGCAGCAATGCGGCTGCTGTGTGTGAATCCCGGTGAGCCCCGCCGAGAGGTTCCGGTACCACCTCATCAATAATCCCAAGAGACAGAAGGTCCCGGGCCGTCAGCTTTAACGCTTCAGCGGCCTCTCGCGCCCGTGCGGCATCCTTCCACAATATACTCGCACACCCTTCCGGCGAAATCACAGAGAAGATGGCGTGTTCAAGCATCAAAGTCCTGTCCCCTACTCCCAGCGCCAGTGCGCCGCCGCTTCCCCCTTCACCGATAACTATTA
>JAGUUY010000230.1 GCA_020063185.1 Bacillota bacterium
GGTGATTTCCTTAATTGCACGGTGGTTTAATGGTTGGGCCCTGCACCCACCCCCGGTATCCCTAAGCAATTGCAGAATAACCGGATAAGGAGGAGTTAAATGGAACACTTTGTCGGACAAATAACACAGTTGTTTGAAAATTACATTCCCAACGTGTTTGGGGCGCTGGTCGTCCTTATTGTTGGGTGGTCGGTTGCCTGGCTGCTGTCAGTTTTCATCCGCCGGGCACTCCACCGCACCAATCTTGACAACCGGCTGGCCGGTTCTGTACTTGGGAAAGAAACGGTTAAAGCCGTTGAAGTGGAATACTGGATTGCGAAGGGGGTATATTACCTTCTTATCCTTTTCGTACTGGTCGCATTTTTCCAGGTGCTTGGACTCACGCTGGTCACCGAGCCGCTTAACCAAATCCTGGTCCAGGTCTTCCAGTATGCCCCACGGTTGCTCGGAGCGGGGTTTCTGCTGTTGACCGCCTGGATTGTAGCCGGCATGCTCAGGCTTCTTGTCTCACGAGTATTGAGCGCTTCCAGGATCGACGAGCGCCTCGGCAGCCAGGCCGGCCTTAAAGAAGAGGGATACGTTCCTTTGGCGCGCACGGTCAGCGATGCCGTGTTCTGGTTGATCTTCCTGCTCTTTCTGCCGGCCGTGCTGGGCATCCTGGAGCTAAAAGGATTGCTCCAACCGGTCCAGAATATGATTGACAAAGTCCTCGGCTTCTTGCCCGTAATCTTTGCTGCCGGGCTGATCTTGGTGATCGGCTGGTTTGTTGCCCGCATTGTGCAGCAGATTTTGGCCAACCTGCTGGTAACCATCGGGATCGACCGGTTGAGCGAGCGGGTTGGACTGGCTCCGGTGCTGGGAGAGCAGCGGCTGTCAGGACTGCTTAGCCTGGTTGTTTACGTGTTAATCCTTATTCCGGTCTTAATAGCCGCCCTTAACGCTTTAGCGCTGGAAGCAATCACCCGCCCCGCCAGCAATATGCTTAACGCGATACTAACAGCCCTGCCGAACATATTCGCCGCCTGCCTGCTGATGGCTATTGCCTACATTGTAGGACGTGTGGTAGTCGGGGTAATCACTAACCTGCTGACCGCCATCGGATTTAATGGTATCTTGGCCCGGCTGGGCCTGCGCCAAGAACTTGCGGAGGGGGAACGCACACCTTCGGAAGTAGTGGGATACCTGGGCCTGGTGGCGGTTATGTTTTTTGCCGCCATTGAAGCATTCCGCCTACTAGGTTTTATGGTGCTGGCGGAGTTGGCGGCACAGTTCATTGTCTTTGCCGGTCAAGTAATTGTGGGGCTGATTGTCTTCGCTGTCGGCCTCTACCTCGCGAATCTGGGCTCCAAGGCCGTGCAAGCCAGTGGGGCGGCTCAAGCCGGCATATTGGCCCTGGCCGCACGAGTTGCCATTCTGGTACTGGCCGGTGCGATGGCCTTACAGCAGATGGGGTTGGCCAGCGAAACAATCAACCTCGCGTTTGGGTTGCTGTTGGGTGCCGTCGCCGTGGCGGCGGCGCTGGCCTTCGGACTGGGCGGACGTGAAATCGCCGCCCGCGAGTTAGATAGTTGGTTAAAATTAATAAGGTCCAAAGAGAAGTCATAAGTCGGGTGTTCGCTTGACCTTTTGGTAATTAACGGTGCGGCAGGACATTAGAGGCGGGCGTGGCAGGGGACGAAATCCCCCTGCCATACCCGTTTATGTGTTTAGTGCATGGAGTTGGCTCATCCCCACCATAAAGCCGGCATAATGCTCCCCTAACAAAGCAGCAGGCCGCCCTCCTGATCATCTGCGGGCGTTGGTGATCAGTATTCCTTCTGGGGCTGAGTTGCGCGGGTTGTGATAGCAAGGTCCATCCCTCTGCGGTCGTTCATCAGCTTGCTTCCGATTAGGTAAGGCGGGGAACCGCGTATTAACCTAAATAAGGGCTTCGAATAGAAGCTGCGTCGAAACTGGGATGATGATACGGTTCTCGGAAAAACCGATGATAAAACCTCGACATTCAGAAGCTATTATCGGGATCTGTACGGTTGTCGAGCAATACGGCATTTCCTAATAGTTTCCTGGAGTATTGATATTGATTAAGCGGAGACCTGAAACAAAAAGGAACTGCGGCGAAGATTGCAGTTCTTTATTTTCAGCGGTATTTTTCGAGTTTGGCTACAGTTATGCTACAGTAACCCCGCTTGGCTACAGTTCACCAAAAAGCAAAACCGCCAGGAACCAGTCATGGCGGGTCTTTTTTCATGGTGGGCGCGGCTGGTTTCGAACCAGCGACCTCTTGAATGTGAGTCAAGCACTCTCCCCCTGAGCTACGCGCCCGTGCAAATCATTTTACTACAAAAGAGTTAAGAAAGCAATAACGGCACGGAGACTCTAACGACGGATTTCGGTTCTTAATGGGTTAAGAGCCGCGAAGAATGGCGTTTACCACCAGAGCCTTTTTATAGTATAGTTTACTTAGAACAGGTTTTAATAAGGGGTCTTTACCGTGCGGTACATTAAGGCGGTTGCCGCGGATACTACCGTAATGATGATGGTATGTCTGTTCACCTTGTTGGCCTGCGTGGTCTTAATCTGGCCGCAGTTTTTATTACCGGCTGTTATGATCGCGGGCGCCAACGGGCTGGTTTTCTTGTTCCTGCGCCGGAGCGAGCGCAGGGACCGTACGAATTACCCCATGGACAGCCAGTCGATCGACCCGACCCTCCAGATCGCCAACGCCGCGCTGCCCTATATGAGGCACGGGCTGAACGAGGAAACGGCGCGGAAGACCGCCGAGATCATTCAGCGTATCGGTGACGTGCCGGCGGTCGCCATCACCGACCGCGAGCGGATACTCGCGTTTTTAGGTCCGGGCTGCGATAAACATCCGCCCGGGAGGAGCATTGTAACTCAGGCGACGATGCGGGTGGTGGCGACTGGGAATATCAAGATCGTCGAAAGAAAAGCGGACTTTCAGTGTCCCGTCAAGGACTGCCAGTGCCCCCTGGGGGCGGTGGTGATCGTTCCCCTTAAGTGCAGGGGAAAGGTCGTAGGGGCTCTCAAGCTTTACCGGACGATAGAGGGGCCTGTGCCGCAGGCGACGGTCAACCTGGCAATCGGCATCGCACAGTTGCTGGGGATTCAGATGGAACTGGCGGAACTCGACCGGCAGGCGCAACTGGTGACCAGGGCCGAACTAGACGCCCTGCGCGCGCAGATCAACCCGCACTTTTTGTTCAACACGTTGAACACTATCGTCATGTTCAGTCGCACCAACCCGGAGACGGCGCGGCGGCTGCTCATCCGCCTGGCTTCCTTCTTTCGGCACGCGTTAAAATCAACAGGTCATTTCACAACGCTGCGGGAGGAACTGGAATGCGTAAACACATACCTGGTCCTCGAAAAGGCGCGCTTTCGGGACAAATTGCGTATCGTAAGGAGCGTTGACAAGAGCCTGCTTGATTACGAGGTGCCGGTGTTGACCCTTCAGCCCCTCGTGGAAAACGCCATCAAACACGGTATTATGCCTAAGGTAGGGACCGGGACGGTACGCTTTGCGGTCCGGCGCGCCGGGAGCGAAATGGCCGTGGAAATCGCCGATGACGGGGTCGGTATTCCCCCTGACATCATGCCTCAGATTTTCACACCGGGGTTTGGTTCGGGAAGCGGCGTTGGACTTTCAAACGTTAACGAGCGACTGAAAGGGCTTTTCGGGCCGGATTACGGGCTCAGGTTGGTGAGTGAAAAAGACCGGGGAACAGTGATCAAGCTGCGGATACCTATTCTGGAGCCGGTAACCGAAGCGAAAGGAGCAAACGTAGTTGAAGCTTAAGGCCTTGATCGTGGACGACGAGTACCCCGCACGCCAGGAACTGCGCTACGTGCTTTCTAAAATCGACAACATTGAGGTCGTCGGCGAAGCGACCAACGCCGAAGAGGCGCTCACGCTGATTAAGGCATTGGATTATTCCATTCTGTTTCTGGATATCGCAATGCCCGGGATGAACGGCCTGGAGCTTGGCGCGGCTATCCAGGAACTGACCCGGCAGCCGCACGTCATCTACGTCACCGCCTATGATGAACACGCCGTTAAGGCGTTCGACGTCAACGCCGTCGATTATATCCTTAAGCCTATAGACGAGAAACGCCTGCGCAGAGCGGTAAACAAGGTGCTGCGCCTTACAAAGGAAAGTGATGAAGGGAGAGGGCTCGCCGGGTCTGTTGTCACAGCGGGCCCGACGATCCGGATCGACAGGCTGCCCGCGGAGAAGGCGGGTAAGACAGTACTGGTTAACGAAAGCGATATTATTTATATCTCCACGGAAGGGGACGCCGTTTATCTCAAGACTTTCTCAGACCGGTTCGTCGCGCACTTTACGCTTAAGGAACTTGAAGCGCGGCTCAACCCGAACGTGTTTTTCCGGACCCACCGTTGTTTTATCGTCAACCTGCACAAAGTAAAAGAGATTATCCCGTTTTTCAACGGCACTTACTCTCTGGTGGTCGAGGATAAAGAAAGAAGCGAAGTGCCGCTTTCAAGGGCCCAGGCGAAAAAACTACGGCGTATTTTGGGGTTTTAGAGCGCATAATTGGTAAAACTCTTGAAAGTGCGGCCGGAAGCGGAAAGGCGTCTTTCTGGAGACCGGGCGGGCCGGTGTTGAACTGCAGTAGAGTGGAAGGTACACCCGGAGCGACAACGCGGCCGTAATTGCTATCACAGTAATGGGGGTCGTTTTTTTGTTGGCAGGAATCGGAACGGACATTGTCGGCGTAGCGCGGATCCGCACGGCGGTTGAACGCTGGGGGCAGAGGTTTATAGAGCGTGTATACACCCCTGCCGAACAGGCTTACGGCGGTAGCAAAAAAGGTGTCTTTTTTTATTTGGCGGGCAGGTTTGCCGCAAAAGAGGCAGTGCTGAAGGCCCTCGGTATAGGCCGCGCCGGCGTCGGTTTTAACGAGGTGGAAATTCTTAATGACACCAACGGGCGGCCGCTGGTCTTTTTAAAGGGCAGGGCGGCCGCGGTGGCGCAATCGCAAGGCGTTGCGCGGGTGCTTTTGAGCATCTCCCACGACGCGGGCGCAGCGGTGGCGTTTGCGGTCGCGGAAAAGGAGGACTGATTGCTTGCGCCTAGTTACGGCTAAGGAGATGCGGGAGATCGACCGCCGGGCCATAAAAGAATTCGGTATCCCCGGCCTCTTGCTCATGGAGAACGCCGGCCGGAGCGTGGCCCGTACGGTAGCCCAAAGGATCGGCCAGGTCCGGGGTAAAAGAATAATCGTTTTGTGCGGCAAAGGGAACAACGGGGGCGACGGTTTTGTGGCGGCGCGGCACCTGTTGCAGCAGGGCGCCACGGTAAAGTTGTTCCTCACGTGCGAACCGGAAGAGTTATCCGGCGACGCCCGCGTTAACTGCATCATCTGGGAGCGCCTCGGACAGCAGATTTTCCGCCTTTCGGGCACAAACGGCGTGCATCTCATTAAATTGTCCCTCATCCAGGCGGAAGCGGTGATCGACGCCCTGTACGGTACCGGTTTTCGCGGCAAAATGCTTGAAGGGCCTGGTAAGGTAATTGAAGCGGTTAACGAAACCGGGAGGTTTGTGGTAGCTGTTGACGTCCCTTCCGGGCTGCAGGCGGATACGGGCAAGGTCGACGGGCCCTGCGTCCGCGCGGCTGTCACCGTCACCTTAGGCCTGCCCAAGATCGGGCTGGTGCTGGAGCCGGGCGCGGCGTTTGCGGGCGAGCTGGTGGTCGCCGACATTTCGCTCCCCCGGACGTTGACCGACAACGAAGGACCGGGTCGCTTTTTGATAACGAGGGAAATGGTTGCGCAGTGGTTCGCGCCCAGATCTGTAAAC
>JAGUUY010000141.1 GCA_020063185.1 Bacillota bacterium
CCTCGATAACACAAGCTGTCGCTTTGAGTTCAACCTCCGTAAGAATAACCTGGACAGCTTCCAAAGACAACGTCGGCGTCACCCGTTACGATGTTTACCGGAGCTACTATTATAACGGAACTTATAATAAAGTCGCTTCCGTTAGCGGGACAACCTTCACCAACACCGGTCTGGGGCAGAAAACCAGGTACTACTATTACGTGAAGGCCGCGGATGCCGCCGGAAACGTTTCGCCTGCAAGTAACAAGGTTGTGGTCAGGACCTTGCGGCAATAGTTTTCTTTTTTCCCAGGCCCTCTTTTTGACATAAGCACCCTCGAGACCCATCCCGGAACAGACCCTTCCGGGTGGGTCTCTGTATTATTAATGTTCTAAAGCGAAGGCCGTAGGTTCTTTGACAAGCACCATCAAAGACGTACCGCATACATTGTGGCGAAGAGTCGACTTATGATATACCGGTAAAGGCGCAATGTGTTCGAAACTCCAGAGGCGGAAATGATTTAAGCCATGCTTAACAGCAGGTCCTTCGGACTCAAAAACAAGACGGTTAAAATTGTCCTCGTGCTCCTGGTCGCTCTGGCAATGTTTGTTACTATTTTTATTGCGAAGCCGGGCACCTTGAACAAGGTAATGGACCACCAGGATGTCACCACGGCACAGCAGATTGAAGACATGAAACAATTCGATTTGGCCATTGTCGAACCCTATACTCTTAGTGACGCCCAGTTAACGAAACTACATGCGGCTGATGTGCTGGTAATAGCTTATGTTCCCACCACTTCTATCGACCAACAGTGGACGCCTTTTACGGGCATTGGAGAATCCGATTACCTTTTTTTAAACGGGAAAAGAATAGCGAATAACAACGACGACCCGCCCGACTGGATAATGGACCCCCGTAGCGCCCATTACCGACGGATTATCACTGATTATACGAGGTCCATTTACGCGCGGGGATTTGACGGCGTCTTTCTAGACACCCTGGCTGAAGCGACTGATTTTTCCGGGAACAAGGAGGTGCTCGATGCCACTGTTGAACTCGTAAACGAAATCCGAAACATCGATACGGATAAGTTGATCTGTCAGAACGGCGGCTGGTGGAAAGACCCCCCGCTTAGTCTCATCGATTACACGGCGCCATTAATTGATTTCATGATGTGGGAACACTACCCCTATGAAAAGGGGACCGTGGATCCCTGGATCAACGCGAAGCGAGATTATGTGATCGGTCTGAGCAACCGGCACAGCTTTAAGGTGCTTACCGCCAGATTTATCAAGTGGCATGATTATAGAGGGGTACGGCGTTATTACGACGCCGCCCGGGCATACGGTTTTATCCCCTACGCTCCATGGACTTCCGGTGCGCCGATCTACAACACGGTAAATACTTATTACCTCCCGCCGCGAACCTATACTAAAACCCTGCCGTCATCCTTATCTGCACCCCCTGAATATCGGTCCACCCATGATATCAACAGCTTTGTTATTCACTGGGGAATCACGCACCACCATTAACGGTCGGTGGACGGTTTCTGCGAACTCGATTTTGTCTTGCGCAACAGATTTTCTGCCCAAGCACCTTTAGGGACGCACGGCATAAATTGGCGAAGGGTCGACCGTTAAAGTCCCAATAACACCTCAAAAAGCTGCGTTAAATCCTCCAGCAGCGGGAAAGCAAGTTAAACATGCCCGAAAGTAATCGCTTGACAAGAATCGCAGTCGGACTGATGGTTCTTATCCTTTTAAGCAAAGCATTCGGTTTTCTGCGGGAAATAGTGCTTGCCGCCCACTTGGGCGCTACTCAGGCCGGAGACGCCTTTAAAGTGGCCGTTTTTGTCCCCATGGCCCTCCTAACCGCGGTTTCACTTGCCGTTCCCAACACCCTCATTCCCCTGTTAACCGAACAGGACGGGAAAGCCGGGCGGAAAGCGCTGGATCCTTACGTTGCGAACGTAACCAACAGCATAACAGTTGTGCTTGTGGTTACGGCGGGGCTGGGAGTCTTGTGTACTCCCTGGATAGTAAAGCTGATCGCCCCCGGCTTTGAGCGGGAAACTTACCTTTTAACGGTGGAGTTGGCTTACTGGCTCATGCCGTGCATCGCCATCACGGGCCTGTTCGGGATAACAACCGGATATCTGAATTTTCGCCGGGCCTTTACCTTACCTGCCGCAAGCGGTATCGTTTTTAATCTGGTGATGATCTCTTCCCTGCTGATACTGGTCCCCAAAGCCGGACTTCACGGGGCGGCGGCGGGGATTATTCTGGCGTATCTGGGGCAATGCCTGTTTCTGCTGGGTAGTGCCTGGCGTTACGGCTACCGGTTTCGCCGTATCCTCGACTGGGGTGACCCATACCTGAAACGGATGGCGGCGCTTGCGCTGCCCATGCTCGCCGGCAGCGCGGTTGCGGCATTGGCCAATTTGTTTGACCGTATTTTCGCCAGCTACCTGGCCCCGGGGAGTATTGCGGCCCTCGATTACGCAGTGCTTCTTACCGACTCCGCCTTCGGCATTTTCGTTTTGGCGGTCGGCAGCGTTTATCTCCCCGCCCTGTCGCGTTCGTGCACCAACCAGGACTGGGAGGCATACAGCCGTCAGTTATTGCGGGCCGCAACCCTGGTTATTTACATCATGTTCCCGGTAGCGGTAGGGCTCATGGTAACGGCCCAACCGGTAGTTTCCCTTTTTTTTGAACGCGGTGAGTTTGACACGCGCGCCACTTTTATGACAGCTACCGCTTTATTGTTTTACGCCCTGGGAATGGTGGGGCATGCCCTTCAGGACATTTTGAGCAAGGCCTTCTACGCCCTTCAAGATACCATTACGCCGGTTCGGATCGGAGTGGTGATGGTGATGGTAAATATTTGCCTCAACTACTTCTTAGTAAGGGTAATGGGATTGGGAGGGATCGCTCTCTCCACCTCGATCGCCTTCACCTTGATGGCGTTCCTCCTTTCGTACTATCTTGGGCGAAAAATAAAAGGGCTTGAATTCCGACCGATTTGTGTAGCGATCGCTAAGAGCGGACTGGCGGTTCTTTTAATGGGGTCTGCGATCAAGTGCTGCGATTGCTTGCTTGCCGAGCATTTCAGCGGGAAGCCCGGGCTGTTGTGCCGCGTCCTCCTCGATTTTTTCTGTGGCGCGGTAGTTTATACGACCGCACTCTACCTGCTTAAAGTACCGATATGCCAAAAACTAAGGGAACGCGGTAGAACTTAATCGTATATTTCTTACACCTCCCCCCGCGGTTAAACGTAAACTACATAGGCAAGAAAACAGTACACGCCTTCTCGGTTTTGTTCAATTAGGCAAGCGCAGACCGCTTGCGAAAAATTGCCGAAACGTCCTGCGCTAAAAGGGTGATTTAAACTGAGCAATAATTTTAAAGTCACAAAAGCCGTTATCCCGGCAGCGGGGTTAGGTACCCGCTTTCTGCCCGCCACCAAAGCACAGCCGAAAGAAATGCTCCCCCTGATTGACAAGCCGATCATCCAGTACATTATTGAAGAGGTCGTGGACTCGGGAATCGAAGACATTCTTATCGTTACCGGTCGCGGTAAACGAGCTATTGAGGACCACTTCGACTGCTGCCTCGAGCTGGAAGCTTACCTGCGCGAGCGGAACAAAAACGAATGGCTCGAGGAAGTCCGTCGGATAGCCAACCTGGCAAATATCCATTACGTCAGGCAGTGTGAACCACGTGGTTTGGGGCACGCGGTACTCTGCGCCAGAAGTTTTATTGGCAGCGAACCTTTCGCTGTCCTTTTAGGGGACGACGTTATTGTCGGAGAGGACCCGTGTCTGGCACAAATGTTGAAGGTCTTTAAGGAGTTGCAGGGTACATTGTTAGCGCTTGACTGGCTGCCTGTAGACCAGGTTTCCCGGTACGGAATCATCTCGGGCGCGGAAATCCAGCCCCGGGTGTTTCACATAGGAGATCTCATCGAGAAACCGGCGCCGGAGGAAGCTCCATCCCGCTGGGGTATCACCGGCCGTTATATCCTAAGCCCCCGAATATTTAACGTCCTGGAAACAACCCCCCCGGGGTGCGGGGGCGAAATCCAGCTCACAGACGCTATCAAGTTACTGGCCAAAGAGGAAAGAGTTTTTGGTTATGCCTTTGCCGGCAAACGTTACGACGCAGGGGACAAGTTCGGTTACTTGCAAGCAACGGTCGAACTGGCGCTCAGGCGTGAAGACCTGGGGCCGGTCGTTTTAGAATATTTGAAGAATCTTGTTTCGGACTCCATGTAAGACGTGTTTGATATATTGGAAGAATACGAATTCCGGTGAAGAACGCCTCTAGGTATTTTAAAATGCGAAAGCTGTAAACAAGCACCAATACCGGTGCGTTTCAAATAAACTGGCAAAGATTATAAATTCTTTCGTACTACGGTGGAAGCCATGATTAAACTACTGCACGTTGTCTACGGGGGTACCGGCGGCGCCGCCCGGATCGTCGTTGACATTGCTAAGAACCATGACCGCACCCGTTTTGAACCCGCAGTCCTTTTGGTCGGCTATGAAGTGGACCCAATTTATGCGGCGGAATTAAAGAGCTGTGGCGTTCCATGTTATTCTCTGCTTAAGCGGGGGCAATGGGATTGGGGGTTTCTTCGTACCTTCAGGCAGACTATTTTGAAAAACCGGCCGGACGCCGTTTTCTTACACACACCGGTGGCGTACTTCTGGGGAAGGACTGCCGTTTTGGGCCTCGGGATCAAATGCGTTGTTTCCGTCGAACACCTGGCCACCGCAACCAACTACGGCTTGCGCGGCCGCCTTGTCAACCTTCTTCAATCACACCTGTTATCTGATAAAGTTATCTGCGTCTCCAGCGACGTAAAAGAGATGGTAAAAAAAGCGCTTTGGCTGCCGGACGGAAAAATCAACGTTATCGAGAACGGTATTCCGGTTGACCGACAACCTCTCGCCGATCCTGAAGGACTGTTTAACGAACAGCCTGTGCGGATCAAGATGGTGTCCCGTCTTGACAGACAAAAGGACCCAGCAACCCTGATAAAAGCCGTTAAACTGCTCAAAGAACAAGGCTTCAGGACGCGGCTTGATTTCGCGGGCGACGGGATCCTGCGCAAAGAAATGGAGCTACTGACCATAGAACTTAAGCTTTCCGACAATGTATCTTTCCTCGGCACGCGCACAGATATCCCTGAATTATTGCTGAACACCGACATATTTGTACTGTCTACCCACGCGGAAGGGTTATCCATAGCTTTACTGGAGGCCATGGCCGCCGGTCTTCCCTGTGTCGCAACTGCGGTACCGGGTAATCTTGACGTTATCGAGGACCAAGTATCGGGGCTCTTGGCAAAGGAAAACGACCCGGAATCCCTGTGCGCACGCATGGCTTTCTTAATCAAAAATCCCGGGGCAGCCCGGCGGATGGCGGCCGCCGCCAGAGAAAGGGTATCGGTGAAGTACAACATTACTCGGACCGTACGTGAATACGAAAAGGTTTGCGAAGAGAGCTTGACAGGGCGACTTAAATATCGTGATCCCGACTTCTACTTAAATAAAACGTGATGGTGCCGACAACGTGTCCAAACGAATTGGTTCGGTCTTAATTATAGATATCGTGTTATTGGCTGTAGCCGTTTATTTAAGTTTAAATCTGCGCTGGAATGTCGTTCCGATCAGTCTTAGCAAAGATGTGGCGGCCTTTGGTATCCTCGCTGTAATCGTTTTGCTCCTCTGCGCGTACCTTTGCGGTGTTTACCACCGAATCTGGCAATATGCCGGCGTCCACGACTTTCTGGTCATCGCCCTCGCCGTTACCGGTGGAACAGCGATTATCTACGTTGCCGCGTTGATGCTGAAGCTTCGCTTCGCCATGGCCGTGCCGACCGTTCTATGGCCGATGTCGCTCTTTTTCCTAGGAGGAACACGTTTCATACAGCGTCTTTTGTGGGGCGGCTACTTAAAAGAGAGCCGGCCCGAAAAAAGTAAAAGAGCCCTGATCATCGGCGCCGGCGAGGCGGGAGCACTGATCGCGAAGACGCTGAAATCAACGAGAACCAGTGTTGGACTAACGCCGGTGGGCTTCGTTGACGATAACCCGGAGAAAAAGGCTTTGCGGCTTTGCGGGTTAAAAATACTAGGCACCAGGTTTGACATCCCGGAAATTGTACGAAAGCGGCAGATAGAGGAAGCCATAATAACCATCCCTTCGGCGACAATGGACCAGATTAAAGCCATCGACACCATCTGCCGCCAAGCCGGTGTCAGCGTTAAAGTACTGCCGAGCGTATTGGACATAGTTCAGGGAAAACAACTGCTCGATCAGGTACACGAACTGCAAATGGAAGACTTGCTGCACAGGAATGAAGTAGACATTAATCTTGAACAGGTCAGCGCCTACCTGAAGGACCAGGTTGTCCTGGTTACAGGCGCGGGCGGCTCTATCGGCGCGGAACTCTGCCGGCAAATATGCGCCTTTCAGCCGCGCCGGATGCTCCTCTTGGGGCGGGGCGAAAACAGCATTTATGAAATCAGCATGGATTTGGCGCGCAAATGGCCTCAGGTGGAACACGTGCCGTTGATTGCCGACGTTCGGGACCGGGAAAGGCTTTTCGCTGTTTTCACGCGGTACCGTCCCGCGGTTGTTTTTCACGCGGCCGCCCACAAGCACGTTCCTTTAATGGAGCTTCAACCGCAAGAGGCTTTTAAAAACAATGTTTTCGGCACCTTGAATATCGCCGAAGCGGCGTACCGGCATAAAACCGAAAGGCTAATACTCATTTCTACCGATAAGGCTGTGAACCCGAGCAGCATAATGGGCCTGACGAAGCTGCTCGCGGAAATGATAATCCGTTATTACGCCCGCATCAGCCAAACGAAGTTCGCCGCAGTAAGGTTCGGCAACGTATTGGGCAGCAGGGGGAGCGTCGTTCAGCTTTTCCGAAAGCAAATCGCGATGGGAGGCCCCGTGACGGTTACCCACCCCGAAATGCGCCGGTTTTTCATGACGGTTAGGGAAGCTGTGCGCCTGGTGATTCAGTCCGGAGCCCTGACCAAGGGTGGGGAAGTGTTCATCTTGGACATGGGCGATCCGGTAAAAATATTAGACCTGGCGCACGACATGATCCGGCTCAAAGGGCTTTGCCCGGGAAAAGACATTGAAATTAAATACACATGCCTGAGGCCGGGTGAGAAGCTTTGCGAACAACTGATCGCCGAGACGGAAAAAGCCGCACCGACAGAGCACCGGAAAATATATGTAGTAGAAAACGGCGCCGTTGATCAAGCGTTGGTGAACCTGATTTTTACTCATCAGGAACCTCCCGCGGCGCAAAAAATTACCTTTTTAATGGACCTGGCCCGGGCCAGATTTAATCTGCCCAAAAACGACCTGAATCTGGGGTTGTATGATTAAGTGCTTCAAAGCAAAGGTTATCTGCCTTACGCCGCACCGTTAATCGGTGAGGAAGAACTGCTAGAGGTTATTGACACTTTGAATACCGGCTGGTTGAGCCGCGGGCCGAAGTGCGCGTTGTTCGAAGAACGGTTTGCCTCTTTTGTCGGCAGCAAATATGCGGTAGCGGTTAATTCCTGCACGGCAGCTATGTTTTTGGCGCTGAAAGCAATGGACATCGGACCCGGCGATGAGGTTTTAACCTCCCCGCTGACCTTTGCGGCGACGGCCAATGTAATCGTGCATACCGGGGCTCTACCGGTCTTTGCGGACATTAGTCCGAAAACCTTGAACATCGACCCCGATGAAATCGCGCAAAAAATTTCCCCCCGGACTAAAGTAATTTTACCCGTTCATTATGCAGGCCGGGCCTGTGATATGGACCGCATTCTCGAACTGGCCGCGGCGCATGGCTTAAAGGTCCTGGAAGATGCCGCGCATGCGGTTTACACGCGCTATAAAGGCCGCATGGTCGGCAGCATAGGCGACGCAACGGCCTTCAGCTTTTACGTCACCAAGAACTTGTCCACGGGCGAAGGGGGCATGCTTACCACGGACGATGTCGAATTGGCGCATAAGGTGCGGCTCTTGAGCCTCCACGGCATGGATACGGACGCCTGGAAGCGATACACCGCCAAGGGTTCGTGGTACTACCGTGTCTTGCTGCCGGGTTACAAGTGCAACATGACCGATCTACAAGCCTCCCTTGGTCTAAGGCAGTTAGAGCGGCTCGCGGAGATGCAGCGAATACGCGAGGCATACGCCCGGGCGTATAACGAAGGCCTGAAAGGGTTAGAGGGTATCGTCCTGCCGCATGCCGATGAAGAAGGGCGCCACGCCTGGCACCTTTATGTAGTTCAGATCGACGAAAAGCAAGCGGGTCTGTCCCGCCAAAGTTTCATCGAAGAACTTAAGCGCAGGGGCATCGGTACCAGTGTCCATTTCATCCCGGTTCACCTCCACCCGTACTATGCAACAGCATACGGCTATAAGGAAGGAGACTTTCCGGCGGCCGAGAGCGCCTATCGGAAGCTGGTCTCTCTGCCCCTGTACCCCAAAATGACGGAAGACGATGTGGAAAAAGTCATCGGCGCCGTGAGAGGGATAATGTGCAAACGGTATTAAGATGGTTAGGAAGGTGCATTCATGAACCGTTTTAGAGTCCTCCAGATCGGTTGCGGGTCGGAATATGGCGGCGGCTCCACATATCTGCTCACCCTCATGCAAGCTATCCGGGATCAGGGGAGTGAAACGCATTTTGCGGGAACGCCGGGCTTAACCCTCGCCGCCGCCGAAGATTCCGGTTTCACGGTTTTTCCCGTACCCGCCATGCGGCGGGAAATAAGGCCGTGGAACGACTTCGTGGCCCTACTTCAGTTAATCAGGATCATACGCGCAGGCCGTTACGATCTTGTGCACACCCACACTTCAAAGGGAGGCTTCCTGGGCCGACTGGCCGCACGAGCAACAGGCGTACCCGCGGTGCACACCATACACGGTTTTGCTTTTCATAACGAGAGTTCCCGCCTGGCGAGACTGTTTTACACCCGCCTCGAAAAAACGGCCGCCCGGTGGTCTGACCTGCTGATTTCGGTTAACAACGAAGACCGGTTGGAGGCCGTGAACACAGGCATCGTCCGCTCCGAAAAAATCATTACCATTTGTAACGGCATTGACACCTCGCCTTTTAACCGGTCTTTTGACCGGTTCAAAAAGCGGAGAGAGTTAGGGATCGGAAATGAGGAACTTCTGGTGGGAACAGTCGCCAGGCTGGCGCCCCAAAAAGCGCCGCTGGATTTCGTGGCCGCCGCTCTCCACCTTCTCTCCCGCAGGCCCGATACGAAATTTATCATGGTCGGGGACGGCCCCCTCCGAAACCTTGTGGAAACGTTTATCCGAAAATCCCGGCAGGCGGACAGGATTTTGGTTTGCGGGCACCGCAC
This sequence comes from Bacillota bacterium, assembly GCA_020063185.1. Classification (GTDB taxonomy): domain Bacteria; phylum Bacillota; class Desulfotomaculia; order Desulfotomaculales; family Ammonificaceae; genus SURF-55. The sequence continues at coordinate 9,377 of JAGUUY010000141.1, forward strand.
CGACGTACCGGAACTCCTGGCCGCGATGGATATTTTCGTACTTACTTCCTTATGGGAAGGCATGCCCATTTCCATACTGGAGGCCATGGCGATGGCAAAACCGGTCGTAGCCACGGATATTAAGGGTTCGAGAGAGGTCGTGCGGGACGGAGAGACAGGGTACCTTGTACCCCCCAGAGACCCCGTCGCCGTGGGCGAAGCCGTCTTAAGGATGGCGGGCCGGGCGGAAGCGGCCAAAGTTATGGGGGGAAATGGGCGGCGCCTGGTTGAGGAGGTCTTCAACGCCCGGAGGATGACGGCGGAGACCATTAACGTCTATTTACAACTGCTCACTCGTAGGTTACCACAACGGTCCATTCCGGAAGTGCGCGACCCGTACAGGAGGCCCCAAGTATGAACCTGAAAGACAGAATACCATGGCAGATTAAACTTATTGCCAAGATAATTTTAGCGCGTGTTCCCGTAAAATATAACTTCTGGAAACATTTGTCCTTGTTCAGTCATGGTCCGATGAATCATCCGGAATACGCGTATGGTGTTTTTAAAAAACACTTCGACAGGGTCGGATTAAGCCGTAAGGATAACTTTGTTGCGCTTGAGCTCGGTCCCGGAGATTCCCTTTTCTCGGCCCTAATCGCGTACGCGTTTGGGGCGGCCGAAACTTACCTGGTTGACGCCGGTTCCTTCGCCGTTAGAGATTTGCGTGCTTATCGATTGATGGCAGAGTTCCTTACTGAGAAAGGACTCCCCACATTAGACGTCAGCACGTTTGATACCTTGGAGGGTCTTCTGGAAGCCTGTTCGGGGCATTATTTCACATCAGGGCTTTCATCTTTAAAAGCCATTCCGGACAGCAGCGTAGATTTTATCTGGTCCAATGCCGTTTTGGAACACGTCCGCAAACGTGAGTTTGCGCCCATGATGTGTGAACTCCGCAGAATCATCGCTGAAAACGGTGTATGTTCCCACACTATAGACCTGAGAGATCATCTTGGTTATGCGCTGAACAACCTGAGGTTTTCACATGCGCTTTGGGAGTCGGAGTTTATGGTCCGGTCAGGTATTTACACAAACAGAATCAGGTACTCCGAGATGTTAAACATTTTCAAGCAGGCAGGATTCGATGCGCAAGTCGTAAACAAACAGAGTTGGGACACCCTGCCCACACCGGTTAACAAATTTAACAAAGAGTTCAGGCGCCTGCCCGAGGAAGAATTAAAAATATGGGAATTTGATGTTGTGTTAAATCCCTCCGCACCCTTGTGAAGGGCTTTCTCTGTTCGTTGATCCATCACGCACGCTTCTGCCGTCCAGGACCACAGACAGAGTTTTCAGCAAGATTTTCAAGTCGAGCAGGAGGGAATAGTTTGCTACGTATTCCAGATCGTAAGAAACTCTTTGGTCGAGCGTAGGAGCGTTGCGCTCGTTGACCTGGGCCAGACCGGTAATCCCGGGTTTTAACGCGTACCGCCGTCTTTGCGCCGCGTCGTAGACCTCCCAGAAGTGCGGCAGATCCGGCCGCGGGCCCACCAGGCTCATCTGGCCCAAAATTACATTCCACAATTGGGGCAATTCGTCAAGATGAAACCGTCTCAGTAACCGTCCCACCCTCGTTACCCGGGGGTCGTTTTTAGACACCAACGTAGAGCCGTCAGCGTTGAAGAGCATGTCGGCGCCGGTTTTCATGGTTCTAAACTTATAACAGTTAAAAAGCCGTCCGTGCAAGCCGATTCTCTCCTGGACGAAAAGAATCGGCGTACCCGAGTCCAAAAGGACCGCGAGAGAAACAAGTATTAAGACGGGGAAGAGCGCAATCAGCCCCACGAAAGCGCAGAGCAAATCCACTAAGCGTTTTATAACGGCTTGACCGGAAGTCACATCAATGTTTCCCTTCGGATTAATTAACGAGAGACAGCCTTAGTTTCGCGAAGATCTCCCTGAAGGAACCGAACATATCGTGGGCGTCCTGCGCATCAGGCACCCGGGCAGCGCGGAACTGCCCGCGGACCAGGCGCAGGGTATAAAAACCGAGTTTTTTGGCTCCCGCAAAATCCCGGTACGGGTTGTCGCCTATATAAACCACCGATTTGGGAGTGGGGAAACCCAGCCTTTCCCACGCCATCAGGTAGGGAATAATGCTCGGTTTCCAGTTGTGCCTGCCGTATTCATCCGCATATACTATGGTGTCAAAGTAACGGCTTGCGCCCAAGGCCTCAATCTTGCGCTTCTGAACCCAGGCAAGCCCGTCGGTAATTACACCCAAAGCGGCTTTCCCCCGCATGGCGTCCAGAAACTCTTCGGCGTCCGGGTAAAGCCGGAGTTTATCCTGGTTGCGGAAAGCCTCTACGAGGGATGGAACTGCGGTAAGAGGCAGTCCAAAGAAAGCCAGAACACTGTCAAAAATCCTGCCCGAGTTTCCCTGAAGTTGCCATTCCCGGCGGCAGGCGCAAAAAAAAGTTTTCTCTTCCACACCCAGGTGTTCGGCAGCGTAACGGGCCGCGTTCCAAAAACCGCCGAATATAAATTGTTTATATGGGTATAGGGTATCGTCCAAGTCAAACAGGATTGCGCGGTACATAGCCGTTCGGGCCTTCCTTTATAAAAACGCTTTCATCGTACCGCAGCATGATCAACCCTTCCTCAAACCGGCCGAGGGCCGGCGACAGGTCCTTCCCCCGGGCCAGGTCCACCATCATGCCCGCAAAATCGGCACCGGCGGCCAGAGATAGTGGAATGCCCCCGGAGAGCCTCGGGTTTATTTCTATGCACCGCGGCATGGCGCCGTCAACCATGAACTGGATGTTCGCCGGCCCAATGATTTTTAGCTTGGCGCTTATTTCAACAGCCAGTTCTTCGATATCGCGGTTTCTCTCCGTGCGGCCCTTTTGCGATACACCGGCAATAGTTGCTATTCTTTGTCTCGGCACTACGATAAGGGCCTGACTGGACTTGTTGCACATGACGTCCGCCGTATACTCCCTGCCCGGCGCAAATTCCTGAATGATCGCTTCGGGGACCACCCGTAGACAGTATTGCAGGTCGGAAAGGTTCCCGACCTTGAAACAATTGATGCTCCCCTTTCCGGTCCTGGGTTTGACCATCAGAGGAAAGTCGAGCTTTTCGTCGGGGGGAAGACTGCCGGCGGAGAAAGTCTGAGGCGTCGGGATGCTGTGCGCGCGCAGGAACTGATAAGTGGCAAATTTGTCTATGCAGGTTAGAACAGTTGCGTAAGAGGACACCATGACGAATATTCCGTGGTTACGGAATCTGTCTTGTTCCCTGGACAGAACCGTTAATTCCTCATCGGTCGTCGGGACCAAAAACGATATTTCTTCCCGGCGGCAAATACGAAATAGCACAGGTACATATTCCGGGTCTCCGGCTCCCGGAACCACGTAATGATTATCACCGGAATACAGCCCGGCTGAAAGCGCGTCCATATCCACGCATATCACCCGGCCTTTGACCCCGTCACCGCTTAAGGCTTTTCTAAACGCCCTGATTATCGGTACCCTTCTTCCGGCTCCCGTTATTAATACGTTAATGTTTTTGCTCACGTCCCTTACCACCCGTTATTGGATATAGATTTCCTGCCAGTAACGTAATGCGGCTCCTTGTAAGATCTGGGGTTTTACGATTTCTTTTTGCAAAACAAAATGTTCAACAGCCATTGCGGGTTGGTTATAACCGAAATAGGCTTGAATAGGGACAGTACTGGAAAACCGTGGGTTGATTTCCAGTATCTTTGGGCCCCGTTCACTTTTCCTTAACTGAATGTTACAGGGACCGATAACTCCGGAGCGTTCGGCAATTCGGCGGGACAAAACGGCTATATCCTCGTCTTGCGCTACTTCAGCGCGAAAGGTCAGCCCGGACGCCAACTCCCGGCGCAGTACAATCGCACCCCGGCTCTGGCCGGAACGGGTTACGAATACGCCGACGGTGTACTCCTGGTCGTCCGGCCCGACATACTCCTGAAGCACAACATCCTTGAGTGTACGGCCGTAAAAGTGCAACTCCTCATCGTTTCGGATTACCAACAAACTCCGGGAGGCATACCCCCGCCTCGGTTTGATAATCAACGGAAAACCGTGCCGGGCGATGAAAGGACCCAGGTTGTCTTCAACAGGCAATATGGTTTCGGGAACCGGAAACCCTTCCCCCGACAAAAACCCGTATAGTTCCCATTTGTCGGTGGTACGCTTGATAACGCTGTCCGGACTCACCATTACCTGGGTACCCGTTTCCCGGGTAAAATCTTCCGCTACGGGAGCGAAAACCAGCAGTTCCGGGTCCGACCCGATGAAAACTATATCCACCTTCTCCCGCCTGCAAACGACAGCCATCTCTCTTAAGTACTCCTTAATGTCCGAGGAGGCGTTCGGCACGACAAAGGCTCGGTCCACCATGTAAAGACCCGCCGATTTGCGCTCGCAATCCGTGCCGAGAAGGCGGCAATTCAGCTGCGACATCCTTAGTGCTTTTAAGATGCCGATCCCTATTGTCTGACCCATCCCGGTTATCAAAACGTTAACGGTCATATTCCATTCCTTTGGTACCCAGTAGTTCGCGAGTGCGGGCCCAACCGATGTTCATAGCCGCGTCCAGAACGGAAAGCTGGCTGACAAACGGTCCGAAGAGCTGCGGGTATTGCGGGTGGGAGAAGCTGTGGTACTCAAGGACGATCCCGTGGTCTCCAAACCGGTTGTCCTGGTCTATGTAAACCCTGGCTGTCCGGCCGGACAGGTAGTGGGTGGCGCCCACTTTTTCGCATAATTGAAGCAACAGGTCCACTTTTTTACCCTTCCCGCCTAACTCGGAGGAGAAATGAAATATGGGTGAGAGTCCAAGTTTACCGGCCAGCATTAAAATGATTGCAAGGTTCAGGTCGATCAGTTTTTCCCACCGCTTCTGGTAGATGTCCGCAAAAAGATCGATCACATCCCGGTAAAACGGAGCCTTAACGTACAGGTGTTTCATGGTCTTGAAGTGTTTCAGCGCCCAGCGTTCATCGGTGATTTCTACATCCTTAATCAATTGATGACCGCGACCTTTCGTCAGCACGGGCACTGTCAGCCAAAAATCTCCGTTAGGGCCTTTAAGCCTGTTCCGCTGCTGCCAAGACCTTTTTTCAAATTGCACATTATCCAGGAAAACAAAGGTATCGGCGCAGGCCATCTGGTGAAAATAACCCAGCCAGGGCAGGTAAGTGGGCTGCGTGATAACAACCCGGTTACGCGTCATTAATAAAAGACACCCCGCCTCAACGATGTTGGTTCGTGTCAATATATTCACTCGCGGACGTTTTTGCTTGAAGCGGCTTTTTAGGACCTTTCCTTTCCAGGTTGAAAGAGCAAATGAAGGCCGGCTATTAAACGTGTTTCTTAACCTGGCATCACAGTTTATCACCAAAAATATGACATTGGTCAAGGTTGATTCTAACTTGCGTAAACCTTCATTACACTTGGGGTCACGCCAAAGAGGCATGAAGACGCCTGCCTGCCGTGAGGTTTGGAACGGCCTGCCAGAAAACACTTTGCTTCATATAATGTAAAAAACGCCGGGAGTAGTGTTATGCGAAAAGAAGCGTTCATCAGTCTCTGCCGCAGACTTTCGGGCCGCCGTGACCACACCCTGGTCAAAGAACTGTTACCCATAGTGACCGATTACTGCCGGCGCAACAAAAAGAAAAAGCTTCCGGTCGTCTGGATCGAGACGAACGACAGCGGCGACAACAACATCTCTTTTTTAAACACCACTTACCCCTTCGCTGACAAGGTCTTTACCGATATGATCGACCTCCTGTACAGTAATACCTTCATGGCCGCGCAAGGGGGCGCCGCCCTGGAAATCCTTGACGCCGTAGCGAATAAAGAGCAATACACACTGGTGGTTGAAGGTGCTGTACCGTTGAAAGACAATGGCCTGTACACGATTATCGCGCGCACTGAGGACCGCAACATTACCGCTCTTGAAGCGGTTGCCCGCCTGGGAGCAAGTGCGGAATACGTGGTGGCCCTGGGCACCTGCGCCAGTTTCGGCGGTCCGTCGGCGGCGCGTCCCAATATCTCGGGAAGCGCCGGCGTCAGGCAGGTGCTGGACAGGGAAGTGATCAACGTGAGCGGTTGTCCGGTTAACCCGGACTGGTTCGTGGGTACTCTGGCCCATCTAATTCTGTACGGCAGGCCGGAGCTGGACGGACTGGGCCGCCCTCTGCTTTTTTACGGTTTTACCGTACACCGGCACTGCCAGCGCAGGTCGTATTTCGACAGGCAGGATTTCGCCGACAAACTTGGTGACATCGAATGCATGTTCTCTCTGGGTTGCGTCGGGCCCCGCACAAACGCCGACTGCCCATACAGGCAATGGACGAATTATGTAAACTGGCCGGTAAGGGCAAACACTCCCTGCATCGGCTGTACTAATGAGGATTTTCCGGACGGTTCCACCCCGTTTTTCACCCCCCTGCCGCAAAAGCGAGCCCTGGGCAGGGGCCCTAAAGTCAGACTTGGCGCGAAAGGAACTAAAAAATGAATGGGAAACGAGTTGTATTCAGCCCTGTCACGCGCTTGAGCGGGCTTCTTTCCGTAGAAGTCTTTTTGGACAAAGGAAAGGTGGCGGAGGCCAACGTCAGCGGCACGATGTTCAGGGGTTACGAGTGGATAATGCGCGGTAGGCAGCTTACGGACGCCGTTTACATGACCCAGAGAATTTGCGGTATCTGTTCGCTTGCCCACGGCGCGGTTTCCAGCTATTTATTGGATAAAATCTTCGACAATGAGCTTACGGCAAATGCGCAATACCTTCGCAATATCATGTACGCCGCGGACTTTCTGCAAAATCATATCAGGCACTTCTACCTCTTCAGCCTCCCTGACTTCGTGCGGATGCCCCCCCGGCCGCCGTTTCACCGCCAGGATGTGGCCGATCTCCGGCTCAGCTCCCACGATAACCTGCGTTTAGCCGGGCATTACGCAAAGGCGGTGAAGGCGGCGCAGCAAAGCCACGAAATCTTGACCCTCTTCGGCGGGAAGGTTCCGCACCAGCACAGTTTCCTTCACGGCGGCGTCGCGACGGCCCCTACGGCAGACAAAGTAAACCGGGCTCTGGCTCTGTGCGGTGAAATCAGTGCGTTTGTCAGAAATGCCATGATGCCGGATACGGAGCTTATCGCCGGGGTGTACAGCGACTACTTTAATATCGGCGTAACACCGCGCCGGCTGTTATCTTTCGGCCTTTTTAAATTCGGGGCTAAGAATGAAAGGCTGTGGTGGCCAAGCGGTGTGACCGACGACGGTCAAATATCCGTCCCCGACCTGCAGCAAATCAGCGAACACATCGGACGTTCATGGTTTGAGGATGCGGACAACAGTGTCGATGGACCCGGGCAAAAACCGGCGCCTCAAAAGCCGGGCGCCTATACCTGGGTGAAATCGGTAACTTACGCCGGGCGGCATTTTCAGGTCGGACCGCTGGCCCGCCTGATAATCACCGGTCAGTACCAGGGCGGTACGTCAACCATGGACCGGATCTACGCCCGGTCTTTAGAAACGCTCTTTTTATCCGAATTATTATCCGAATGGCTCAAAAGGTTGGAACCCGGTCCCCCGCCCATTCACCAGAAACACCAACCGGTCCTGAGCGAGGCGACCGCGGCGACGGACTCTATGCGCGGGGCACTCCTGCACAGCGCGCGGATCAGCGGGGACACCGTGACCGCATACAACATTATCACGCCGACGGCCTGGAATTTCTCGCCCAAAAGCGCGAAAGGGGAGCGTGGCCCCGCGGAGAGCGCCCTGGTCGGCGCCGAAATTTCCAAACCGGATATGCTGTTCACCGTACTGGGACGCATTGTCCGATCTTTTGACCCGTGCATACCCTGCGCCACTCACGTGCTCAGCCCAATGAAGCCGCCGTCGCCGGTGGATATGGAACAAAGAAACCGGCCAAGTCAGTCCTCCACCTTCTGCACGTAGTCCATCCGGTCGTCGTACCTGTCAATGTACAGCGTGCCGCCGGTATTGAGGTTCGCGTAGAGCACTTCCCTGACATCCGCGATGTTGTTTCGGCGCAGTTCACGGTACAGCCAGTTAAAGTCCAGGTGGTTTTGCGCCAGGTTCTGTTCGAAAACCCTCCCGTCCTTGATGATCTCGGTAGCCAGACCCTCGTACTTTGTACCCGCCTTTACATCGCTGGGGGTAAGCGGCCGGTACTGGGATTTTTTCTGGACACTGAGTTGACCGTGCGGTTCCAGGACGGCGAATTCCACCTGGTTGAAATCAAAGATATCTCTCTCGCGTAACTGCATTTCCAGGTCGTCGAGATGATATCTCAGCTTCCTCATGTTATGCTCGAGAATTTTCCCGTTCTGGATGATGACCACCGGCTCGCCCTCGATGAGTTTTCGCAGCCGGATGCTGTTTAACGTCGCAAGTCCCGTAAGGATTACCGCAATGGTTAGAATCACAGGGCTCAGCAGTACCCAAAAGCCTGGTATCGCTATGGTGATAAAGGCGCCGGCGATCGTCCCCAGGGTAATGCCCACGACAAAATCGAAAAATGTCATCTGCGACAGGAGTTTCTTGCCGATTAACCGTGTCAAAACAATCAGCAAAAAGTACACGACCATGCTTTTCCAAAGAACTTCCCATACCTGGGGCAGAATGGACATGAACATCACCCCTGGCCTGAAGAATACCGGGCATCGGCTTATATTCTTCGCACAAAGCGTCTGTTTAAAACAGCGGTGGGGGAGGAACTCCGTGATTGGGAAGTTTTCACAATTTCGTTGACAGTATCTTGACGCGGTGTTAAGCTGATTTCAGAAAATTCCTGCAAAAGGGGTAACAACGTGTCCCACGCCTCTGCCGTCACCACGGAAGGGACCCCTCCTCTGCGTAACCGCTACGACCGCTCCGAGTGGGCGGGCGCCTTCGGGGACCTCGGCACTTTGATTCCCTTCGTTATCGGCTACATTACCGTCATGAAACTCGACCCCCTGGGAATCCTTTTCATGTTCGGTATTCTGTTGATTGCCTGCGGCAGCTATTACAAGACTCCTATCCCGGTGCAGCCGATGAAGGCCATCGGCGCGGCGGCCATCACGTCCCAAGCCGTAACCCCCGCGATGGTTTATGGGGCCGGACTTTTCACGGGCCTCTTTTGGCTGATAATGGCGTTGACCAACACCATCAGCCTTGTGGCCAAAGTGACCACTAAGCCCATCGTCAGGGGCATTGTCCTGGGATTGGGTTTCCTATTTATCCGCGACGGCATCAGGATGATGACCACCGACTGGCTGGTAGCCGTCGCCGCCCTGGCTGTTACTTTTATAATGCTGGGAAACAAGAAGATACCCGCCATGTTTGCTTTGCTAATGATCGGTGTTTTTGTGGCCTTTGCGAAAGAGCCTGGTCTCTGGACGCAACTGACCGCTGTTGAGGTTGGGCTCAGATTGCCGGAATTTACTTTGGGTCAAATTACCTGGCACGATTTTGTGATGGGCGCGGTGATCCTGGGCATACCGCAGATACCGCTTACACTCGGCAACGCCGTTATCGCCATCACCGCCGAAAACAACCGCCTCTTTCCGCACCGGCCTACTACCGAGAAGAAAATTGCCATCTCCCAGGGGATTATGAACCTGTTTTCACCCCTCGCCGGCGGTGTCCCCATGTGCCACGGCGCGGGCGGCATGGCCGGACACGTGCGCTTCGGGGCGCACACGGGGGGCGCCACCGTGATCCTCGGGTGTCTCCTCCTGGTTGCCGCGCTGTTTTTAAGCGATTCTATCCTGTTCATATTTCAGATGTTCCCCGAATGTGTTCTCGGGGTAATCCTGTTCTTTGCCGGCCTGGAACTTGCGGTTTCAGCGCGCGATGTCCCCCGTGAAAAGAATGACTTTTACGTCTTCCTTGTGACGGCTGGTTTCGCGCTTTGGAACATGGGGGCCGGTTTCCTGGCCGGCGTGTTGCTTGACCAGTTAACGAAGCGTAACATCGTAAAACTATAACAATATCGCGGTATAATACCTGCCTTATCATCCGCCGAACTAAAATTCCCGGGATCTTGCCGGTTACAGGTCCGTTAAATTTAAAATAAAGTCCACGTCCCGTGGGGACGTGGACTAAGCCGTATGTGTCCCGGCTTGAACGTGTTATCTGCCGCGCAGGGTTATCATCACATACCGTGACGTCCCGTCGCCGATATCCGCCCTGAGACGCCAGGTACCTTCGGAAAGGTCTCGGGTGACCAGGTTCAAAATGTACTGCTCGTCCTCGGCGGCGTACCTGAAAAAATTGTCCCCCGCCTTACCGTTTGACACCGCTTCGGTCTCCTCCCCGACAACGCCGTCCGTAATTTTGCTTAGGTACAGACGGGTATTCGCGTCTGTGACGGGGTTCTGATCCGCGTCCACAAGTTGGAATTTAACCGGCACGGTACTGCCCAGTTTGAAGGTGCTGCCGCCGTCGTTATCGATCGGGGGCAGGAAACCGATGAACTCATAGCGGACAGCGGTGGAGGCCAGCCAACCGTTTTCCGTTGTCCACGGCAGGTTATCCTGTCCGTAGAAAAGACGGTTGGGCCGGTCAACGACGTAGGGGTTGTCCACAAAACCATCACCGTCGGCATCGGGACCGGTCCAGCCGCTCCAGTAGTTGCCGCCGACCGGCTTGGGAAGGTCGAACACGTTGCCGCTGCCGATACCTGCCCTTGCCTGGACAGTATTGTCGATGAAGTTATTGTTGAACACCTCGTTATTGCTGGAGTTCCAGAAATAGAGCCCACAGCCGTTGCCGGAGACGGTGTTCCCGCTGATCGTGCTCCCGCCGGCGTTCAAGAAATTTATCCCGTAAACCTTGTTCCCTTCCAAGGTGTTGCCGGAAATTACGTGTCCCCCGCAACCCTGGAGGTAGATCCCCGTACCGCTGTTAACCACCGTATTGTTGGTGAAATTGTTGTTCTGGGAACCCATGGCCCGGATACCGCCGGCGTTGTCGTTAACGGTGTTGCCGGTCAGCGTGTTACCGTTGCAGCCTTGGAGGTGCATGCCGAAAACAATATTCCCGTTGGCGGTGTTCTCCGCGAGGGTGTTGTTCGCGGACCCCATCAGCCAAAATCCGCAACCGCCGTTGCCGGACGCCGTGTTACCGGCAAGTGTGTTCTCACCGGAACCCGCCAGCCAGATGCCGAAAATGTTGCCGCAGGCGCTGTTACCCGTTACGCTGTTACCGGCGGCGCCCTGGACCAGGATGCCCTGGTACGAGTTATTGTCTGCCACATTATCGGCAACTGTGTTACCTGTGGAGTTAATAACACAGATACCGATGTTGTTGTTTTCGGCGGTAATTCCGGTAAGGGTGTTGCCGCCCCCAAGGCGCACCTGGATACCGTTGGTGAATTTTTTAACCTTTAGATTTTTGATGGTTACGCCCGTTCTTCCCAGCAGGTATACGCCGTCACCGGCGCCGTTTCCCACGGTTTTGTATCCGTTGCCGTCGAGGGTGATGCCGTTGCCTGCGATCCGGATCGTCGCCTTTAAATCCTGCGTCAACACGGCCGTTCTTGTTGCCGGGTCCCAGGTACCGGCAGGCCAACTCCAACCGTTGTCACCCAGAGTTATTGTGGAAGGCTGCGGCGCTTCCGCCTGGGCCGCGCCCGCAGTCAGCAGTCCTGCGATCAAACCCGCCAGCATAAGGACCAAAACGGTCTTTCGCATTGTCTTACCTCCTTTCCGCCTCTTTTTCGCTACAGCGATTGACTACTCTTCGCCTCCCATCCTTCTAATACTCTTTTCCAAAAATAAATACCCCCTCAGGCCGGACGTTTGGGCACAAATACGTGGGACTGTTACCCCAATCTTGCAGGGACGTAAGACCTATTTTAAGCGGCCCGGACCACGGCAAAAGAGCAGCCGTACCTGGCTGCTCTTGTCCGCTTATTATCCTTTGCCCGTTGGTTATTCCGGCTTTACCTCGCCGTGGACTCCGATTACCACCGCTTCCAGCGGCACCTCCCGGCCGGACTTTGCCACCGCCTCCCGGGCTAGACACGCCAGTCCCGCGCAACAGGGGACTTCCATGTGCAGTATTCCCAAGCTCTTGAGCCCCGCCTGTTCAAGTATTTCGCCCAGTTTTTGCTCGTAGGCCGATACATCGCCCAGTTTCGGGCAGCCTGTGGCGATTGCTTTGCCGGCAAGGAAATGACCGTACATATCAGCGTAAGCAAAAGGGACGCAGTCGGCTACAAGCACCAGGTCGGCGCCCTTTAAAAACGGCGCCGCCGGCGGCACGAGGCGCAGCTTAATCGGCCACTGACGAAGCTGTCCGGAGCCGGTGTTCAAAGCGCGCGCTGAAGTGCACGGTGAGGGCGGGTTGGGAGCCGCAGGAGCCGGAACATCGATACCGTGCTCTCTCATGTGCTCAAGGTGTTTAGCCAAAAGCTCGGGAGACTTCTGCTCCAGGTGGGAAAGCACCTCGGTCAGGCGGTAGTCCTCCGCCTCCCTTTCCGCGATCCTCAAAGCGCCCCGGGGGCACTCTCCCATACAAGCGCCCAATCCGTCGCAAAAGCTTTCCTTAACAAGCCTTGCCTTACCGTCCACAACTTCCAGCGCCCCTTCCGGACACCCGGTCAGGCAAAGCCCGCAGCCGTCGCATTTTTCTTCATCGACGCTGATGATTTTTCGCCGTACCGTCATCACTCGCCACCCCCTAAAAAGTTCGACGTTCGACGTGCTAACTAATACTGGATGCATTACGGGTCCGTTCGAAGTTCAGAGTTCACGGTTCGAGGTTCAGCAGCCTCCCTAACATTAACCGTTGATTGCTGACAGCTAATCTACTTCAGAGTCTTATTTCTTGGACTCACGTTCAAGCCTGGTCTTCATCCTCTGATACTCATCCTTGCCAAAACACATTTTTGCGAACTTGCACCACTGGATGCAGGACTGCAGGTTGTTGTATACGGGAGTGCCGCACCCGCCGCAGGCGACCTGAACTTCGTTGGAGAAAACCTCCACCTCAGAACCGCACCGCGGGCACTTCTTTACGGTCAGAGTAGGCGTACGGATGTCGCTGCCGCCCGGACACCGTTCGAGCATCGCGGCTCACCCCCCTCCCGAATTAGGCGTTCGACGTTCAAGCTAATGCTGTAGACCTTTGGGGTCTGTTCACGGTTCACAGTTCACGGCCCGGGTTACGCTTAGGACCAGCATCAAATTGCTTGCCGCCAACCGGGCTGCGCTCACTGTTTACTTTACCACAGCACGGGGGATTGGATGACCTGGCTTCCCGCCGCCCCTCACCGGCTGTTTAGCATGACTGCCATGTCCTCTGCGGGATTGCTTATCAGCCGCAGGTCATAATTTTCCTGTAAAACAGCCAGCACCCCTGGAGTGACGAAAGCCGGCGGGCGCGGGCCAAGATAAATTCTTTTTACGCCGAGGTGAAGCAGGCTGAGCAGTATGGCGACCGCTTTTTGTTCAAACCAGGTCAATACCAGGGAAAGAGGTAGTTCGTTGACCGAAGCTCCGAAAGCATCGGCCAGGGCCCCGGCTATTTTCAGCGCGGAGTAAGAGTCGTTGCACTGGCCAAGATCAAGCAGGCGTGGAATGCCGTCGATTTCTCCCAGGTCAAGGTCGTTAAAGCGGTATTTCCCGCACCCGAGGGTTATGACAACACAATCTTCCGGAACCATTTTAACGAACTCACGATAGTACGGCATTGCCTTGTGGGGGCCGTCACACCCGCCCACCAGGAAGAAGTGGCGGATTTTGCCCGTTTTGACGGCATCGATAATCTTGCCCGCAATCGCCAGTACCGCTTCATGGTGAAATCCTGTGGTCACCGAGCCCCCCTCCCCGGCGGTCAGTTCCGGCAGGGACAGCGCCTTTTGGATGAGCGGCGAGAAATCGCGGTTGTTTATGTGCGCCGCGCCTTCCACGCCGGCGACGCCGCAGGTGAACAGGCGGTCCTTGTATGATGCGCGCGGAATCAACACGCAGTTGGTGGTTGCCAGGACGGCGCCCGGGAAGGAAGCGAACTCGTCTTTCTGCCTCCGCCACGAGCCTCCCAGGTTGCCTGTCAGGTGGCTGAAATTTTTCAGGGCAGGGTAGGCATGGGCGGGGAGCATTTCCCCGTGGGTATATACATTAACGCCCTTGCCTTCCGTTTGTTTAAGCAGTTCATAAAGGTCGAGCAGGTCGTGCCCCGTAACCAGAATGCCGCGGCCTTTTTTAGTACCAGTAACAACAGCGGTCGGCCCGGGTGTGCCGAACTTCTCGGTGTTGGCCTTGTTCAGTAGAGCCATGGCTTTTAAATTAATTTCACCGCACCTGAGCACCATGTCAACCATCCGCGACAGGTCAAAATTAACGTTGGTCAGAGTTGAAAACAGGGCCTCATGGGTGAAGGCGTCCACCTCGGGGTCGGCGCAGCCGAGTTCCCTGGCATGGTAGGCATAAGCGCCTACTCCTTTCAAGCCGAAAAGCAGAATGTCCTGTAAGCTCGCAAGGTCCTCGTTCTTTCCGCAAACACCCACTTTGGTGCAGCCCGCCGGCGGGGTTTGGGAGCACTGGTAGCAAAACATTGTGATTACCTCCTTTTTTAGACGTCAGATCGGAACCGTCCTGTTAGATTTAAATTGCAAGAAACGTGCCAAAAGCGAAATGTTTCCGATAGTCACGTGACGGTGCGGATTATCGTTTTCTCTTAAACTTGACCGCGGTAAAAAATTTGTGTCTCAATAGAAAAAATGATACAATTGTCCCATTAACAGCCGATACATTTGAGACAATTTGATACATCAAAGAGGCGATCAAGATGAGCAAGCTGCTATTTGTAGATGAGGATAACGCTTGCGCCAGCCAGATGGCCGAGGGGTTTGCGCGTCCACTGGCGCCTCCGGGGGTCGAGGTGATAAGCGCGGGCCTGGTCAGAGGTGAGATCGACCCCCTTGTTCGCGAGGTAATGGCCGAAGCGGGACAGGACATCTCCGCGCACAGGCCGAAAAGATTAACGGAACTGGGCGTGCAACAGTTCGATATAGTCATCGTCCTCAGCGCGCGCGTCAAGGAGAAATATCCCGTCATACAGGGCATTCACGGGGTGGTTTTTTGGGATTTGTCAGACCGGCCGCAAATAAAAAGCGAGGCTGAACTGTACGGCTTCCTGCGCTCACTCCGGCGGGAAATACAGCGCCGGGTAACCGAACTTTTTACACATGGTTATTTCGCCGCCTTGCTGACACTGAAAAATAATGCCGAGCGAATTCTTGACAACCTTAAAGAAGGCGTGGTGGCCCACGACGTGTACCGCCGGATCTTCTTCTTCAACCGGGCAGCCGAAAAGATTACCGGCTTCCGGCGGGAAGAAGTCTTCGGCCGGGACTGCCACAGGGTATTCCCTTACGGTTTTTGCGGGGGAAAGTGCAGCTTCCAGGAAACGGGCGCCTGTATCGTCGACAACCCGGCCGCCTACTCACTTGACATAACGACCAAAGACGGGGAGCAAAAGCGCCTGGAAATGTCCGTTGTGGCGATGAAAGATAACGCAGGCGAGCCGATCGGCATCCTGGCGTCTTATCGCGACCAGACGCGTGTGCTCGAGCTCGAGCACCGCTTGGGCGAGTTGCAGCAGTTCTCCGGAATCATCGGCCACGACCACAAGATGCTCGAGGTTTTCGAGACTATCCGCGAAGTGGCGGCCACCAATGTGACCGTTTTGATTCAGGGCGAGACAGGCACGGGGAAAGAACTGGTGGCCGCAGCCATCCACAACGAGAGTCTGCGCAGGGTGAAACCTTTTGTTGTGGTAAATTGCGGCGCATTGCCCGAAGGCACCCTTGAAAGCGAACTGTTCGGACATGTGAAAGGCGCCTTCACGGGGGCGATCCGGGACAAAAAGGGACGTTTCGAAATCGCGGACGGCGGGACGATCTTCCTGGACGAAGTAGGGGAGTTATCGCCCGCAACACAGGTAAAACTGCTGCGCGTGTTACAGGAAGGCACATTCGAACGTGTAGGCGGCGAAAAGACCGTTAAGACAGACATTCGCGTTATAAGCGCCACCAACCGGGACCTCCGTGAAATGGCCGCGCAGGGGAAGTTTCGTGAAGACCTTTACTACCGGCTCTGTGTGATGCCCGTAACGCTGCCGCCGCTGCGGGAGAGACGGAACGATATTCCTTTGCTGGCCCGGCATTTCCTGAAGCTGCACGCTCCCCGGTCTGATGGACGAGACGTCTTTCTGTCCCATAGGGCCTTGTCCGCGCTGATGGACTACGATTGGCCCGGCAACATCCGCCAGTTACAAAACGCCGTCCAGTTCGCGTTGGTTAAGTGCCGGCAAGGGCCGATAGACCTGGAACACCTGCCCCCGGAAATTACGGCCGCACACCGCGGGCGTCACCAAAGCCGCTCCTTTTCCCGGCCGGAAACGTACGGGCGGATGTCCACGAAACTTCGGGCGGAGCATGTGTCCAGAGCGCTGGAGGAAACCGGTGGGAATAAGGTGCAGGCTGCCAGACTACTCGGCGTGGGAAGAGCTACCCTGTACCGGTTTCTGGCGCGCCATAACCTTGAGCCCGGAAAGACATCCACCACAGAGGCACAGAGAACACAGAGATGGAACGCAACAGAATAACTGAAGAGTTCGCCATGCGGCCGGGGGGCCGCTCCGGCTGAAGAATAAAAACCGTCTTGTTACGGTTAGACCGCATCGGTATGTATCTCGCCTTTTAACTTCGAACCGACCTTAAAGTCAGTCCCTTTAAGCCTAACTTTGAACTATTGCAAAGATAGCAAAGAAGAAGGCTTGAAGCTATTTTACTTCCTCAGTGTACTCTGAGTCTCTGTGGTAACCCAGCACTCAACTTGCTGATCTTAAGACGCGGTGTTCCAAGTCGCATTGTGTGCAACGATGGAAAGCAGTTTAAACGTACCGTTGAGTGCTGGGTGGCTCCGGCTTGTGTCTAACGGATCTTGACCAGTTTTTCGGCCGCAGCCAGGACCGTATCCCTGCCGTCCGCGATGATTTCCACGGTCGCGTTGCCCTTATTCACAAACAACCGGTAGAAGGGCCTTAATTCGTCGCCCGCTTCGTTAAGTACGGCTTTCTCACCGTCGATTTCTACGAGGCTCCTTCTCCCGACCGGCGCCAGGGCCGACTCGATAACCGCCCGCCCGACGGCGGGCCGAATCGTAAGCAACACCCCGCCACCCGCCGGCCCGGCATCCCGATAATCGACCATGACCCTGCTGCCCGGCACACCGGGTAACCTTTCTTGTTCCGCCTGCCTGGCGTAAACGAAAGACCCCAGCTCCCTGCCCTCAAAAGAACGCCCCAGGTAAAACAGGTCGAATTCTTTAAAACCCCGTATCGCGGCGGGTGAATACGCCCGGGCGAGGTTACGGCCGGCGGCTTTTTGATATTGAGGACCGAAAAACTGTTCGCCTAGTTCCGCGGGGTCGAGTAACCCGACTTCGCGGAACGTGATTGTTTCCGACCTGAGCCGTACATTTGTCCTATCGTCGCCGTCCCGCCGGACTTCGTGAAACACCCTTACGGGTAGGTGGTTATCGGCCCCCACGTTGATAGTCCCTACATCGGTGACCCCCGCCCGCTCCAGCACGGTCATCAATTTGAACGTCGGCCGGCCTTCGACCGTTTCCCGGCCTAATAGCTGAAGATTTCCCCTCCTCAGCATCTCCCGGTAGAGGGTAACGCCGTCCCTCGGCTGATCGCCGAAGGGAAGCGGCGCGTTGCCCGCGAGTTCGCTCTCGTACGCCCTGGGCAGGCGGCCCGCCTCGTCTGTCGTAAGGGGTTTTCCCCCTTTAACCAGCGCCGTAGCGACAAGTTCCTCTTCGACGCCGGTAAAGCGGCGGGTGGTTTTGGTCAAACCCCTGCCGTAATCAATCCAGTATTCGACCTGCCACGTGGAAGCTACGGTGGGTGAGACATCGCCGAGGCGGCCGGAAACCCTGTAATAAGTGATTTTGCCGGGCTGTTCCACAGCGGCGAGCGCCCGGCGGGCGATCCTTTCCCCCGGGTGGGACTGCTGGTACAGCAGTCCGGCGGCCAGGGAAACCAGAACCAGGACGGCCGTGACCATCATTCTGCGGCCGAGCGGGAGAGACCGCAATACCTCCGCCGGCGGCGGCAGTCCGCGCAGGTTGCCGATTGCCCGCAGCAGATACGCCGCGGTACTTTTTAAAAAAGCCGTCACATCCTCCCTCCCAGTCCGATAACAACAGCAGCAGTCGCCATACCGAATTCAAGCCGCTTCTTGACATTATTCCATTTCTCGCGGTTAAGACGTTCAATCACTGCATTGCCCTCCTGCGAAAAAGTTCTAAGTTATGCTTAGACGGGTAAACTTTTGGGGTCAGTATATAGTCAGTATATAGAATAAAGAATTTAGAATATTTGAAGCCGCGAATACAACAAACAATTAAAAGATTTGATGCCCCAACAACCTCCCGTTTCCTCTCCTGCTTTTTCTGGCTATTGACTACTGAATTCTGAATTCTGACTTCTGACTTCAGACGTCTGTATTCCGACTTTCGACTGTGGACATAGGACTTAACTTGTGACTTTTGACTCGTAACTCGCGACCCGCGACTATTATTTGTTGATTATTCTTCCCCGGTTATGCCGCTGAACGTCATAAAAGAACAATCGGCGGTGTTAAATATGTAATTCAACTTTCGCACTTACTTGCGGCTCAGGGCGTAAGTTTTAAGATGACGCTCACCACAACTGTAAAAGTTGACTATATTACTAAAGCAAAAGGATTAAAGACCCGCCCGTGGAAAAGAAAGGAGTAGATGCCGTTGCGGTTTTACTTGCGATTTTACAAATACCACGCTCCGAAAGTCGACTCACCTGCCGCGCGCCCCCGGGTGAAAAGCCAAGGATACGGCTTGCGGCCCACTCAGCTTGTTGTCCGGCGCCCGGCCGCCGGTACCCGGTTTCCGAAACGGACGTTGTTGTTTACCCCCGGGTCAACGTGGCATTAATAAGGGTGCAGCCAGTAATGTATATTTTAAGGACATTGTTAATTCTAACGATACTGGTTCTCACGCCGGCGATAGCCGGTTGCTCCGGAAGCGCCCCCGAAGATGTCGTCTCGGAAACAGGGACCGTGGTATTTGTGGACCTGGAAGGCGGCTTTTTCGGGATCATGGGCGACACCGGGGTAAAGTATGAGGTAACCAACCTGAGCCCGGAATTTCAAAAAGACGGCCTTAGGGTGATATTTACCGCAAAGAGGCGCGGTGATCTGGTGGGCATCCACCAGTGGGGAGTGATTGTCGAGTTGGTCAAAATAAAAAAAGCGCCTTCGCGTGCCGCCGAACCCGCGAACAACGGCTCAGCGTACCCGCTGGACCGCAAGCTTATCGCCGCCAACACCGAATTCGGCTTGAAATTATTCACGGAAATTTTCCGTCAGGGTGCGGGTAAGAACATTTTTATCTCGCCGCAAAGCGTGAACACCGCGCTGGCCATGACTTTTAACGGTGCTTCCGGGCAGACCCGGACGTCAATGGCCAAAACCCTGGGACTTGAAGGGTTGACCCTTCAGCAGGTGAACCAGGGTAACGCCGCGCTCCTAAAGGCGCTGGCGAATTCTGACCCCAAGGTCCGTCTCGATATCGCCAACTCGCTGTGGGCGCGGAAAGGTTTACCCTTCCAGCCGGAATTCATCGATCGCAACCGGGACTTTTTCGGCGCTAAAGTCGCTAACCTGGAGTTCAGCGACCCTGCCGCCCCGGCGCTCATTAACGCGTGGGCCGCCCAAAACACGCAGCAAAAGATAAAGGAAATTGTTCGGGACATCGATGCCGACACGATTATGTTTTTGATTAACGCCGTCTATTTCAAGGGGCAGTGGGCGAAGGAGTTTGACAGGAAAAATACCGCCGACGGCTACTTCCACTTCCCGGACGGTTCCAGGAAAAAGCACCCGCTGATGTCGCAGTCGGGTGACTACCGTTACCTTGAAGGCGAAAAATTCCAGGCGGTGAGCCTTCCTTACGGCGCCGGCAGGGTCAGCATGTACATCTTTCTCCCGGGCGCGGATTCAAGCCTCGCGGAGTTTTGTTCCGTGCTGAACGCCGCAAACTGGGAAAAGTGGCTCAGGAAGTTTTCTGAAAAGAAGGGGAATGTTGTTCTGCCGCGCCTCAAGTTGGAGTACGAAACGAAACTCAACGACGCGCTCATAGCCCTCGGCATGGGGGTCGCTTTCGACCGGGACCGGGCGGAATTCCGGGAACTGATCGACCTCGGCCCGGAAAGGGCGTTTATCAAAGAGGTACGACACAAAACTTTTGTGGAGGTAAATGAAGAAGGTACCGAAGCGGCCGCCGCCACGTCCGTTGAGTTCGGCGTAACGTGCGTGCAGGAGGAGTTCAATATGCTCGTCGACAGGCCGTTCTTTTTTGCCATCCGCGACAACCAAACGGGCGCCCTGCTGTTCGCGGGGGCGGTGGCGGACCCCGAAGTCTAGGAGGCCGCTGTAAAACTCCGCCCGGCTAATTTGGAGGTGAGAGGTAGGAAGTTAAAGGTTAAATTTTCAGGAATTCGTTCGCGAATTCCTTCCGTTCTCTGACTTTCGATCTCCGGCCTCCAACTTCCAATATAGTACGCTCGCGCCGGCAGCTTGTTTTCCCCTGTTCCGGGACTCTTCCAAAAATTCACCGAAAGCCGTTCGGTTCTTTTGCTGCCGGTCAACCTGCTTTGGCGACTCTCGCCTCGCCTGAAAACCGATAACCCGAGCTTGCCAACAGCAGTACACCCGGCCGCGCACATGGACCCGCTACAATCGCGCGGCTGAATTCTCCCCGCCTCGGTCCCCTGCCAAAAACTTCCGCTGCTTTAGCCCGCTCAACCATATCGCCTGAGAAAGCTCTATGCGACTTTTTACATAACCGCGAAACGCTAGGGAGATAATGTCAAAGTAAACTGTCGGCTGCCAAACCCCGCCGAATGGAGGTCAGCCAGCATTGGTGCCTGAAGCCGGGCGCACGCCCGAGGTTCCCGTCATCGACAGCGTCCAGCAGACGCTCAATGTATGGCATATCCCCGAGCAGCCATGGCGTCTCGGCGAAATTTTCGGTTACCCTATCGACCTCAACCCTCGTACCATCATCCTGACGTGGGTCGCCATGGGCATTGTAATGATCCTCGCGCTTGCGGCCGTAAGGAGCGCGGATGTATTGCGGCCGGGCCGACTGGCGGCGCTGTTCGAGATGGTGATCGACTTCACCCGCGGCTTGATCAAAGATTCCATGAACCCCGCCCGGAGCGAAGGCGTCCTGACGCTGGCCCTCACCTTTTTGCTCTTCATTACCGTAGGTAATTTGATGGGCGTGGTGCCGACCCTCTCCGCACCAACCGCGGACCATCAGACCACCTTCGCGCTGGCCGGCGTAACTTTCGTGACCCTGCACACCCTCGGGCTGCGCTACCGCCGCGGCGGCTACTTGAAAGATTTTTTGGAGCCTTACCCTTTTTTCCTGCCTGTGAGACTCATCGAAGAAGCCGCCAAGCCGCTGACGCTGGCCTTCCGTCTGTTCGGGAACATGAAAGGCAAGGAGATAATGATCCTTGTTTTACTCGGTCTGATCACCGGTGTCGCCGAGTGGGCCGGAGGTTTCGCCGCTTCCGTGCTGTGGCTCGGTTTTTCTGTCTTTTTGTCTCTAATTCAGGCTTTTATTTTTACCATTTTAAGCATCGCCTATATCGCTATGGCGACCTTTGGGGAAGGATGATCTTGTGGAATTGAATGCGGCCGCCGCACTTGGCATGGCTATCGTGGCCGGGCTGGCGGCGGTGGGCGCCGCCATCGGCAACGGTATCGCCACCGGCAAGGCCATTGAAGGCTTTGCCCGCCAGCCTGAACTGCGCGCGGGGATGTTAACGTTCATGCTGATTTCGGTAGGCCTGATCGAAACGGTGCCGCTGATTGCCGTAATCATCGCCTTTTTACTGCTGGGTAACATCCGATAGCGCTTATGAACAGGAGCCTCGCGAACGCCTTTTGGTGCGTAGGCTTAGTAGGCAGTCATCGATGCCGTGTTGTGGCCTAACGAAGAATGAAAGTGGGACGACCTGTAAGCATGTTGCATAGCTGCATTAGTGTAACAAAACCCGAAACGCCGTAAGAAGCGAGCAGGGCAAGGAAGATTGGCAAGGACGGGCCGGAGCGTATACCGAAATACGTGAGATCCCGGCTTGCCAGGCTGACGTAGCTATGCGAAGCTTATCGCGGCGCCCCGGCAAAAGAAGTACTGTTTTCAAGGAAGGTGACGGGTTTGGACCTGGGTGTCAACGCCACCCTAGCGGCACAAGTTTTTCATTTCCTTCTCCTGCTCCTGCTGTTGCGGATTTTTGCCTACCGGCCGCTGCTTAGAATCCTGGACGAGCGGCGGCGGCTGGTGGCGGAACATCTCGCGGCAGCGGAGAGAGACAGGGAAGAAGCTCGCGGCTTACTCCGGCGGCAACAGGAAATGTTCGCGGCAGCGCGCCGACAGGCCGGCGCCGTCGTGGCACAGGCTGAGAGCGAAGCAGAGCGCCGGACACGGGAAATGCTTGCGCAGGCACGCGTAGAAACCGAGGCTTTAAAGGCCGGGGCCGCCGCGGCCGTCAACCGTGATAGGGATGAAGCGCATACTGCGATGCGGAAAGAACTGGCCGGACTGGCGCTGGCGGTGACGCGCAAAGTTATAGGGCAGACGGTCGACCGGAAACAACACCTCCGGCTGGTCACAGAAGCGGTGCGGGAGGTCGACAGGCAGTGGCGGACCCGGAAATAACTTTGTGCTACAGCCGGGCGATTTTCGCGGCTGCCCGGCAGCTGGGCTTACTGGAAGCCACGGTTGCGGAGTTAACCGCATTCACCGCGGCGCTCGCGGTACATCCCGAACTTGGTTCCTTCTGGTACGCCCGCCTTCCGGCGGCGAAAAAGGCCGCAGTCGCGACAGCCGCTCTGCAAGACCGGTTATCCGCGCTGACGTTCAACTTTTTACAGGTGCTCATACGGCGCCGGCGCGAAAGATACCTCCCGTCCGTCACCCGGTCGCTCACAGCCCTGGCGCAGAAAGCCGGCGAGCGCCGGGCCGTCCTTGTCGTCTCAGCCGTATCCCTGCCGGACGATCTGCGCGGGGAGTTGCGGCGTTTATGCGCCGTGATAACCGGGGCTCAGCCTGAAGTCGAGTTCGCGGTGGATGCCGATATACTCGGCGGCATCGTCATCCGGACCGGCGGCCTGGTCATCGACGCCAGTGTCAGGGGACGGCTGGACGCCGTCGCCGGGCTTCTTTCCGGGAAAGTAACGCGGTGAACGTTCAACGTGCAACGTTCGAGGTTCAACGTTCAAGGTTCAACGTTAGAAAGAAACCAACAAGGGAATACATCAAGATCAGGATTCACGGTTGTATTCAAAATGTAAACGCACCAGAAAGACACCAGTCTGATCTGAACGTCGAACGGACCGGTCTCTACACCGTATCAGCTTGTACGTCGAACGTCGAACGTCGAACGGACCCCGGATTTCATGCCGCATTAGCTTGCACGTCGAACGTAAAAGGAGTCACGCCATGGCCTTAAGGCTGGACGAAATCAGTTCCATTATCCGGCGGGAGCTAGAGCATTACGAAGCAGGCATAGAGCTAAGCGAGATAGGGACCGTGGTCCGTGTAGGCGACGGGGTGGCTCTGGTTCACGGCATGTTAGGCGCAAAGTTCGCCGAACTTGTGGAATTCCCCGGGGGGGTGCTGGGCATCGCGCTTAACCTGGACGACGAAGTTACAGGGTGCGTGATTCTTGGACCTTTTCACCACATCCAGGAAGGAGATACGGTCAAGCGTACGGGAAGAGCGGTCTCCGTCCCGGTCGGCAGGCGGTTGGCCGGCAGGGTGTTGAGCCCTGTCGGAACCCCCCTGGACGGGGAGGGCAGCCTTGACGCCGAGTCCTACCGGACGGTGGAACGGTTCGCGCCCAGGGTTACCGCCCGCGCCCCGGTCGGACGGCCGCTGCAAACCGGGATCAAAGCCGTCGACGCCCTGGTGCCCATCGGCCGCGGGCAAAGGCAGTTGATACTGGGAGACCGCCAGACCGGGAAAACGGCTCTCGCCGTCGACGCCATCATCAACCAGAAAACGCACGGCGTGTTGTGCGTTTATGCGGCGGTCGGTCAAAAGGCTTCCGCCGTGGCCCGGGTGGTAGACAAACTGCGTGCGGAAAAGGCCCTTGAGTATACGGTGGTGGTGGCCGCCACCGCCGCCGACCCGGCGCCGCTGCTGTTCGTAGCCCCTTATGCCGCCACTGCGATCGCCGAAGCGTTTATGGACGAGGGTAAGGACGTCTTGATTGTTTACGATGATCTGTCCCGCCACGCCACGGCCTACCGTGAAATGTCCCTCTTGCTGCGGCGGCCGCCGGGGCGCGAAGCTTTTCCCGGCGATATCTTCTACCTGCACTCACGCCTCCTTGAGCGGGCGGCGCAGTTGGACCACACCCGCGGCGGCGGTTCAATTACCGCGCTGCCCATCATCGAGACCCAGCAGGGAGATATCTCCGCTTACATCCCGACTAATCTGATTTCTATTACGGACGGCCAGGTATACCTGGAGGCCGACCTTTTCTACGCGGGCGTACGGCCGGCGGTCAACGTGGGACTGTCTGTCTCTCGTGTCGGCGGCGCGGCGCAGTCAAAGGCCATGCGTCAGGTTGCCGGGGAGTTGCGCCTCGACCTTGCCAGATATCAGGAGCTTAAGACCTTTGCTCATTTCGGCGCCGAACTCGACCAGGGTACCCGCGCCCGCCTGGCGCGCGGCGCCCGCCTGGTTGAACTGCTGAAACAAAAGCAGTACCGGCCCTATCCCCTGGAAGAAATGGTCGTCTCGTTGTTTGCGGGCGTCAACGGGTATCTGGACGAAATCCCGGTCGCCCTGGCAGGACAATTTGAAGCAGAGCTGCTGACTTTACTGCGGCGGGAGCACAGGGCGCTGGGAGAACGCATCAGGCGCAGCGCCGAACTGGATGAGGAAGACGAACAACTGCTGCGGCAAATAGTGGCCCAATTGCGCCAGCGTTTTAAAGCCGAACGTGGCATCGACACCGGTGCGGAAAAGGACGGGGGTCAGGCAGATGCCCAGAACACGTGAAATCAGTGAACGAATTCGGGGTATAAGGGGCATTGAACAGATTACAAGGGCTTTAAAGGCCGTTTCCATGGCCAAAGCCGCACGTGCCCAGGCTGCGGTACAGGCCGCCCGGCCCTATAATCGTATGCTGCGTGAAATGGTGGGGCTCATTGCGGGAGCCGCGCGCCATGCCCGGCACCCCCTGCTGAAAACGCGTGCGGTCAACCGGGCCTGCCTGGTTGTAGTATCAGCCGATAGGGGACTGTCCGGCGGTTTTGACGTGCCCGTCCTGAGGCGGGCTCTGGAAGAGGCCGGGGCCTTTCCGGCCGCCGTTTATGTGGCGGTGGGCAGGAAAGCCGTGAGTTATTTAAAATTTAGGGGCCTCGAACTGGCGGCAATGTTCACCAATCTGGACGACAATGTGCACATTAAGGACGCCCGTTCGATCGCACACTACGTAATAGCCGGCTACAAACGTGGTGATTTTGACAGGGTCGACCTGGTTTTCAGCGAGTTCGTCAACTTCTTTGCACACCGGACCGTGGTTGCACCCCTTATCCCGGTTCCCGTTAGGATCGAAACCTCTCGGAACTACATTTTCGAACCCGGAGCGGAAGCGGTCCTCGAGGCCGTACTCCCGCTGTTTATTGAGGAAGCGGTCTTTCACGCCCTGACCGAGTCCAAGGCCGGCGAGCACACCGCCCGACTGGCGGCGATGGACGGTGCTGCGCGTAACGCCGCGGAAATGATCGACCGGTTGACCCTTCAATTGCACCGTGCCAGGCAGGCGGCGGTCACGGGCGAGCTTCTGGAAATCATCCCGGCGGTGACGGCTCTGGAATAACAAGCTCCGCGAGAAAGGTGGCGCCAATGCAGGGAGAAGTGGCGCGGGTAGTCGGCGTTGTTGTGGACGTCCGCTTCCCGCCGGGGCAACTCCCCGAGATTTTCAACGCCCTTGTGGTCGACGGCTTTCCGGACCCCTCCGGGCGCGAAGGGTTTTTAACGCTTGAAGTGGTGCTTCAACTCGGCGACGAACTGGTGCGCTGCATTGCTCTGTCCGCCGTCGAAGGTCTGGAGCGCGGTATGCGCGTAGTGGATACGGGGGGGCCGATTACCGTTCCGGTGGGCAGGGCGGTCCTGGGCAGGCTGTTCGATGTGCTCGGGCAGCCCATCGACGACCGCGGCCCGGTTACGGCCGAGAAACGCTACTCGATTCACCGGAGCCCGCCGCCGCTTGTGGACCAGTCCATCGACGTTGAGCAGTTGGAAACGGGGATCAAGGTTATCGACCTCCTGGTCCCCTTCGTTAAGGGGGGGAAAATCGGCATGTTCGGCGGCGCAGGCGTCGGGAAGACCGTGATTGTCATGGAGTTGATCAACAACATCGCCAGGGAGCACCAGGGGATTTCGGTCTTCGTGGGTGTCGGGGAACGCACGCGCGAGGGGGCGGAATTGCTGGCCGCCATGACCGAGTCCGGCGTTCTTGAACGGACCACCATGGTATTCGGCCAGATGAACGAACCGCCGGGCGCCCGCTGGCGGGCGCCGCTCTCCGGTCTGTCAATGGCAGAGTTTTTTCGCGACGAGGAAAACGCGGACGTCCTGCTGTTTATCGACAACATTTACCGGTTCGGCCAGGCGGGCACCGAGGTTTCGGCGCTGCTGGGCCGGTTACCTTCTTCGGTGGGCTACCAGCCCACCCTGGCCACGGAAATGGGGCAGTTACAGGAACGTATCACCTCCACGCGCAAGGGCTCGATAACCTCCGTTCAAGCCGTGTACGTGCCGGCCGACGACCTTACCGACCCGGCTCCGGCCGCCACCTTCCAACACCTTGACGGGACGGTCGTCCTGTCCCGCAGCATAGCCGAACAGGGAATATACCCGGCCGTTAACCCTCTCGAATCCACCTCGCGCATCCTTGAGCCTGACGTGGTGGGGCAGGAACATTATCGCGTCGCCCGGGATGTCCAAGAGGTTTTGCAGCGGTACCGTGAACTGAGGGACATCATCGCCATTCTCGGGATCGAAGAGCTCTCCGAAACCGACAGGAGGATGGTGGCCCGGGCCCGGCGGATCCAGCGTTTCCTTTCACAACCCTTCCGTGTGGGGGAAAGCTTTACCGGACGCCCCGGACAGTACGTACCGCTGCGGGAGACCGTCCGCGGATTCAAGGAGATCGTTGAAGGCCGCCACGATGATCTGGATGAAGACGCGTTCTACATGGTGGGAACGATCGACGAGGCGGTGAAAAAGGGGCGGGAGGCCGCCAAAAAGGAGCGCGTCGTCTCGTGAGCGAACGGCGTCAGCGCATACAGGTGGTCACCCCGGAGCGCGTGGTCTACGACGCCGATGCCTCCTTCGTGGTGGTTCCCGGCGCTGAGGGAGACCTGGGTATCCTCCCCAACCATGCCCCGCTGATCACGATGCTCAAAAGCGGGCCGATGCGTATCCGGCGGGGAGACCGGGAACTACGGTATGTAATTGCCGGCGGAATTATAAAAGTTAAAGATAACCGGATTATCATTCTTACCGGGGCCGCTGAAGAACCCAGCGGTATCGACCAGGAGCGCGCCCGGGCAGCGCGTGAGCGGGCGGAGCGCCGCTTGACGGCTCAGCGTCCGGACATCGACTTCGAACGGGCACGGGCCGCGTTAATGTGCGCCGTCGCCCGGTTGAGGGCCGACACATCCCCCCACCGCAGGTAATCATCTATCATAACCGCTGGGCCGGTCCCACGTCACGAAAGAATTGCTCCCAAAAACGTGCAAGAGCCCGGCACCGGGGAAAAACTAAAAAATAAGTTGTTTCTGATCCCAATTCCATCACTGGTCCAGAATTTAAGTTACTTAATTCTGACTTCTGGCTTCTGTATTCTGTATTTTACTTTCTATTCTGGCTTCTGACTCCTGACTTCTGGATGCTTAACGTCGAACGCTGAACGGACCTCGAAGGTCCATCCGTATGAGCTTGAACGTTGAACATCTAAACGAAAGAAGGATGCTCATGCACCAGGTCATCATCGTCGGCGCGGGGCCCGCCGGGGCTCACCTTGCGTATCTGTTGTCCCGCGAAGGAATCAGCGTACTTATTCTGGAAAAAGAGCGTCTCCCGCGCTACAAATCGTGCGCCGGGGGGGTGGCGGTTAAGGCGTGCAGGCTCCTCGACTACAGTATTGACCCTGTGGTTGAGGACACAATCCGCACGGTTGTTTTAACCCACCACCCGGGCCGGTCTGTTACGATTACCCGCGACCGCCCTATCGTGCATACGGTAAGCAGAAAACGGTTCGATTCGTTACTGGTGGAAAAAGCGAAGGCGGCGGGAGTGGAAGTCCGGGAAGGAGTCCGGGTGAGCAGGGTTCAAGTTAACGACACAAGCGTGTCCGTCCATGCCGATAACATCATCTGGCCCGGACAGATACTTGTCGGCGCCGATGGTGCGCTCAGTGTAGTGGCGCGGACCCTCGGCCTGGCGCGAAGGAAGAAGGCCGCCGTTACCCTCGCGAAAGAAGTAGAAGTATCGGTAGAAAGGCTGACGCAAAACAGGGGTATTGCAAAGGTCCAGTATGGATCGGCCCCCGGGGTTTTCACATGGGTCTTCCCCAAAGCCGACCGCCTGTCGCTTGGCGCCGGTACGCTGGCGCCTCAATTCAAGGGACTGCATAATTTCCTGGAGGACGTAATCCGGGCGGAGGGCGTCGCGGAGCAGGCTGCCGCGTCGAGAACGCATGGATGGACGATCCCTTATAACCCGAGACCGGACCTCCTGAACTGCAACCGGGCCCTGGTGGTCGGCGACGCCGCCGGACTTGCCGACCCCCTCACCGGCGAAGGCATTCACGCCGCCCTGGTCAGCGCGCGCCTGGCGGCGGAAGTAATTGTTGAACAGATAAAAAAATCCGCCCCGAACCTGCGGCATTATACCGGCCTGGTGCGCGAGCGAATGGGGCCGGAAATGCTCACCGCCTATCGTATCGCCCGCCTGGTTTACTCCGCTCCGGGCCTGTTTCACCGCCTGATGCAACACTACTCCGAACTGGCCACCGGCTTCGTCGAACTGGTTGCGGGGGACATAACCTATCATCAGTTTTTCAGATGCTGTATGTACCGGTTGCCGTTAACTTTTTTACGCGCGGTCCTCGACAGGGCCTAAAAAACACCCCCCTTCTAAAAGAAATGCAGCGTTTTTGTGAGGCCTGTGAGGTATAAGTTCACCAGTGCCAGTATAGGATTCAAATTGAAATCATATGTTCGGGAAAGCTGAACCGGTCAGCAGTCAGCAGTTCCTGAAAATAAGTTCTGGGTTAAGAAAGGCCGCTGCCGATTGTCCCCAAGGAGCGCTCTGTGGAAGGCCGGTAACGCGGACACGGCGCAGGCGCGGCTAAGCGAACAGGCTTCGTGGATGGGCCGGAAAGCACCACAATTAAAACTAAGCAATCTTACAAATGTACCACCTGCAACGTAGGGTTATCATAGCAAGCCCTTAGGAGCGAAGCCGCTGTTCGCTCCGAGCCAAGCCGATGTCGCGTCGGCCTGGAGCACAGCGATCCGGGGGACAACGGCAGTAAAAGCCATTTTCATTTTTCTGATGGTGCCGCGTAGCGGCATGTACGTCTGGATTCTGGATTCTGACTTCTGACTTCTTAACCTTAACCCGTGTCCTACGATTGAGGTTAAAGGGAGTGCTTAGGTCTTGGACGGACTCGGCCAGCGCCTGGTTGTCATCTTCTTTACCGCCGGCGGCGTGCTTATCGGCGCGGCCCTGGCCGGGGCGCTTGGCGCCGCGCTGACCGGACAGCCGTGCATAAGCACCATGATGCGGCTTGCCCGGGAGGTTAAAATTTGGGCGATCGTCGCGGCAATCGGCGGCTCTTTCTCTACTTTTGAGATTTTCGAGTCCGGCCTGTTCCGCGGCGAAGTGTCCGCTGTCGTCAAACAGCTTCTCTACGTCCTGGCCAGTCTGGCCGGCGCACAAGCGGCCTATTACCTCATTCTGACGTTGGGCGGCGGGTACGAGTGAAGCGCAATCTGCTACGTTATTGCGCCTTTTTTACCTTGGGAATTCTCGCCGGGTCGATAGCGATGACCTGGCTCCTGGGCCGGGACATCGAACGCCTTACATACAAAACCCGCACCCAGCAGGAAGAGCTCACCGAAACAAGACAACAACTCAGTGAGCTGAAGGCGAGCCTGGAAGCGGCCAGGCAAAAACCCTATGTTCGAGGAATCGATGCCCGGATCAGACTGGCGGGGGAGCTAACCGATATCGAAGAGCAAGGGGTTCGCATAGAGCTTGAAAAAGAGGTCAAAGAACGCTTGCAACCAATCATGGACCAGGAGCTTGCCACGCTGAACTACTGGCTGATACCGGGCATGGTCAACGGACGCGTGGCGGAAGTTGAAGGCAAGCAGTTCGAGCTGCACGTGGAGACGATCGTCGTCGCCGAAATCCTGGGCCTGACTGTACGGGCCAGGTTCAAACCGCCGAAACCTGTCCTGTAAACGCACTGCTACCGTTTCCCGGCCCAGGAAGGCGCTGTTTGGGTCCGCAAGAAAAAGCATCAGCGACCCGGTGTTTAAAAACCCCTTCTTCCTTACCGTGCAGTTGTTACAAACGCACTATTATTTAGTGCCGCCTCTTATCGGGCGGCGGCGGTTGGAGGGCTTGTCAGTCCGGTTATGGCGGCGGCCGCGCCCGGTCTTGAACAAACCGGCGGCTTGATCGGCCAGCTCGGCGGGTACCTCGACGTAAGTATGGTCCTCCAAGATTTTGATGTTGCCGATGTCCCTGCGGGCGATCCCCACCGCTTCCAAGCGGTGGAGAAGATCCCTTACCTGAACACCGTCAACCCGACCGAGAGGCACCCTTACGGTTAATCTTTCAGGACGGGCTTCCTGGAGTTCTGTCCTTTCCAGGTTGCGGCCTTCCTGGTCCAGTGACCGCAGAAGAGTGGCGACAAGATCGGTCGAATCGTGCTCTTCCAGTAGTTCCGCGGCCAGGGAACGGTATTCTCCCGACGGCTCTTCCAGGGCCGAAACAACCCGACGGGCGAGTTGCTGCTGGCGCCTTTCAATGGTTTCGCTGAGGGTAGGCAGCGCGCAGCGCCTGATGCGCTTGTTTATCATGCGTTCGATAAAGCGCAGTTGGCGCACCTCACGCGGCGTGACGAGTGTAATGGCGGTCCCTTCACGGCCCGCGCGCCCGGTGCGCCCGATACGGTTCACGTAACTGTCCGGGTCTTGCGGGATATCGTAATTAATTACGTAGGATACGTGACTTATGTCCAGTCCCCGCGCAGCCACGTCGCTGGCCACCAGCAATTCGAAACTGCCGGCGCGGAAACGGGTCATAACGCTGTCGCGCTCCCGCTGTGAAAGGTCCCCGTGGATCGCTTCGGCCTCGTAACCGCGGACACGCAGGTTCTCCGCCAGATCGTCCGCGCCACGCTTGGTGCGGCAGAAAACCAGGGCGCTGGCGGGGTTTTCAACGTCCAGAATGCGGCAGAGAGACTCCACTTTCTGGTTAGGGTTCACCTCGTAATAGCGCTGCTCAATGAGCGGCGCGGTGACTTCCAGCCGACGAATCGCCACCTCTTCCGGTTCGTTTAAAAAGCTGCGCGCCAGATCGGCTATCGGCGGGGCCATGGTTGCCGAGAAGAGCATGGTCTGTCGTTCGCCCGGACAACGGGACAGGATACTGTCTATGTCCTCCCTGAAACCCATGTCCAGCATCTCGTCCGCCTCATCCAGGACCACAAACCGAAGATGTTCAAGGGAAAGGGTGCCGCGCTGCAGGTGGTCCAGCAGGCGGCCGGGAGTCCCAACCACCAATTCGGGCCTGTTGTACAAAGCCCGAATCTGCAGGTTGATCGATTGCCCGCCGTAAACGGGAAGGGCCCGGATTCTCAGGTAGCGCCCGAAGTTTGTGAGGTCCATAGCTACTTGAACCGCTAACTCCCGGGTGGGACAGATGATGAGCGCCTGGAGGCCGCCGCGGGGAACTATCTTGTTAAGAATCGGCAAGCCGAAAGCGGCGGTTTTACCGGTGCCGGTCTGGGCCTGCCCGAGAATATCACACCCGCTGAGGGCCACCGGAATGGCTTTCTCCTGGATCGGCGTCGGACTTTCGAAGCCCAGGTCATTGACCGCGCGCAACAGTTCCGGCTTTAATCCAAGTTCTTCAAATGAGCGTGTCATCTTTCTCCTTGTCCATATTTAATAGTTTTAAATGATATTATCATATTTTGCGTCAGTCTTACAGGTTGTAGTGGAGAATTTAGGTTTTTGGGACGTAGGTATGCAAAGGAATCAAGCGTGAAATCTTGGCCCACTGCTTTTCATCCGGCAGAATTGTTAATCTGAGTGCAGGGGCTGCCGGCGCTGCTCCGGCAGGTACTGCAGGATAAGGCCGGTAATCAACCCCCAAAGAAGCGATAAAACCAGGGACGCCACTACCATCGACGGGGGTAGGGTGCTAAAGACCCTGGGAACAACGGCAGGAATGAAGCTAACGTGCACTATCCATAATACTCCCCCTGTACCCAACCCCTTCAGCCAGGCGTGGTCCCGGCCTGTCCAACTGAGGACAAAGGCTATAATGACTGCCGCAAACCAACCTGTAGCAATATCCGCGAATGCGCCCATAGTCAGCGCGAGAGCAGTCACCGGCGTCCCCGGCGGCATTACCAATACCGCTGAATAATGCGTCAGCGTGGATGGTACGACGCCCGTTAAGAAAAGCGCCAAGTTGATAATTGTGTAAACAGCGGCTGCGGTTACCCCGGCAATCAGACCGCGGAGGATTATGTCCATGAAACCGGCCGGATTCCCAAATTCAGGATTATTGCGGCCGCGCGGAAATCCGACTGCTCACCTCTCATGTAGTTTGGCCGGGTGGAGTTAATGAAATGCAGTTCCAGAGCACAATATGGATACCGCCTTTGCGGCATAAAACGTTTTCCGTTTCCGCAAGCTAAATCTAACAGCAAACAAAGGGGTTAATTCTTGCATGCAGGACAGAATGGTCGCCGGCGGTACGGCAGGAGCAATAGGGGCTTCGGTTCAATTTGTCTTTAGTTTGGGAGTAAAAGCACTTGGGCTCGCACAGACTATATATGTAGACTTTGCCCGTTCACTCATCATGTTCAAAGACTACAAGGGACCGTTGGCTTTCGTGATGGGGTTCGTCACGCACGTCAGTATAGGGCTGGTGTTTGGCATGGTATTCGCCTATTTTCTCTCCAAGTTTACCAGTAAGTATTATCTTTTGAAGGGTCTTTTTTTCGGCATAGCCCTGTGGGTATTTCTGATGGCTTTCGGCACCGCAAGCAGGTTGCCGGCATTTACCGCCGTTCCACCCAATTCGGCTCTTGAGACTCTGGTGGGATCACTGATATACGGCCTGATTACCGCCTACGTTTTGAGCCTGTTCGACCGAAGAACCTCCTTGTTGTAGGTTAGGGACACGCCGGTCAAATCAGCCGATCCCCAAACCCATTCACGGCCCTCCGTAGAGCGCGCCTTTGTGGACAAAACGCCGGCAAACTAAAATATGTTAATAAGTTAGGTGCCAGGCACCCCCTGGTCTCTGGGGTATCTAAGCCCGGACGAGTTCGAAAGGAGGTGGCATTTGTAGAAACAGCTTGCTATAGCGTGAAATCAAAGCTGTGAAGAGTCCACTGAACCGGGGCAACTCCAACTTTGAAGGAAGCTTTCGCTTTGTACTTTCTAATTGTAGTGTATTTCCTCTTGGGATTCTACCAAAAATATAGATAAGTCAAATCCTAAATACTGAGGATGCGTTATTCTTGGTGCAAATCGGAGATATCCATATAGGAAGACCCGAAACAGCTAACCCAATTGTTGCTGATGTACTGGAAGTCTCCGCTTTATGGGACGAATTAGTTTCCAGGTATAACGCTATCGAATTCACACAAATCGTTCAAAACTTTGCTCACGATGTAGATTTGAAGCTGATCCTGAGCAAAGGCTTGTTTAATACCCTTGAACGGCAGGTTGATAAGTTAGAGGCGGAAATGAATAAGCTGAAAATACCGTTACCGGAAAGACCTCCCAAGTCCGTTAACACCCCCTCCACAAGCGGTATATTGCAGGATCGGTTTATTTTCGGCTTGTTGTTCACGGGTATACAGAGTATGTTAAAGGCTCATATTGAGCATATTCAGGTAATAACCACGATGGACGGCCTGAGGAAAATGCTGATAGACTTTGTTCATGAAGAACTAAGCCTTTTTGACAAAATGATCCTATATGGCAAGCTTAAGGGTTGGCTCAGAAACCCGCCAAAATTCAGCCCATAATAATTTCGCCTCATCGTTAGCCTGTCACCTATTTCAATACTGGAAAACAAATTCGCGATTCCCCTCTGGTCGTAAAAGGCGGCGAGATATTAAAAGACTTGGTGTGGTATACCCGCTCCGGGGGAGCCTTCCGGCGTATGTCCACCGCCGCGCAGTATTCCATGCCGACGCGACATCGGCTCGCCTCGGAGCGAACCACGGCGCGCTTATAGAGCCGATACTATTCTTCTATTCGACGCTTGGGATTATTGGAGGAACTATCCGTCTATCGAACCTTTGTCTTTAACGCGGGCACGATGCGCACGCCTGTTCGCTTAGCCGAGTCTTCGCCGTGTCGGCGTTGACGGCCCTTCATAGAGCGCACCTTACGGACAATCGCCGGCGGCTATAACAAGTTGACTTCCCGGGCATTCGGTTTCTCGATGGTATCGCATCCCCACCAAACCTTTAAAAAGTAGCCTGTCCCCTTTTTTCCTGTGGCACCGGATTTCCCCGACTGGGCAAAGTAAAAACCCCTGGGAGGGGAGTTAATCCCAGGGGCTTGTAATACGCCCATTTATGTCCGCTAATGTTGGCATCATTTTGTGTAGTAATCTGACCGTCCCGGCGCCTCCGTCCCAAACCACAGCAGGAACGAGGGTGGACGACAGTACGCGACGCTCATGCCAAGCTTATCACGGGCTTGGTGGGTATATGCCGTATGACGTATCTACCGTTCTTTCATAACCGCCCAATATTGAAGAGGAATTTCCGCTGGCTGTGTTTTTAAAGCCGCCGGAGACTGTAGAAAGATATCCACTGGCCTTGTTAAAAGTGCCGCCTAAGACTGTAGAATACTGGGCTTCGGCCTTGTTGTCACTGCCGCCTAAGACCGAAGCCAAAGCCCCGCTGGCCGTGTTGTTCCAGCCGCCTAAGACCGAAGCGAAACCCCCGCTGGCCGTGTTGTTCCAGCCTGCCAATATTCCACCATAACTACTGTAATTTTGCGCTGCACCAACAATAACATAGTGTGAGCCCGATCTCACATCAGGACCGCTAATCCTGGATTCATTATAACCGACAATAAGGTTGCCCAGTCCGTTCTCTGTATCCCATGTACGACCAGTACCGTTAACAATCTGCACATTCATCCCGCTGAAGCGTATGGTGGGGTAGCCTCCAAACTCTATTCGGGAAACGCCGGCCAACAGATTCTCCAGGGCACTGACTCTAGTAACCAGGTTAGCATTTGCCGTCTCCAGGTCATTTACTTTTGTTTCTAAAGCAGTAATTCTTGCGAGTATTGAGTTTAAAGTCTCAGCATCAACGGTTCCCGCTGGCCCCTGCTCACCTGTATCACCCTTGTCGCCCTTTTCACCCTGCGGACCCTGGGGACCTGCTGGACCTTGTGGACCCTGCGGCCCTTGAGGCCCGGTTTTACCCTGGATACCCTGTAGCCCCTGCTCACCTGTATCACCCTTATCGCCCTGCGGCCCTTGAGGCCCCATTGGCCCTGTATCACCTGTATCTCCCTTTTCACC